>JBIOTX010000255.1:0-11163 GCA_044866315.1 Thermoanaerobaculia bacterium | reverse complement strand
AGCGCCGGCTGGCCGTTCCGGGCATCGCCCGCGTGCCCGAGGAGCACCCGCACGACGCCATGCTCGTGGCCTGGCTCAACGAGCAGGAGACGCGCTACCGCTTCGTGGTCTATCAGGCCGACCCGGCGATGTCGGAGTGGACGGAGCGCTGCCTGCGCATGGCCGATCGGGTGGTGATCGTCGCCGACGCCGGCGACGATTCCAGGCCGCGGGAGATCGAGCGCCTCCTCGACCACTTCGAGCGCGTCGGCGCGCCGAAGCGCTCGCTGGTCCTCCTCTATCCGAACGGCGACTGCGTACCGTCGCAGACGAGCCGATGGCTCTCCGGACGCGAGCTCGACGACCACTACAAGATCCGCTGGGACCGCGACGCCGACTTCGACCGCCTGGCGCGCTTCCTCGCCGGCCGCGCCGTCGGCTTGGTCCTCGGCGGTGGCGGCGCCCGCGGCTTCGCCCACATCGGCGTCCTCCGGGCCATGAGCGAGACCGGCCTGGCCGTCGACGCCATCGGCGGCACGAGCATGGGCGCGTCGATGGCCGCGCAATACGCCATGGGCTGGACGCCGCGGAAGATGCTGGAGATGAACCGGGAGGTGTGGCTGAAGATCCGCCCCCAGAGCGAGTACACCGTCCCAATGATCTCTGTCCTCGGCAGCAAAGGCACGGAGAAGTGCACGCGGATGATGTACGGCGAGACCCAGATCGAGGACCTCTGGCTGCGCTTCTACTGCGTCTCCAGCGACCTCTCCACCGCCAGCACGGTCGTGCACACGTCCGGCTCCCTGCAGAGGGCGGTGACCGCCAGCGCGTCCGTGCCCGGCGTGGCCGCGCCGGTGGTCGAGAACGGACGCCTCCTCGTCGACGGCGCCTTCCTCGACAACGTGCCCGCCGACGTCATCCGCCGGTTCGGCTGCGGCCGGGTCATCGCCTCCGAGGTCACGGTGGAGGAGGATCAGTCCTTCGCCTGCTCGCGCATTCCCTCGCCGTGGGAGATGCTCCGCGGCAAGCTGCCATGGCGGCAGCGCGTGCCGTTCCCGTCGATGATCGAGATCCTCCTCCGGGCGTCGCTCCTGGCCAGCTCGCGCCGCCAGGCCGACGCGCTCAGCACTGCCGATCTGGTCTTCCATCCGCCCATCGAGCGCTTCGGCCTGCTCGAGTTCGAGGCCATCGACGCCCTCGAGCAGTGCGGCTACGAGCACGGGCGGGAGCAGATCGAGCAGTGGAAGGCGGCAGGGCTGCTCTGACGACGGGCTAACGCCCGCCGCTCCACTACATCCCGGCGATGACGTCCAGCTCGTCCACGATCTCGTTGATGGTGTGGTAGCGCAGCTCGTCCGGATCGGCGACGAGCAGGTCGAGCGACGGCGTGTCGAATCCGGCCGCGGCGAGCTGGCGGGCGAGAGGGATGGCCTCCTCGCGCAGCTCCTCCGGCGGGTGCGGCAGCGGCGCCTCCGGCGTCCCTTCCGCGCGATATTGACTGCGCTCCATGGCCTTCGCCCGCGCGCGGAGCTTCGTCTGCAGGTCGCGAAGGGCGGCCAGCAGCTCCTTCGGCAGCGCCACCGCGTTGCGCAGGGCGGCGGCGTCGTTCTCGAGCATGGCCACGAGGCCGACGAGATGGTCCGGCGCCCCAGCGTCGTCGACGGCGGCGACGAGGTCGTTCAGGGCGAACTCGATGTCGTTTACCCGGGCCGCGTTCAGCTCCTGATCCTTCGCCGCCCGGATGGCGTTCGCCAGCACGTCCGCGCCGATGCGGATCTGCATGAGCTCGAAGTCGTCCCCCACGGCGGCGCGCAGCTGGAACAGCGCCGCCTCCATCATCAGCAGCTCTTTCATTTCTTTGCCAGATTGGCCAGGCCGGCGAGGATGTCCACCGGCAGCGGGAAGACGATGGTGGTGTTCTTCTCCACGCCGATCTCAGTGAGGGTCTGCAGGTAACGGAGCTGCATGGTCGTCGGCTCGGTGGCCAGCACGTGCGCCGCCTCGGCCAGGCGCTGCGAGGCCGCGAACTCGCCCTCGGCGTGGATCAGCTTGGCCCGCTTCTCGCGCTCGGCCTCGGCCTGCTTGGCCATGGCCCGCAGCATCGACTCCGGCAGGTCGACCTGCTTGACCTCGACGTTGGACACCTTCACGCCCCAGGGCTCGGTGTGCTCGTCGAGGATGCGCTGGACGCTGGCGTTCAGCTTGTCGCGGTGGGCGAGCACGTCGTCGAGCTCCACCTCGCCGAGGACCGAGCGCAGCGTGGTCTGGGCGAACTGGGAGGTCTGGTAGCGATAGTCGAAGACCTCGACCACCGCGCGCGACGGATTCACCACCCGCAGGAACACGACCGCGTTCACCTTCAGGGTCACGTTGTCGCGGGTGATGATGTCCTGCGGCGGAACCTCGAAGGCCTCCTGGCGCAGCGAGATCCTCACCATCTTGTCGATCGGCGCGAACACCAGGAAGATGCCCGGCCCCTTCGGCTCCGGCAGCAGCCGTCCGAGCCGGAAGATGACCCCGCGCTCGTACTCGGGGAGGATCTTGATGGAGCTGAGGATGTACAGGCCGAGGATGACCACGATGATGACGATCGGCATGTTCATGGGGTGGACCTCCGCTCGCGGATTGTAGTCGTAGAATCGCGGCCATGAGTGCGACCGTCCTCGCCCTCGTCCTCGCCGCGACGCTGGCGGAGCCGCGGGTCACCTTCTTCAACGTCCCGCGCGGAGGCGACTCCGAGAACCGTCCGCATGCCATGCTGGCCGGCCGCGACGGCGCGATGTGGTTCATCACCCAAACGTCGACCTTCGGCGCGGAGCTCGGACGCATCACCAGCGGCGGCACGATCACGCTCTTTCCTTTTCCGGAGGGTGCCAACCCATTCGGTCTGGCCTATGGGCCGGACGGAACGATGTGGGCGAGCGACTGGACGTTCCCGGTCCTCTGGAAGATCGGCGAGGACGGGACGATCGAGCGGGTGGAGAAGACGTACCGGTGCGTCGGCATGGCCGCGGGCCCCGATGGAGCGCTCTGGTGCACGACCTACGGCGGCGACGCAATCGTCCGATACGGTCCCGACGGATCCGCGCAGTGGTTCGGCGTTTCCTACGTGAGGCCCGCCATTCCGCCACTGCCGCCCGGACCGCGGCCGTGGGGCATCGCCGCCGGCTCCGACGGCGCGATGTGGTTCACGGAGCGCGAAGGGAACAATGTCAGCCGCATCACCGCCGACGGCGTGATCACGCAGTTCGCGCTCCCCGGATCCGGCCGCATGCCGGAGGAGATCGTCGCCGGCCGTGACGGCGCTCTCTGGTTCACGCAAGGCATGCACGCCGCGATCGGGCGGATCACCACCGCCGGCGAGATGACGGAGCTCCCCATCAGCAGGCCGGCAATGGATCTCGCCGCGGCGCGCGACGGACGGATCTGGTTCATCACCTACTCCCCGACGCAGGTGGGCTCCATCGACCCCGCCGGCAGGGTCGTGGAGATCGCCTTGCCGGATCCCACGCTCTATCCGGACGCGATCGCCATCGGCCGCGATCGAAGTATCTGGTTCACCGCGCCCCTGGCGGAGACGATCGGCCGCATCGAGCTGCCGGCGGCGCGGAAGAAGCGCTGATCATTTCCGGCGCAGTTCGACAGCCAGAGCACGTCTCTTCTTGTCACAGAAGTGACAATGCTCGGCCTCACGAGCAAACCCAACAGGCAATACGCCGCGTAATCGCCTCGTTCCCGGACGGATTGATACCAATTCATTCCGGAGACCCTATGCACAATTTGTGGAGACGCTTCATCGTAATGGCAATGAGTGCCGTTTTTCTGACGGTGCCGGCCCTTCGCGCGGCTGAAATTCGCGACATCGTAGGTGCCACCCATTCGCAGGGAGGCTATACCTTCAGCCAGTGGTACACAGGCGGGAACAACGATTACCTCAACGAAGGCGCGGCCGCTCTGACCCAACTGGGCACACGAGTCATCAAAGTATGGTTTCACCCGAATGCGCAGGCGTTCTATCCGTTCACCCGCCCATCCTTCGGCGCGATTCCGCTGTGGGACACGGATCATCGGCTCGTCACGCTCGCGCAGACGCCGCAGTACTCCACGCTCTTCAGCAATCCGAACTTCACGACGTACGTCCTCGTCGTCCTGCCGAACAACGTTAACGACGACGAGGTGTTCCAGGACGGGATGACGGACGTCGAGAAAGAACAGGAACGCAAGGCGATGTTCAATCTGGCCGACTACCTGCTTCGCACGTACGGTTCGACGAACAAGACCTTCGTTCTGCAGAACTGGGAAGGCGATCACCTGCTGCGCGGCGACTGCTGCGGCGTGTCGGTTCCTGCCGACCCTTGGACCGCGGTGCTGGGCATGCGGGACTGGATCAATGCACGCCAGCTGGGAGTAACGCAGGCTCGCGCCAATAACCCCACTGCGACCGCCAAGGTCGTGCACGCGGCAGAGGTCAACAACGTCTACGGGCCTCTCACTGGAAACCCCGGCGGCTACACCATGGTCGATGATGTCCTTCCCTGGACTCAATGCGACCTCTACTCGTACTCGATATGGGACATCAACCACGATCCCTACAGCCTGACCGCCGCACTCGATTACATCGCCGCCCGGGCACCGGACAGCACCTTGTATGGGAAGTTCAACATCTACATCGGTGAGTACGGCTCCGGCGAGCTGTCAGAGCATGGCGGGGACGGTGTCGCTCACAAAGAGTACATCCGCCGCATGACCGAGATCGGCCTCGGCTGGGGCGTCCGCTATATGCTGTACTGGCAGACGTTCGACAACTACCAGGACGCATACGGTTCCGCTCCTCCTCCCAACAGCGCGTTCAGCGGAATCTGGCTGATCCGCGCTGACGGGACGAAGCCGCCGGTATACGACTACTTTCAGGAACTGCTGCAGGACAGCCTGCATCACGTAGCCCTGCAGGCGTCCAGCGGCTACTACGTCTCGCCTGATGAAGGAGGCGGCTACGCCATTCGCGCAAATGCACCATGGATCCGGGAGTGGGAGTATCTGACGATCGTCGATCGCAACGGCGGCTCACTCATGTCCAACGACCCGGTCAACGTCATGACCTGGCGCGGCAACTACTTCATGGCCTATGACGGCGGCGGCGGATACATGGACGCGACGGCGACGCACGCCCTCGGCTGGGAAGACTTTACCGTCATCAAGACCTCAGGCACCGGAGCGATCAACTTCGGCAATACCATCGCCCTGCGGGCATCCACCGGTCATTACGCATACCCGATGAACGGCGGAGGGCCGGGTGACCTGTTCTTCTATGCAGATGCATCGAGCATCGGCTCGTGGCAGACGTTCACCGTTCGCTCGATGGGCTGGTAATTCGATCCGTGGAGGGTCCGCCGAGGGGCGGACCCTCCGTTATTCCGGTTTGCCGAATTTCCACCAGCGCTTCACCGGCGATTTTTCAGAGGCATCCGGTGGGTGTCGCCGCGGTGTGACCTCGTGCACGGCGTCCTGCTCGTCCAGAAAATACGGCACCGAGGGGTCGAACTCCGTCTGTTCCAACCGGGCGTCCAGGCGCTGATACTTCGCCGCGGTCGGATCTTCGACGGCGGTCGCCCGCGCGTAGCCGCCCATCGAGACCACCTCGAGCTGGTCGACCTGGAACTGCGCCTCGGACAGAGCGACCTCCAGGGCCCGGCGGTTGGGGGCGAAGCAGTTGGTGAAGTCGCCGTTCAGGCTGTCGCCGGGATAGGCCTGCCAGAGAGGAACCTCGGCCAGGAGAGGGTTGACCGCGGCGAGCGTCGTAACCGTGCCGTCCGGCAGCAGAAAGTACTCGTCGATCATCATCGTGCCGACGAAGAGCTGCCCGCCCGGACGCAGGACCGAGCGGATGGAATCGAGCGCGGCCAGCGGCTTGCGCAGGTGGTACAGCACGCCCAGGAACAGCACGACGTCGAACAGCCCGTGCTTCTCGGGCGTGAGGTTGTAGACGTTCTCCATCATGTACTCGGCGTCGCTGCCGAGAATCTCGCGCGCCGTGGCGAATCCGGTGTAGGTCTCCGGCACGAAGTCCATGGCCAAGACCGATGCGCCACGGCGCTCCATCTCGAACGAGAAGTAGCCGTCGGAACAGCCGATGTCGAGCGCGCGCAGGCCGCTCAGGTCTCGCGGAAGGCCGATCCTGTCGAGGATCGGCAGCTTCATGCGGTTCGAGTCGTCGCCGGGAGTGACGATGCCCGGCGCAAGCTCGATCTCGTGCCACCAGCGCCCGTGCTCGGCGACCATGCGCTGAATGGTCGCGGGATCGGTGAGCCGAGGTCTCATCTCTTTTTCTTCCGCGGATTCGGCGGCGGCTCGATGCCGCGCATCGCCTCGGCGATCGGCTCCGGCACATTCCGGTTGAGCGGATCGAGGGTCTTGAACGCAACTCCGCCTTCGAACGCCCAGTGGTGCTTCGGACGATAGACGCCGGTGTCGTGCACCCTGGAGCCGACGATCACCCGGATGACGTTGCGCCGGTAGTCATACACACGGCCGTTTTTGGCGTGCACCGCCGCGTCGAAGCGATAGGTCCCGCCGACGAGATCGAGCGAGGGGATGACGAACCGCACGCGCCCGGTCCCCGCGAGCTGCTGCGGGATGTAGCCCTCCAGCGCCGTGTTCGTGCCGTACACGCACGAGCCGTCGGCGTGGTAGATGCCGATGCCGAAGACGAAGTCCTCCTGCGGCACGCGGGCCTCGACGTCTATGTCGATGGTGACCGGCGTGCCGGCGCCGAGGGCAACCAGCTCGCGGCCGTGGTCGTCGGTGAGGGCGACGCGCTTGATGATCACCTCGCCGCTGCCCCAGCGCTCCTCGTCGTGGGCGTCTTCCTGCTTCTCCGGCGGAGCGGCGGGCTTTAGCCCGCCGTCTTCGTCCTCTTCCTCATTCGGCGGGCTGAAGCTCGGCGCTCCACTGACTTCCTGGAGATAGGCGTCCACCACCCGCGCCGGATCGCCGATGGCCTCGAGCTGGCCGTGATCGAGCCAGAGGGCGCGGTCGCAGAGGTTGCGCACCTGGTCGAGCTGGTGGGTGACGAAGAGCAGGGTCACGCCCTTGTACTTCATCTCCTGGATCTTGGCGATGCAGCGGTTGGAAAACTCCTCGTCGCCGACCGAGAGCACTTCGTCGATCAGGAGGATGTCGGGATCGACGTGCACGGCCACGGCGAAGCCGAGGCGGACGTACATGCCGGAGGAGTAGGTCTTCACCGGCTGGTCGAGGAACTCGGCGATGCCGGAGAACTCGACGATCCGGTCGAAGCGCTGCTCGATCTCGCGGCGGGTCAGGCCGAGCATGATGCCGTTGATGTAGATGTTCTCCCGGCCGGTGATCTCGGGATGGAAGCCCGCGCCGAGCTCGATGAGAGCGGCGATGCGGCCGTTCACGACCACCTTGCCCGCGCTCGGCTTGAGGATGCCGGAGATCACCTTCAGCAGGGTCGACTTGCCCGAGCCGTTGCGGCCGATGATGCCGAAGGCCTCGCCGCGGTCGACGAGAAACGACAGATCGCGCAGCGCGGCCACGCTGGCCTCGGGCGCGAGCTTCACGTCGCGCTTGAGTAATGCGCTCTTCAGCGTCGCGAACTGCGAGCGCCGGCCCCAGAGGCGGTAGCTCTTGGAGACGTTCTCCAGGCGCAGGGCGAAGTCGGTCATCAGATCGCCTCCGCCAGCGTGTCCCGGAGACGATCGAAGACGAAGAAGCCCACCAGCAGCGACACCAGCGCGTACGCCACGATCAGGAACGTGTCCGCGGCGCCGGGCAGGCGGCCGAAGAAGAAGATGTCCTGGTAGGCCACGACGAACGGCGTCATCGGATTGAGGCGCAGCAGCGCGCGCAGCGTCCGCGAGTGGATGTTGTCGATGAGATAGATGATCGGGGTGATGAAGAACCCGAGCTGCATCAGGTTGGCGATGATGTCGCGCAGGTCGCGGAAGAGCACGGACGCCGAGGAAACGGTCATGGCGATGCCGGCGATGAAGATCGTTTGCAGCAGCATCAGCACCGGCGCGAGGAGCATGGTCGCGCTCACGGTGAACTTCCCCAGTGCGGCGAAGCCGAGGATGGCCGCGAGCAGGATCGGGATGGCCAGGGCGAAGTGCACCAGGTGCGAGAGCACCACCACCAGCGGCAGGGCCTCGGCCGGGAACATCACTTTCTTGATCAGCCCCGCGTTCGCCGAGATCGAGGTGGTCGACTCCAGCACCGCCGCGGCGAAGAACGTCCACGGCAGGATTCCCGCGAAGAGGAAGAGCGGATACGGCTGGACCACCTGCTGGGGGAAGAACTTCGTGAAGACGAGCGTGTACACGCCGAGGAGCAGCAGGGGATTGGCGAGCGACCAGAAGAACCCGAGCAGCGACCCGCGATAGCGCGCCTTCAGGTCGCGCGCCGTGAGCGTCGCGATGAGCTGACGGTGGCGGTAGAGGGTGGCGAGGTCGGACATGGAGTTACGGAGTCACGGGGTTGCGGGGTCACGGGGTGGTCACCTCGCAACCCCGTAACCTCGTGACCCCGTGACCTAGGCGTCCTCCGTGACGATCAGCATGAGCGTCGTGGCCCCCACCTGAAACTCCGACTTGTCCGTCAGCTCCACCGGCTCGGTGATCTTCTCGCCATTCAGCAGTGTGCCGTTGGTCGAGCCGAGGTCGATGAGGGTGACGGTCGTGTCGCGGATCTCGAGCGAGGCGTGGTTGCGCGAGGCCTCGGTGTCGTTGAGGGTGAGATCGGCGTTGGCGCGGCCGATGGTGATGCTCGGCTTGTCGATGCGGAAGACGCTGCCGGCGTCGGGGCCGTCGAGGATGGCCAGGGACAGGCGGCGGCCGGTGGGGAGCTGCAGGGCCAGGGCATCCTGGCGGCCGGTCTGCCGCTGCGGGAGCGGGGATTGCTCGGTCGAGTCCTGGACCGCGGGCGTCCTGGCCGTGCCGGCGCTGGTGCGCTCCTTCGAGGCGAACGTGGACTCGCCGGCAACGTCAGCGGCGGGCTTGGGAGCGAACGCGGGATTGTGGATGTCGAAGATGTGCTGGCACCGCGCGCACTTGATCTTCTTCGACGGTTTCCGCTCGAAGCGCTCCTCGTCGTACTGGTACTTCGAGTGGCAACTCGGGCATTCGATGATCACGGCAGCGACCTCGGCACTCGGTGGACGACGATAGCATGCCGCCCCGGTCGAATAGAATCCCGCCCGCCATGAAGAACCTTGCTCTCGCCATCGCCGTCCTCGCCCTGTTCGCCTGCCGCAAGACCGAGACCGCCGCACCCGCCCAGCCGCAGCAGGGCGACCGCCTGGCGGTGAAGGAGGACGTGCCCGAGCACGTCAAGAAGCTGCCGAAGACGGTCATCGACTACGACCGCTCGCTGCTTAATGAGAACGAGCGGCAGGTCGTGGCCAAGCTCGTCGAGGCCTCGAAGTTCATCGACGAGATCTTCTGGCTGCAGGTCTCGGAGGACAATCCGAAGCTGCGCGCGCGGCTCGAGCAAGAGGCCCAGGGCTCGCCGGTCCAGCAGGCCGGGTACGAGTACTTTCTCGCCAACAAGGGCCGCTGGGACCGGGTGGCCGAGGACGAGCCGTTCATCGGGCCGTTCGGCGAGGCGGGCAAGAAACCGGACGGGGCGGCCTTCTACCCGGCGGACATGACCAAAGAGGAATTCGAGCGCTACGTCGCCGCCCATCCCGAGGAGAAGGAGGCCCTGCAGGGACTCTTCACCGTCGTCCGCCGCAAGGGCGACAAGCTGGAGGCGATCCCGTACTCGAAGTACTACGCCCAGCAGCTGACCGGCGCCGCCGCGGCACTGCGCGAGGCGGCCGCGCTGACCACAAACGCCTCGCTGAAGAACTACCTGACCAAGCTCGCCGACGCGTTCTTCAAGGACAACTACCGCGAGAGCGACATGGCCTGGATGGATCTCGAGGGGCCGATCGAGGTGGTCATCGGGCCGTACGAGGTCTACGAGGACAACCTCTTCAACTTCAAGGCCGCGTTCGAGTCGTTCGTCACCGTCGTCGACAAGCCGGAGAGCGACAAGCTCGCCGTCTACGCCCAGCACCTGCCGGACATGGAGAAGAACCTCCCCGAGCCCGACCAGTACAAGAACCCCAACCGCGGCACGGAGT
The DNA here is from genome assembly GCA_044866315.1 of Thermoanaerobaculia bacterium. GTDB lineage: Bacteria > Acidobacteriota > Thermoanaerobaculia > Gp7-AA8 > Gp7-AA8 > QHVT01. Next base: position 1,037 of record JBIOTX010000255.1, on the reverse strand, counting down.
CGCCCATCGCTGTGGTGCAGGAGATCTACACCGCCGGCGACGCCCGCCGCGGCGTCCAGACCTCGGCCTTCAACCTCCCGAACGACGAGGTCGTGCGCGAGCAGAAGGGCTCGAAGAAGGTTCTGCTCAAGAACGTCATGGACGCGAAGTACAAGAAGAGCGGCGAGCCGATCGCCCTGCGCGTGCTCGACCCGTCGCAGCGCTCGCTGCTGTCGTTCGACGCTTACTTCAACCACGTCCTCTTCCATGAGCTCTCCCACGGCCTCGGGCCGGGACTGATCCAGCAGCCCGACGGAAAGCGGGTCGACGTGCGCCTGCTCCTCAAGGACACCTACTCGACCATCGAGGAGTGCAAGGCCGACGTCCTCGGCCAGTGGAACATGCTCTACGCCCGGGACAAGAAGCTGCTCACGTCGTTCAATGAGCCGCAGCAGTGGGCCAGCTACGCCGGCCTCTTCTTCCGATCGATGCGTTTCGGCGTCGACGAGGCCCACGGCCGGGGCACGGCCATCCAGTGGAACTGGCTGCGCGAGCGCAACGCCATCGTCCCCAACGCCGACGGCACCTTCCGGGTCGACTTCGCCAAGATGAAAGAGGGCGTGCAGTCCCTGACCACCGAGCTCCTGACCATCCAGGCCACCGGCGACTACCCGCGGGCCCAGCGCTTGCTGGCGAAGTACGGCGTGTCGACGCCCGAGATCCAGCAGGTCATCGCCAAGATGACCGACATCCCCGTCGACATCACGCCGGTCTTTCCGGCGGCGGGAGAAAAATAGCGATGGAAGGGCGAGTGCTCCTCACCTGCGGCGAGTGCGACCTCACCCGCGAGATCGTCGGCGAGATCCCCGAGGAGTACACGCGCTGCTTCGACGAAGCCGTGCACCAGGAGGGCTGGGTGCCGAAGCCCGGCGGCGACGGCACGCTCATCTGCCGCGAATGCCTGCGAACGTACGAGGGGCACGAGTCGGTGGATGACGAGGAGAAGGTGCAGGGGCGGAAGAATCCGATGGAGCCGTAACGTGGTGGAGGACAGGCAA
>JBIOTX010000254.1:0-23240 GCA_044866315.1 Thermoanaerobaculia bacterium | reverse complement strand
CGCTCGTAGATCACGAACGAGTCCTCCCACCACGGCCGCTCCTTCCAGACGATGGCCCCCTCGAAGTAGGCGATGGCGCGGTACTCGGGGTCCTTCGCCAGGGCGAAGGCCATCCGCGAGTCGGTGGTGTAGCCGACGGCGCTCACGACGTAGTCCGGCTTTGCCGCCTTCAGCTGCGCGAGCCACTGGTCCGGATCGCCGTGGATGCGGCCGCCGACGAGGTACGGCCAGGGATTCTCCGGCGACCAGTCCCAGAACGCGTCCTCGCCGGGGTCGTTGCGGAAGACGTTGCGCTCAAAGTACGGCTGGATCTCCATCGCCCGCAGGCCCGTGCCGAAGAGGCGCTTGTGGTGCAGGCCGCGCTCGCGGATGAACGCCGCCGCCGCGCGGCTGCCGGTGAAGTCGCTGGTCACGTCGTAGGAGAGCGAGGTGTACGTCCAGTACACCTGCCGGGCCAGGAAGACGACGATCACCGTCTGCGCCGCGATGGCCAGATATCGCGGCACCTCGCGCCCGCGCTGATAGGCCAGGAGGATGGCGAAGGCGAGGGCGAAGAAGAAGATCCCCTCGTGCCACGAGGCCATGTAGATCGCCGAGATCGGCAGCAGGCTCGCCGTCAGCAGCACGTACGGCACGAGCACGCGCGCGAAGGCCATCCAGACGGCCAGGACGAGCAGGATGATCAGGGAGACCGCGGCCATTCCGAACAGCGTCCGGTTCGTCGCCCCCGCGGCGATCTTCACCAGCTGGGGGAGGTCCAGCGCGCGCTCGAACTCCGCCCCCTTCTCCACCCACGCCTTCGGCCGGAGCATCAGCACGAGAGCGACCGCGTTGACCGCGAGCAGCACCAGCCCGGCGATCAGCTGCCGCCGCTCCACCCGCACGCGATCGATCAGGAACAGCACGAACAGCGCCGCCGCCAGCGACGCGCCGTGCACGCTCACCTGCGAGAGCAGAACGAGCAGCACGCAGAAGCGGACGAATCGCTCGCCGCGCTGCTCGTAGGTCAGGGCCACCAGCAGCAGCAGCGGAAAGAGCAGCACATAGCTCCGGGCCACGATCGTGAACTGGTAGGCGAGGTAGAACGAGAACGCCATCAGCACGCGGATGAGAACCGGCGCGCGCATCTTCAGGAGCAAGAGGGCCACCCCGGCCGTCCCGATCAGCGCCGAGATCACGTTCAGCGCGAGGTACGGCGCGCCGAGCTTCGCCGCCGGCATGAGCACGAGGTACCAGAGCGCCGGGTGGCCCTCGTAGGCCAGGCGCGTCGAGAGCAGCTCGAACAGGCTCGCGTCCCGCGCCAGGAGCCAGGCCTGGGCCTCGTCCCACCACGGCTCGTGGGCGATCACGCCGGCGATCACCACCACCACATATGCCGCGAGCGCGGCCAGCTCGATCCAGCGGATGCGCATCGGCCTTTCGGTGCCGCGATGCTACTAGAATGCGCACCGCGTGACGCATCGCTCCATCGGCATCCTCGGCGGCGGCATCTCAGGAATCGCTCTCGCGGCCCACCTCGGCGACGACGTGGACGTGCTCGAGCGCCGCCCCCGCACCGGCGGCCTCTGCTCGACCATCGTCGAGGACGGCTTCACCTTCGACGCCGCCGGGCCGCACATCATGTTCAGCAAGAACAAGGAAGTGCTGAACCTGATGATCTCCGTCCTCGGCGACAACGTGCACCAGAATCGCCGCGAGAACCGGATCTACTTCAAGGGCAAGCTGGTCAAGTACCCCTTCGAGAACGACCTCGCCTCTCTGCCCAAGGAAGACAACTTCGACTGCATCTACGGCTACATCGTCAACCCCCACGCCGGCGAGACGCCGCAGAACCTCGCCCACTGGTCCTACGTGACCTTCGGCAAGGGCATCTCCGAGAAGTACTTCATCCCCTACAACCGCAAGATCTGGAACTACGACCCGGAGAAGATCGGTCTCGAGTTCGTCTCCCGCATCCCCAAGCCGCCGATGGAGGACGTGCTCAAGTCGTCCGTCGGCATCCCCACCGAGGGGTATCTGCACCAGCTGTATTACTCGTATCCGACCGTGGGCGGGTTCGAGTCCATCGTGCACGCCTTCCAACGCCAAGTGCGCGGCGAGATCCGCACGGACTGGCCGGTCGCCTCGGTGGAGCGCGACGGCGACGGCTGGCGCGTGGTCTCCGCGTCCGGCGAGGAGCGTCGCTACCGCACCCTCGTCTCGACCCTCCCGATCCACGAGCTGCTGAAAGTCTGGAAAGACGCGCCCGCCGAGGTTCACGAGCACGCGGCGAAGCTCCGCTACAACTCCCTGGTGAACGTGCTCCTCGGCTGCCACACCGATCCCGGCCACAACTACACCGCCCTCTACGTCCCCGATCCGGAGATCGTCTTCCACCGCCTCTCCTTCCCGAAGGCCTTCGGCGAACAATGCGTGCCGCCGGGCGGCTCATCGATCATGGCCGAGATCACCACCAACGAGGGCGACGGCATCTGGGAGATGGACGACCAGGCTCTGATGGAGCGAGTGATCGGCGACGTCGAGAAGATCGGCTTCGTCGATCCGAGCGCGATCGTCTACCGCAAGGTCGTACGCTTCCTCTACGGCTATCCCGTCTACGACCTCGACTACCGCCGCAACGTCACCGCCATGCGCGAGGCCGTCGCCGCGACCGGCCTGCGCCTCCTCGGCCGCTTCGCCCAGTTCGACTACATCAACTCCGACGTCTGCGTAGAGCGCGCCCTCGCGCTCGCGAGCGAGCTGCGCGATGCGTGAGGGCGCGGCCTACCAGTACTTCGAGGACGTCAACTGGGGCCTCGTCCGGCTCTGGGGCCGCCGGCGCGGCCTGCGCGTGCTCGACGTCGGCTGCGGCTTCGCCACCACCAGCGAGCGCATCCAGGCCCTCGGCAACGAGGTCACCGGCATCGACTCCAGCGAGGAGGCCGAGGAGGTGGGGAAGAGGCGTATCTCGCGCTTCGTGCGGGCCAACCTCACCGACGTCGACGCCGTCGCCGCGCGCCTCGGCGACGAGCGCTTCGACGTGCTGATCTTCGCCGACGTGCTCGAGCACCTCCCCTGGCCGCTGGGCATCCTCCGGCGCTACCTCGGCTGGCTGAAGGAAGGCGGCACGGTCATCGTCTCCCTGCCCAACGTCGGCCTCTGGTCCGTCCGCCTCGCCCATCTCCTCGGCCGCTGGGAGTACGAGGAGACCGGAGTGCTCGACTACACCCACCTGCGCTTCTTCACCCGCCGCTCCGCGCGCTGGCTGCTCGAGGAGGCGTCGCTGGAGATCGTCACCACGACCTACAACCCGGGCCTGGTGCGGCCGTTCGTGCCCCTGGCGAAGAAACTCCTGGCGAAAGAGGGCGAAGGCGATCCGACGGCGCTCATGAATTCGCGCCCGTACCGCCTGTACCTGAAAACCGTGTACCCCATCGAGCGCGCCATTGCCTCGCTCTGGCCTGGAATGCTCGCCTTCCAGATGATCTTCGAAGCGAAACGAGCCTCATGAAACTGACCGTCTCCATGATCACCATGAACGAGGAGGGGGCCGTGGCCAAGGTCGTCGGCGACATCCGCCGCGTCGCGCCCGACGCCGAGATCCTCCTCGTCGACTCCAGCAAGGACCGCACAGCGGAGATCGCCCAGGAGCTGGGCTGCCGCGTGATCAAGCAGTTCCCGCCCCAGGGCTACGGCCCGGCCATGGACCGCGCCGTGCGCGAGGCTTCCGGCGACGTCGTGATCACCCTCGACTGCGACGACACCTACCCGGTCGAAGTCATCCCCCAGCTGGTGAAGATGATCGAGGACGGCTACGACCTCGTGAACACCACCCGCGTCCGGAAGCGCCCCAAGGCCATGCCCTTCGCGAACTTCCTGGCCAACCGCGTCTTCGCCCTGGGCGCGCGCGTGCTGCACGGCCTGAAGACCACGGACGTGCACAGCGGCATGCGCGCCTATCGCAAGTCGATGATCGACGCCGTGCAGTGGGAGTCCCGCGGCCCGGCCCTCCCGGTGGACATGTTCATCATCCCGTTCCGCCGCGGCTACCGCGTCGCCGAGGTCCCCATCGATTACCGCGAGCGCATCGGCAACACCACCCTGCAGCGGTGGTCGAGCACGATCTGGACGTTCAGGCGCCTATGGAACGCACGCCGCTCGTCGTAGCCGTCCTCTGCGGCGGCCTCGGCACGCGCCTCGGCGCGCTCACGCGCGACCTGCCCAAGCCGATGATCTCCATCGGCGGCCGTCCCTACCTGCAGCGCGTGCTGGAGTCCTTCGCCCGCCGCGGCCTCAAGGACTTCGTGCTCCTCACCGGCCATCGCGCCGAGGTCATCGAGCATCACTTCGGCGACGGCTCGCGGTTCGGCTGGCGCATCGCCTACAGCCGCGAGCACGAGCCTCTCGGCACCGGTGGCGCGTTGCGCGAGGCCGGGCACCTCCTCGGCGAGCGGTTCATCGTGACCTTCGGCGACGTGCTCCGCCGCTTCGACTACGATCGCTTCGTGCAGCAGCACCAGGGCAACTGCCTCGCCGTGTACCCGCGCCGGACCATCGGCAATGCCGAGGTATCGGACGGGCGGGTGGTCCGCTTCGACAAGCGCGCGCCGGAGCTGCCGTACCTCGACGCCGGCTTCTCCGTCGTCCGCGCCGACACGCTCGACCTCCTCCCGCCGGCGGGCGCCTGCTCGTTCGAGGAGATCGTCTACTCCGAGCTGGCCCGGCGCGGCGAGCTCGAGGCGGAGATCGTCGACCACGACTTCTTCGACATCGGCACGCCCGAGGAGCTGGCGGCAACGCGGGCGGCGCTGGAGAACATGTGAGGATCCTCGTCACCGGCGCGGCCGGCTTCATCGCCTCGAATCTGATCCCCCGTCTCCTCGCCCGCGGCGACGAGGTGGCCGGCATCGACAACTTCTTCCTCGGCAAGCACGCCTACGTCCCCTCGCACCCGCGCTTCACCTTCCACGAGCTCGACCTCCTCGACCTCGAGGCCCTCGCGCGCATCGTCGCCGACTTCAAACCGGAGCGCGTCTGGCATCTCGCCGCGAACAGCGATATCAGCTACGGGACGAAGTACACCGACTTCGATCTCAAGGGCGGCACGCTCGTCACCTACAACGTCCTGGAGTCGATGCGCCGGGCGAACATCGGCGAGATCGTCTTCTCCTCCAGCGGCGCGGTCTACGGCGAGCCGGCGGTGATGCCGACGCCCGAGGATTACGGTCCGATCTTTCCGATCTCGCTCTATGCCGCGAGCAAGGTCGCCTGCGAGACCCTGATCACCGCCTACGCCCACAACTACGACATCCGGGCCTGGATCTACCGCTTCGGCAACATCGTCGGCCCGAACCCGACCCACGGCGTGATCCACGACTTCGTCCTCCGTCTGCGCGACGACCCCGCGAAGCTGGTCGTCCTCGGCGACGGCACGCAGTCGAAGCCGTACGTCTACGTCGAGGACTGCCTCGACGGCATGGAGTTCGGCGTCGCCAATGCGACAGGCCTCATCAACTGCTTCAACCTCGCCGTCGACGACCAGACCAGCGTGCGCGAGATCGCCGACTGGACGATCGAAGCCATGGGCATCGACCGCGCGGCCATCGACGTCCAGTACGGCGACAGCCCGCGCGGCTGGCGCGGCGACGTCCCGCAGGTCAAGCTCGACACGCGGCGCATGACAGCCCTCGGCTGGCGGCCGAGGCTTTCCAGCCGCGAGGCCGTGCGGCGGACCATCGCCGAGACGGTCGAGCAGTTCAAAAGCGGACCGCTGCGATGAAGACGCGGGTGTCGATCGGGCTGGCCCTCACCGCCGCCGCGATCCGCCTCGTCCCCCTGCAGTGGCTGCACCCGCTCAACTGGGACGAGATCGAGTTCTTCCGGGCCATGGACTGGATCGCCGCGGGGCGGGTGCCGTTCCGCGACTTCTGGGAGCACCACACCCCGCTGGCGTGGTTCGTCTTCGCGCCGGTGGCGGCGCTGGCCGACAGCCCCGGCGTCGGCGCCGTCCTCGCCCTGCGCTGGGCCCAGATCCCGGTCTGGATCGTCACCTTCTGGCTGGCCAACCTCTGGATGAAGCGCGCCGGCCTCACTGCCTTCGCGCGCTGGGCCGCCATCGCCCTGGCGCTCGCAAGCTCGCTGTTCATGCTCGCCGCGGTCGAGTTCCGCGTCGACACCCTGGCCTGCATGCTCTACATGGCCGGGCTGGTCCTCGCTCAGCGCGACCGGCCGTTCACCGCCGGGGTGATGCTCTGCCTAGCCGGCTTCGCCAACCTGCGCATGGGCCCTCTCCTCGCCCTGACCGTGCTCGTGCTGCGCGTCGTCGACACCCGCTGGCGCGCCTGGCGCGGCAACCCGCGCATGAACCGCCTCTTTCTCGGCGTCGCCGTCACCTTCGCGGCCTGCCTCGGCTACTTCGTCCTCACCGGGTCCCTGGACGAGCTGTACCAGCAGGTCTGGTACGAGAACTATCTCGGCGACAAGTACAGCGTCCCGCCAGGGCCGATGTTCCTGCACCGCCTGGTCGTGCCGTTCGGCATTCGCCTGCTGGCGACCGACAAGCTCTTCGACTCCGAGCTGATCGATCCCGGCGGCATCGCCGTCCTCCTCCTTGGCCTCGCCGGGATCGTGCTCGCCGCGAAGAACTGGCGCACGCCGGACGACTTGACCGTGCTCGCCTTCCTCCAGGCCTGCAGCATCCTCTTCATCGGGGTGATGAAGTTCGTCTTCCTCTATCACTTCGAGATCGTGGTGATCCTGGCCCTGCCGCTCATGGCCCTCGTCATCGAGCGCATCGGAAGGCCACGCCTCGTCGTCGCCCTCGTCGCCGCGGCCTGGTGCGTGAACGTGTACGCGTCGCTCTTCCGCGGGAAAGAGCTCGACCTGGCCTACCAGGACCTCTTGATGCGGGAGATCGACCGGCGCTCCACGCCCGCGGAGAAGGTCTTCTCCGGTGGCCCGTGGCCGATCACCCGCCAGCCGGCGTATCGCTTCTGGTTCCTCCCCGAGCTGGCGCGGCATCTGGTGACCTACGGCCACGCCGAGCGTTACCGCCTCGCCGACGTCCTGCGCGACCCGCCGGCGGTAGTCGTGTCCGATCACTACACCTACCACTGGCTCGGCCGCATCCAGCGCGAGCTCGCGCCGTACTTTGTCCGGCACTACATGCCCGTCTGGCGCAACCTCTGGGTCCCGGCGATGAACGTCCTCGCCCGGCCGGGCGCGTCGTTCACCTGGGTCGTGCCGCGCGACGGCACGTATCGCCTCTTCGCCTCGCCGGCCCTCGCGACGCACGACTGGTTCCGCAACCCCCTCCTCGTCGGCACCTACGAGCGGCGCGACGGCGGGTCGTACACGCTCGCCCTTCCGCCGCCCGCCCCCCACCCGAGCCTTACCTGGTCCGTACCTGCGGAGGATGGCGTGATGACGCTGCGCAAAGGCCAGCGCCTCACCGTCACCAATCGCGGCAGCGAGACCCTCGGCGTGATCCTCCTCCCCGGCGACGACCGCGTGCTCTTCCGCCAGCCCCCGCGCGGCACGACCCTCGAGGCCGCGGCCACGCGCGTCACCCACGTCCCCGACTTCGGCGTGAGGATCGCGCCGTGAACCGCGCCCTCTTCCTCGACCGCGACGGCGTCGTCGACGAGCTCGTGTTCTACGAGGCGAGCGGGGAGTGGGAGTCGCCCCGGCGCCTCTCCGACCTGCGCATGATCGAGGGCGTCTCCGCGCCCCTGCGCCGCCTCGCCGATGCCGGCTGGCTCCTCTTCATCATCACCAACCAGCCGAGCTTCGCCAAGGGCAAGACCTCGAAGGAGGAGCTGGTCGAGGTCCACGAGGCCGTCGTCAACGCGCTCGAGGTGCCGATCACGAAGAGCTACCTCTGCTTCCATCAGGCCGAGGACCGATGCGAGTGCCGCAAGCCCAGCCCGCACTTTCTGCGCGAGGCCGCCCGCGAGTTCGACGTCGATCTCGCCCAGTCGTGGATGGTCGGCGATCAGGACAGCGATCTCGCGTGTGGGCGGGCGGCGGGGTGCCGCGTCGCGCTGATCGAGCATCGCGGATCGGAGCACAAGCGGGGGAGGATCGAGCCGGATTTGCGCGTGCGGGACCTGGCGGAACTGGCTAGCGCACTGACTCCCACTTCGTCTGCACCACCTTGAGCGCCGGGTGCGACACCAGGATGTGCCGTACCGCTGATGCGACTATATCTTCAGTATTTCATCGTACGCGGCCTTGAGGCTGGTGCCACCCTCTAGGTTCCGCGCGATGTTCTCGATCTCATGAAGCCCCGGAAACCCGGTTAGAACGATCGAACCAGCACAGCCGAAGCGGGGCAGCATCTCCGCGAGGATGCGGTTCACGCGCTCGATGATCGACGACCGGAGCTGCACGAGGAACCGCTGGAACCGGATCTCCCGGTGCAAGTAATAGTAATCGGTGATCTCCTCGCCAAGTCGTCCACGGCCGTTCCAACCGACCGACGCTGTGGCTGCCGCTGAGGCGCGGCTGCGCTTCCGCTGAAACTCCTCGAAATTGAACCCCGGAGGCTGCTCCGCAGGATTCAAACCGAACATCGGCATGAGTTGGGTGCCCACCCCCGCAAGGGTACGGCTCACGGAGAGCAGCTTGCGCGGTGTCAACGGCCGGATCGCTGGAAAGCTGACGATCCGCGAGATATCAACAGGCACATACCTGCTGCAGCCCAACTCTTCGGCTGCCTTCGTGCCGATGTCCTGCACCCAGTTTCCGCGGCGGCGCCGAATCGTGTGCGGTGTCACCCATTGGAATCGGAACCGCAGCGCTTCCTTTGTCTCGCGATCGCGCTCCGTCACGATCTCATACTGCGCAAAGCCGCTGCGCATGATCGTCTGTGCGCATTCCCTGACGAACTCCGGCACAGCATCTTCGAACCGGTGGTAGTGGTAGCCATACCCAAAGGAGCGGTCGCGACCGAGTGCCTGTGCCACCAGTCTGGACGCGTTGTCGTCCGGAGGGAGGAGTTCGATGCGCATCTCGCCTTTCATCGAGTACGGCATGATTCCCATCTGCACGTCGTCGCCGAACATGTGGACCTCCCCGCCCAGATCTGCGACCTCCCACGCGCGTACGTCAGCGTTCTCCTCCGATACCTCGTGAGTTTGGATCCAGCGTGTCCGCTGGTCGTCTATGACCTCACTCCGCCTCATTTGTCATCCGACCTGCGCGATGCAGGAGCGACTCCGCCCCCAGAGGCATCTTGCCACTTTGAAACTCGGGCCGTTGCCGAAGGAAAACGAGGTAAAAGACATCTCGCGCCTCGACGTAACCCATTTCGTGCCCTGAGAGCACCTTCTCTCGTATGATGCCGAGGAGTGGAGAGAACCACCGGCCATCTTCAGCCGCAGCAGCGATGTCCTCGCTGAACGTCTGCTTCCACTTGAAGCGCGAGGTGTACCAGGGTCGCATGACGGGAAGGTGCTCGACGAGCATCACTCTGATTCCTTCCGGATTTATATGCCTCGTCAGCGCATCTACCCACAGCGCTTGGACTGCCCGCCACAGGCGCCCATCCGCCTGAAGGTGTGAGTAGAGATACGCGTATCCAGAAAGTTCCGCTAGGTGCATGTACGGCTCCGTGAGGAACGCGAAACGGAGCGTAGGGTTCGTGGTGGTGACCTCGCCGCTGAGGCGCTGCTGTGCGAGTAGGGACAGGCCAAAGAACGCGCGGAAGAGCGTTTCCGCTCCGGGAGCGTCCGTCCGCATCCGGTCAAACAGCATCGAGGCGACCAGCATGTAGGCATGCCCGAAGTAATCAGGTAGCGCGCGGTTGCCCGTCACGCGTCCGTCATAGACAGAGGATGCCAGCGCCTGTACTAATTCCAGGAGCTTCCTCTCCACAACCTCGACGCGCGCAAGGAGCGCTTCCACTTCGGGCAGAGCGACGGCATTCTCGTCGTGCACATGCGTGCTTTTCACCGAGTGGCACCATTTGGCTATCGCGTCCACGTGGTAGCCGAACTTGTGACATGTCTCAAGCCCCCGGAGTGCAACGTGCATGGCCGGCATGCTGCTTTTGGCGCCGGAGAGGCGCTCGACCACCGGGTGGTAAGCGACTTCGATCCTCGCGAGAATCGGCTCGAGCGCGCCCGTCACCTGCCGGACAAAGAGAACGGCGTAACGCTCGCGCAAGTACCAATCGCCGGTGATGACGTAGCCTTCGATGCTCCGCTCGAAATCGAGCCGCTTTCCCAAATCATCGAGATCAACGAGCATGGGCCGCGGTAGCCCTACCCGGTAGTACCGCTTCCGCAAAAACCAGCGCTTCCAATCGAGCGTATCGACGAGCACATGCGGATCAGTCGAGGTGATGCGTTCGGAAAACCCGAGTAGGACTTGCATTGGCGCGAATGCGATGAAATCGCACAGCTGAGTCTTTTCGGCCGCGGGATCCAATTCGCTCGTTTTCGCGGCGTTCGGCGATTCTTCGCTGCGCCCGATCATCTCGATCACTCTTGCCGACACCGCCCGCTCAAGAAGTAATGCCTCCTCGACGGCGAGACACTTGGCAATCGAGTGCAAGCGCGATTGGACAGCATCGAGCACCTCGTAGGCACCGAGCGAGTCACCGTATCTCACGTGCAAGGCGATGTTGTCGGCAACGACCGCGGCGACGGCTTTTTCGAACCAGAGGTAGTCGTGGCTGACCCGGGGGTGCGGCATCGTCGCAGTCGCAAGATGGATCGAAACGAACGTACTATCGCTCGACGCGAGGATGCTTTCGTATTCATTCTGCGGGCGGTACCACTCGCTTCCTGCGGGTATCCGCGACTTGAGGCGCGTGTAGATGCCGAGGAGCCCGACGAGCCCCCTGAGCAAATCCTTGGACGCGGCGAGGTTCGGCGGCTCCGTGTTAACGAACGCAAGGAGCCGACCATAGGTCGCGAGCGACTTCTCGATGAGCCGGCGGTGGTGCGCCTGGAAACTTCGATCTTCCGCGCGCGGTCGGCCGATGTACAGTTCCTGCATCACCTCCTGCACGTCCAGGTTGATACGCGAGGCGAGCAATTCCGGGTCAAGGAAGTGGTACACGCGCAGTCCGAGCTGCACGAAACCGAACACCGCGAATGTCCCTATCGCGTAGAGCATCACCATGCCTGAACGCGATGGCGAAATCCCCGCCGCATGGAATCCGCAGAGATATAAGCCGAACATACACGCGAGCGCGACGATCGCGAGATAGCGATCGCTGATACGCTCGCGAATGGCGAGTTGACGCACGTCCGTCGCGACGCGACCATACGCGCCGCCGACGACCGCGCCGATCGCCGTGAAATACAGGCCGAGAAATACGCCCATGGTTTGGGCGATGGCGCTTGCCGAGGCGATGTAAGACGAGGGATCGATGTCGCGAAGAGGCAGGCCCCAGGAGAAGACGAGGTATCGCAGAGTGAAGGTGTCGAGCGCGAACGCGATACCGCAGAGTGCGAGCGCGTAGAGCGCCTGCGGAGCCACGAGCCAGAAGAGACTGGCCAGGAACGTCGCCCCTTCCACTCGGCGTCGCGCGAATCTCGCCAACGAGAAGCGAGCCAGGCGCAATCGGAACTGTCCCTTCGCAGCAGCGCGTTTTGCGCGCCAGAACACGCGTCGAAGGCTAAGGTGGAACGCGATCGCGCTCGTGAGGTGTCGCAGGCGAGCGAGCATCACCCGGAGAAGTCTAACAAGCGGTCGCTTCGAGCCTTTCGACGTTTCTACTCCATAGCCATCTTGCTGCCCGACGCTCTACACCGCGTAGACGGCGAAAGACCGCTCAGGAGGAACTGGCGACCGTACTGCTCGACAGAAGGATGAAGGCGCCCGGGACCGGAATGAAGAGGTTCGAATGAAGAGGGAAGAATTGAAAAGCACGCCCCGCGGGGTGGGTGGGCCTCTTCCTTCTTAATTCTTCCCTCGAACCTCTTCCCTCATCTTTTCATCCTTCATCCTTCCGCCTTCATCCTTCACCTCACGCTTTCCCACTTCGTCTGCACCACCTTGAGCGCCGGGTGCGACACCAGGATGTGCCACACCACCGCCGCGAGGCCCTCGGTGTGCGGCGTGATGCGGTCCGCCGAGATCACCGGGATGAGCACGCACTCGTCGGCGACCTGCCTGGTGTAGCCGCCGTCCTTGCCAACGACGCCGAACACTTTCGCCCCGCGGCCGCGGGCCTCGTCGATGGCCCGGACCAGGTTCACGGACACGTTCTTCTCCACGTTCCCGCCGCCCACGGAGAAGATCAGCACGGCGTCGCCCGCGCCGACGCGCGAGATCTTCAGCCACTCCGCGAAGCAGCTGTCCCAGCCCTCGTCGTTGACGCGGGCGGTGAGCTCGGAGACGTTGTCGGTGGGGGTGTAGGCCTCGAAGCGGCAGATCTTGCGGAAGTCGTTCACGGCGTGGCTGGCGTGGCCGGCCGAGCCACCGACGCCGAGGATGAACAGGCGCCCGCCGGCGTCGCGGACGGCGGCCAGGCCGGCGGCGGTGCGGTCGATCGCCTCGGCGTCGATGCGGCGGATCACTTCGATCGTCTCCTCGAGGAACTCACGGCTGAACGATTCCATGAGCCCGGATCATACAATCGCGGCATGGTTGGGATGGGCCGCGTCGCCCTCGGCTCCGCAATCGGCGCGGCCCTCGGCGCCCTCGCCGCGCCGCTGATTCGTCCCCTCTTCTCCGTCCCCACCGGCGGCGTGGGAGCGATCACGGTCATGGGCTATCCGAAAGGATGGGACTACGCCGTCGTCGCGTTGCTCGTGATCGGCGCCGCTCCACGTGGATTACCGCAATCACCGTCTTCCTCACCATGCTCTTCCTCCACGACCACCCCTTCGCCCCCGTGGATCCCTTCCACGAAGGCGAGCACCTCACCGCCGGGTGGCTGATGCAGTCCGGCGAGCGGCCCTATCGCGACTTCTTCATCTTCCACGGTCTGGCCGCGGACGCCGGTCTCGACGCGCTGGTCCTCGGCAATCCTCCGTCACCGCTGAAGCCGCGCCGGCTTCAAACGATCCTGGACGCAGCGACGCTCGCGCTGCTCGTGCCGATCGCGGCCTCGCTGACGGCGACCACGGCCGGGATGATCGCCGGCGTCGTCGTCTCCCTCTGCGCGGCCGCGGCGCTCTGGCTGCCGGTCTTTCCCTACTACCGCCTCGCCCCGGTCCTGCTCGCGCTGCTTTTTATCCTGCGCGGCCGTCTCTTCCTCGCCTTCGCCGCCGCCACCCTGGGCGTGCTCTGGAGTCTCGACACCGGCCTCTTCGCCGTCGCCGGCGTCGCCGCGGCGGCGCTGATCCTGCGCGTTCCGTGGAGACGCGCGCTGCTCCTCGGCGCGCTCGCCCTCGCCCTGCCGCTGGTCGTGCTCCTCGCCGTGCGCGCCGACATCCGCCAGTTCGCCATCGACTCCTTCGTGATCATGCCCAAGGCCATCGATCCGGTCTGGTCGCTTCCGGCCCCTGAGCCCCTCACCGCGAACGGCGTGCGCTATTACCTCCCGCCCGTCTTCTATGGTTTCCTGCTCGCGCTGGCATGGCGCCGCCGCGACGCGCGTCTGGCCATCGTCGCCATCTTCTCCATCCTCCTGTTCCGCACGGCCTCCGGACGCGTGAGCTGGAGCCACACGCGCTACGCCGTCCCGCTCCTCGGCATCGCCGTGGTCGCCTTCGTGCTCGAGCCGCTGGTCCTGCAGAAGAAGCGCATCGCCGCGGTGCTGCTGGCCATCCCCCTCTTCTTCTACTTCGAGATCCGCGAGAACTTCGTCGCCGGCGCGAAGCTGCTCGCCGGCTGGCGCGCGCGGCAGCACCGCCAGGTGTTCACCCAGAATGCCGCCGACCTCGCCGCCCTGGCCTCGGTGATCGACTCCCTCGGCCCGAAGGATGCGACCATCCTCGACTTCTCCAACGAGCGCGCGTTGTACTGGCTGCTCCAACGCAAGCCTGCGGTGCGATGTATGGAGATCTCCATGCTCTCCGAGCCGCGGCTTCTCTCCGAGGCCATGGCCCAGCTGAATGCGAGCCCGCCGCTGTGCGTGATCGTGCAGGGCGACCCGAACATCGCCGCCTTCGACGGGGTCGACAACCGCCGGCGCGTGCCCGACCTCGCGGCCTGGATCGACGCCAACTACCCGCGGCGCATCCAGGCCGGGCGCTTCGTCGTCGCGGCGCGATAAACTCGCCGGCCATGCCGACGCACATTCAACAGCCATCGATCGTCCAGGCCGCGGGCAACAAGCCGAAGATCATCGAGGAGTTCATCGGCCGGGTGAACTCGAAGACCGACGCCCTCTCCATCGCCCGCATGAAGAGTCCCAGCGGCTGGGTCGAGCCCGGCCAGACCCCGGAGTTCGACGAGTACACGCTGGTCCTCCGCGGCACCCTGCGCGTGACCACCAGGAACGGCGTCACCGACGTCCACGCCGGCCAGGCCGTGATCGCCCACGCCGGCGAATGGGTGCAGTACTCCACGCCCGGCGCCGACGGCGCGGAGTACGTGGCCGTCTGCCTGCCGGCGTTCTCGATGAACACGGTCCACCGCGACTCGTAAATGGCCAAAGCGAAGCGAAAGCCTTCAGGCGAGCGCAGCGAGTGGCTCTTCGCCCTGATCGTCCTGGCCATCCACGCCGCGATTACCCTCTGGGTGGGCCTCAGACACGAGCCCTGGCGCGACGAGGCCGACGTCTGGCTGCTCATGCGCGATGGGGGAGTGGGAACCATGCTCGCCCGCACCGGCTACGTCGGCATGCCCTCCCTCTGGTACCTCATCGTCGCGCCGCTGCCGAAGCTCGGTCTGCCGTACCTCTCGATGACGCTCGTGCACCTCGTCGTCTCCTGGGCCGCGCTGCTGGTGTTCCTCCTCCACGCGCCCTTCCCGCGCTGGCTGAAGGTGCTCTTCGCCTTCTCCTACTTTGCCGCCTATGAGTACTCGGTCGTGGCCCGGCCCTACGCGGTGATGCTCCTCTCCCTGTTCCTGACGCTGACGGCGTGGCGGCGGCGCGAGGAGAGCCCCATCCCCATGGCCGTCTTCGTGGCCCTGATGGCCAACTCCACGACCCACGGCCTCTTCATGGCCGCCATCCTCGGCGCGATCTTCCTGGTCGAGACCTTCGTCGCCAGGCGTCTGAAGGATCGCCGCGCCCTGATCGCCCTGGCGATCATGCTCGCCGGCGGTCTCCTCAGCGCGTACCAGCTCCTGCCGCCGGACGACGTCGCCAAGACCCACATCATCCGCGGCAAGCAGTGGGAAGCCGTCCCCTGGGCCCTCGGCAATGCCTTTTTCCCCGGCCTGAGCGTCGAGCTGACCGTGCCGTTCGTGCTCGCCGCGCTCGTGCTCGTCGTCATCGCCGCCGGCATCGGCCGCCGGATCGTGCCTCAGGTCTTTCTCTGGCTGTCGCTGCTGTCGCTCTGGACGATCTACGTCTTCGTCTGGGTGGCCGGCTTCCGCCACTCCGGGCTCATGCTGATCTCGGTGATCGCCGCGATGTGGCTGGCCTCGATGTACGACCCGCCCACGGGGATCTGGGCGAAGGCGGCCCGATTCGCCCTCGGCATCTCGCTCGTGTACTGCGTCGCCGTCGCCGTGCGCTACTGGAACTGGGACATCGGCCGGCCCTTCAGCGGAGCGAAGGAGATCGCCGAGTTCCTCCGCCGCAACGGCCTCGATCGCTACGAGCTGGCCGCGCACCGGCCGCCCGAGTCGGAGTCGATCCTGCCGTACCTCGAGGGCAAGCAGTTCTACTACCCGGGCATGCACCAGCACGGCACCTACATGACCTGGGACCGCGAGTACAACTTCGCCTCCACCACGCCCTACCGCACCGCCGTCGCGTCGGCGCTGCAGGAGCTGGAGGGCAAGCCGTGGATCCTGATCGTGAACACGGAGATGCAGAGCCCCGAGCAGTCCGGCTTCCGCTTCCTCTATACCAACCGCGACCTCCCGTTCGAAAAGCACGACGAGCGCTACTGGCTCTACGCCCCGCTGAACTGGCCGGGCGAGCCGTTGCCGGCGGAGCTGCGATGAAACGTGGCGCCGGCGACCTCGCGCCGGCGCCACACTCGCTTCAGTCCTCGTCCTCGAGGAACACGTCCACCGCGAACGTCGGCGGTGCGCCGTCGCGCAGCACCTGACTCGAGTACCGCAGCTCGTTGCCGTGGCGGTCCCTGCGCCGCGACTCGCGGTAGGTCAGATCGATGGCCCGGATCGCGTACGCGCCCAGCGGCGCGAGCTCTCCGTCCTCGGAGACGCCGTTGTGGTTCGCGTCGACCCAGATCCGCAGCGAGGACCAGACCGGATCATCGCTCGAGATCACTCCGTCGCCGCTCACGTCGTACAGCGCCAGCGCGCGGAATCCGTTCGGGTCTTCCGACGACCGCTGCACGGTGTGATTCCCGAACAGCTCGCGACCCGAGTCGATGCGGCCGTTGCCGTCGCGGTCGAGGGCCAGGAAGCCGTCGCCGCCGCCGGCGTCGGTCCAGGCCAGCGCGTCCGGCGCGCCGTCGGCATCGAGATCGAAGTACACGCCGGCCGCCGCGGACGTGAAGTCGAGGCTCGGCTGGCCGAGGTCGATGACGATGGGGCAGTTGCCGGGATCCTGGCCCTCCGGGCAGCTGTCCATGCAGAACACCCACTGGTAATAACAAGCCTCCATTCGCTGGCCCGCGGCCGCCTGGCAGTTGTTGCGGCAGGCGGTCCACTGGGGACTGAACTTCGTGTACAGCTGGTCGCAGGTGCTGAAGCATTGACTGAGCTGAAAGTCGGCGTTCAGCTCGCACGCGGTTCGCTGGTTGTTGCAGGAGAACGAGCAGCCGCCGCCGCCCTGGGCCGCGGCACTGGTCGCAATCAGCAGCGCCGCGAGCATGAGACAACACGTTGAAAATCGCATGAGACCTCCATTCGAGAGTTCGAAATTTGTCCGTACGGAGCTCGAACGGTAGGGGTGTAAAGATGAGCAGTCGAAGAGAAAGTGACTAGTCGGATTGGGCCGCTTATCATCCGGTTCCCATACGATGAAAGTCCTCGTCCTCTCCGAGCACGACGTCGAGACCCTCCTGACCATGCCCGAGTGCATCGAGGTGATGGAGGACGCGCTGGCCGCGCTCGCGCGCGGCGAGGTCCACAACCCGTTGCGCCAGGCTATCCGCGCCCCTGGCGCGCCCGGCCTCCTCGGCCTCATGCCGGCATGGCGTAGCGGCGCGACGCCGTACTACGCGCTCAAGGAAGTCTGCGTCTTCCCCGAGAACCCGAAGCGCGGCCTGGACACGCACCTCGGCGCCGTGATCCTCCACAGCGGCGACACCGGCGAGCCCCTGGCGATCATCAACGCCGCGGCCGTCACGGCCATCCGCACGGCGGCGGTCTCTGCGGTGGCGACGAAGCTCCTCGCCCGCGAGGACGCCTCCGTCCTGGCGATCCTCGGCGCCGGGGTGCAGGCAAAGTCGCATCTCCAGGCCATCCCGCTCGTGCGGCAGATCAGGGAGACTCGTCAGTTCAGTCGGCGGGGAGGAAACGTCGGGTCCGCCGAGGAGGCGGTGCGGGGGGCGGACATCATCGTCACGGCCACCAGCTCCCGCGAGCCGGTTCTTCGCCGCGAATGGCTCAGCCCGGGAGCCCACATCAACGCCGTCGGCTCGAGCATCGCCGCGGCACGGGAACTCGACTCCGCCACGGTCGCGGCTGCCTCGCTGTTCGTCGACCGGCGGGAGTCCACGGTCAACGAGTCCGGCGACTACCTCTTTGCCCTCAAGGAGGGGGCGATCCCCGGCCCCGACCACATCCGCGCCGAGCTCGGCGAGCTGCTGACCGGGCAGGCCGCGGGGCGGAAATCCCCAGAGGAGATCACCCTGTTCAAGTCCCTGGGGCTGGCCGTGGAAGACCTCGCCAGTGCCGCCTTCCTCTACGAAAAGGCGCGGACGGCGGGACGGGGGATTTGGGTGGACTTCTAAGCGGAATAAGAGCTTAGAGGCGGTCGTTAGGTCGAATCCGGGCTTGACAAAGCCTCGAGCCCCGCCTAAAGTGCGCGGGTTTTCCCTTCCGGGAAGTGTCATTTTCGCTGTAGGTGTCTTCAGAAGGATAAGCAACGAATGCCAACCATCAACCAGCTTGTTGCGAAGGGCCGCGAGAGCGTCAAGTACAAGACGAAGTCGCCGGCGCTGCAGTCGAGCCCCCAGAAGCGCGGGGTCTGCACCCGCGTCTACACCTCGACGCCCAAGAAGCCGAACTCGGCTCTCCGCAAGGTCGCGCGCGTCCGCCTCACCAACGGCGTCGAAGTCACGACCTACATCCCCGGCGTGGGACACAACCTCCAGGAGCACTCGATCGTGCTGATCCGCGGGGGCCGTGTGAAGGACCTCCCGGGTGTTCGTTATCACGTGGTCCGCGGAACGCTCGACGCCGTCGGCGTGGCCAAGCGGAACCAGAGCCGCTCCAAGTACGGGGCGAAGCGACCGAAGAAGGCTTAAGACTCATGCCGAGAAGAAGAGAAGTTCCGAAACGAGAGATCCTTCCGGATCCGGTCTACAACAGCCAGCTCGTCACCAAGTTCATCAACTCGCTGATGACCGACGGCAAGAAGTCCGTCGCCGAGCGCGTGTTCTACGGCGCGCTCAAGAAGGTCGAGGACCGGGCCAAGGACGATCCCCTGAAGGTCTTCAAGAAGGCCGTCGACAACGTGAAGCCGGCCCTCGAGGTCAAGAGCCGCCGCGTCGGCGGGTCGAACTACCAGGTTCCGATCGAAGTCCGTCCCACCCGCCGCACGGCGCTGGCCATCCGCTGGCTGATCTCGTACGCGGCCAGCCGGGGCGAGAAGACCATGCAGGACAAGCTCGCCGGGGAGATCCTCGACGCGGCGAACAATCGCGGCAACGCGATCAAGAAGCGTGAAGACACGCACAAGATGGCTGAGGCGAACAAGGCCTTCGCTCACTATCGGTGGTAGAATCCCCGCCCCTTTGAGGGTGGTACTCGGCCGGATGCCTGAATTCGGCCCCTGAAGTTCAACGAGCTTTCCGTAGCTCCGTCTCGACCGGATAACACAGAACAGGTTCTGCGGTTCCGGACCGAGCAACGGGAAACCTAAAACTGATTGGATCTAGGAGTGCGGTGGCGGAGCCACCGCTCTGGTATTGGCATGGCACGTCAGGTTCCTCTCGAGAAAACGCGCAACATCGGCATCATGGCTCACATCGATGCCGGGAAGACGACCACCACCGAGCGCATCCTCTACTACACCGGCATCACTCACAAGATCGGTGAAGTGCACGAGGGGACCGCGACCATGGACTGGATGGTCCAGGAGCAGGAGCGCGGCATCACCATCACCTCCGCCGCGACCACCGCGAAGTGGGGCGACACGCGCGTCAACATCATCGACACGCCCGGCCACGTCGACTTCACCGTCGAGGTCGAGCGCTCCCTGCGCGTCCTCGACGGCGCGGTCGGCGTCTTCTGCGCCGTCGGCGGCGTCGAGCCCCAGTCCGAGACCGTCTGGCGCCAGGCCGACAAGTACGGCGTGCCCCGCATCGCCTTCGTCAACAAGATGGACCGCGTCGGCGCGAACTTCGAGGCCGTGGTCGGCCAGATCCGCCAGAAGCTCGGCAAGAACGCCGTTCCCCTGCAGCTCCCCATCGGCGCCGAGGACAAGTTCAAGGGCGTCATCGACCTCGTGCAGATGAAGGCCCTGGTCTTCAAGGACGAGACCCTGGGCGCCAAGTACGACGTGGAAGAGATCCCGGCCGACCTCCGCGCCGACGCCGAGCACTTCCGCGAGAAGATGGTCGAGTCCATCGCCGAGCAGCACGACGAGCTGCTCGAGAAGTACCTCGCCGGCGAGACCCTCGAGATCGCCGAGCTCAAGTCCGCCCTCCGCGAGGCCACCATCGCCCAGAAGATCACCCCGGTCCTCTGCGGCTCGGCCTTCAAGAACAAGGGCGTGCAGCCGCTGCTCGACGCCGTCGTCGACTACCTCCCCTCCCCGGTGGACATCCCGCCGGTCAAGGGCGTGAACCCCGACGACGAGTCGTTCATCGAGCGCCGGGCCGCCGACGACGAGCCGTTCTCGGCCCTGGTCTTCAAGATCATGACCGACCCCTTCGTCGGCCAGCTGGCCTTCTTCCGGGTCTACTCCGGCACCGTCGAGTCGGGCACCTCGGTGCTCAACTCCACCAAGGGCTCGACCGAGCGCATCGGCCGCCTCCTGCAGATGCACGCCAACAAGCGTGAGGAGATCAAGGAAGTGCGCGCCGGCGACATCGGCGCCGCGGTCGGTCTGCGGAACGTCACCACCGGCGACACGATCTGCGACAGGAACTCCCCGATCGTCCTCGAGACCATGGCCTTCCCGGAGCCGGTCATCGCCGTGGCCATCGAGCCCAAGACCAAGGGCGACCAGGAAAAGATGGGCGTCGCTCTCGCCAAGCTCATGCAGGAAGACCCGACCTTCAAGGTCCACACGGACCCGGAGACCAACCAGACCATCATCCGGGGCATGGGTGAGCTGCACCTCGAGATCATCGTCGACCGCATGGTCCGCGAGTTCAACGTGCAGGCGAACGTCGGCAAGCCGCAGGTCGCCTACCGCGAGGCCATCACCCGTCCGTCCGAGGCCGAGGGGCGCTTCGTCCGCCAGTCGGGCGGCAAGGGCCAGTACGGCCACGTCAAGATGCGCTTCGAGCCGCTGGCCGAAGGCGGGTTCGAGTTCGTCAACGAGATCGTCGGCGGCGCCGTCCCGCGCGAGTTCATCAAGCCCACCGAGCAGGGCATCAAGGAAGCCATGGAGCGCGGCATCCTGGCCGGCTACCCCATGACCGGCATCAAGGCCGTGCTCTACGACGGCTCGTACCACGACGTCGACTCGAGCGAAATGGCCTTCAAGATCGCCGGCTCGATGGCCTACCAGGAAGGCGCCAAGAAGGCCGGTCCGATCCTGCTCGAGCCGGTCATGGACGTGGAAGTGGTCACGCCCGAGGACTACGCCGGCGACGTCATGGGCGACCTGTCCCGCCGGCGCGGCAAGATCCAGCAGATGGAAGAGCGGGCCGGGGCGAAGGTGATCCGGGCCCACGTGCCTCTGTCCGAGATGTTCGGCTACGCCACCCAGGTGCGGTCGATGTCCCAGGGCCGGGCCAGCTACACGATGCAGTTCCTGGCGTACGAGCCGGCCCCGAAGAACGTGGCCGAGGAAGTGATCGCCAAGAGCGGTGGAACCACACAGCGAGTTTGATTTCTAGCAGCTAAGAGCTGAGAGCTAAACACGGAGGTTAGAGACTCAAATGGCCAAAGAGAAATTCGATCGCAGTAAGCCGCACGTCAACATCGGCACGATCGGTCACGTCGACCACGGCAAGACCACGCTGACCGCGGCCATCACCAAGATCCTGGCAGCGAAGGGCACGGCTTCGTTCGTGGCCTTCGATCAGATCGACAAGGCTCCGGAAGAGCGCGAGCGCGGCATCACCATCGCCACCGCCCACGTCGAGTACTCGACCGCCAACCGGCACTACGCGCACGTCGACTGCCCGGGTCACGCCGACTACGTCAAGAACATGATCACCGGCGCCGCGCAGATGGACGGTGCGATCCTCGTGGTCGCCGCCACCGACGGCCCGATGCCCCAGACCCGCGAGCACATCCTGCTGGCCCGCCAGGTCGGCGTGCCCTACATCGTCGTCGCCCTCAACAAGGTCGACGCCGCCGACCCGGAACTGCTCGAGCTCGTCGAGCTCGAGATCCGCGAGCTCCTCTCCAGCTACAACTTCCCCGGCGACGACATCCCCATCGTCCGCGTCTCGGCCCTCAAGGCCCTCGAGAGCGGCGACCCCAACAGCGAGTGGGGCCAGAAGATCGTCGAGCTGATGGACGCGGTCGACAGCTACATCCCGCTGCCGGTCCGGGCCATCGACAAGGACTTCCTGATGCCGGTCGAGGACATCTTCTCGATCTCCGGCCGCGGCACGGTCGTGACCGGCCGTATCGAGCGCGGCATCATCAAGGTCGGTGAGGAAGTCGAGATCGTCGGCCTCCGCCCGACCATCAAGAAGGTCGTCACCGGCGTGGAGATGTTCCGCAAGCTCCTCGACCAGGGCCAGGCGGGCGACAACGTCGGCCTGCTGCTCCGCGGCGTGGAGCGCAAGGACGTCGAGCGCGGCCAGGTCTGCGCCAAGCCGGGCTCGATCACCCCGCACACCAAGTTCAAGGCCGAGGTCTACATCCTGACCAAGGAAGAAGGCGGCCGTCACACGCCGTTCTTCAATGGCTACCGTCCGCAGTTCTACTTCCGTACGACCGACGTCACCGGAAACGCGACGCTGCTCGAAGGCGCGGAGATGGTCATGCCCGGCGACAACACCTCGCTGACCATCACCCTGATCGCCCCGATCGCCATGGAGAAGGGTCTTCGCTTCGCCATCCGTGAGGGCGGCCGCACGGTCGGCGCCGGCACGGTGACGGAGATTCTCGAGTAGTCGATCGAATGGGGACAGGCGGGATCGCCTGTCCTCCACTGTTCTTTGAGGAAACGACATCATGATGAACGAAAAGATCCGCATCCGACTCAAGGCGTACGACTACCGCGTGCTCGACCAGTCGACCTCCGAGATCGTCGACACGGCCAAGCGCACGGGAGCGAAGGTGGCGGGACCGATCCCTCTGCCGACGCAGGTGTCGCGTTACACCGTTCTGCGCAGCCCCCACGTCGATAAAAAGTCGCGGGAGCAGTTCGAGATGCGGACGCACAAGCGGCTGCTCGACATCCTCGAGCCGACGACGCAGACGGTCGATGCGCTCATGAAGCTCGAGCTGCCCGCCGGCGTCGACGTCGAGATCAAGGCGTTCGGGAAATAGTGGAGCGGCGGGCTCTCAGCCCGCCGTCCATCGAGTTACTCCAGAATGTCCGTGACCGTGCCCGCGCCGACCGTACGGCCACCCTCGCGGATTGCGAAGCGGAGACCCTTCTCCATCGCAATCGGCGCGATCAGGTTGATCGTCAGCGACGTGTTGTCGCCCGGCATGACCATCTCGGCGCCCTCGGCGAGCTGCGCCGTGCCGGTCACATCGGTCGTACGGAAGTAGAACTGCGGACGATAGCCATTGAAGAACGGCGTGTGACGGCCGCCTTCTTCCTTCGTCAGGATGTAGACCTCGGCCTTGAACTTCGTGTGCGGGGTGATCGAGCCGGG
Source organism: Thermoanaerobaculia bacterium (assembly GCA_044866315.1). Lineage (GTDB taxonomy): Bacteria > Acidobacteriota > Thermoanaerobaculia > Gp7-AA8 > Gp7-AA8 > QHVT01. The sequence continues at coordinate 87 of JBIOTX010000254.1, read as the reverse complement.
CTTGGCGCAAACCTGGCCGCGCTCGACGTCCTTGCGCTCCACGCCGCGGAGCAGCAGGCCGACGTTGTCGCCCGCCTGGCCCTGGTC
>JBIOTX010000253.1:0-17089 GCA_044866315.1 Thermoanaerobaculia bacterium | reverse complement strand
GGGTTCTCCAGGAGCCCGTCAGGAGGGCGGGTGGCGGGCGTGGCCGTCACGACGATCCGCCCACTACGGATCGCCGCGCCGGACGCCCGCCACCGCAAGCCGCTTTGATCGTGCGTCACGACTACCTCACGCAGTCGTGTAGCGGCGGTTGCGCGGCTCTCCGAGGCGCTGGACGTGGCCCGAGACGATAGAGGGAACTCGCGGTTCGCGCGGTTCATTTTTGAACAGACGTCAGTCGGCGTCGGTGCCCACGAGGAACTTGCGCGTGTTCTCGCGGTGCACGCTGATGGAGCGGTGGGTGGTGTCCTCGACCAGGCCGAGGCGGCGGAAGCGCTGCATGAACGCGGTGATGCGCGGGCGGGTGGTGCCGACGATCTGGGAGAGCTCCTCGTGCGAGACGCGCTGGCCGAGGCGGAGGTACGGACCGTCCACGGTGCCGAGCTTCTCGGCGACGCTCAAAAGTGTCTTCGCCAGCCGGCGTTCGGCGTCCATGGTGATCAGATCGAACACGGCGTTCTGGCGATCGGCGAGGCGCGAGGCGATGTGGCGCACCAGCGCCTGCGCGGCCGTGGGAGTCTTCAGCTCGGCCAACAGGTCGCGGCGGGAGATGCGGCGGACGACCGTCGGCGCCATCGCCAGCGCGCTCTCGAAGCGGCGCGGCGCGCTGACGAAGCAGGACTCGCCGAATACCTCGCCGGTGGTGTAGATGGCCAGCAGGCAGTCCTTGCCCGAGGCCGAGGACATGGACAGCTTCACCTGACCCGATTCGATCAGGTACATCGCGTCATCGTCGTCTCCGGTGGCGTAGATCGAGTGCTGTGCATCGACGCGTAAACGCGCGGCCGATGGTGACTCGAACACGTCCCGGAGTGACGGAGCGGGCGAAGGGTCGCGGCCGTCGGTGGCAGGCATGGGCTCGAAAGCGCAGCGATCGTAGAGAGCGCTGATTGCTGCGTCTGTTCAGAATTGAACATGGAATTCCGCCCGTCCCGACGGTCGGCTACCGGGCGAAGAAAGCGGCGCAATTTGGTGCCCAGCGCGCGTGCGCAGTGCGCGTCGTACAAGGGGTTACGCGGACGCGCGCGCGGTAATCGATCGTGCACCGCGGTGCGATCCAGCACCGCGGTTCGCTGCGCCGCGAACGTATCGTGCGCATGCGCGTCAGCGCGTTTCGACGAGGTGCGTTTCTACGACCGGTAGGACTCGCGTTTTCACGACGCGATCATGAGCGCGTCCGTGAACCAGCGGCGGGAGTCGGTCCAGGTCCTGGCGATGGTGAATCCGCTCCCGGACGCGAGCGCGGAGAGCGTCCCCTCGTCGTGTTTGTACGAGCTTTCGGTGTGGATGCTCTCGCCGGCGGCGAAGCCGACCTCGAGATCCAGCGCGTCGATGCGCACCGTCTGCGCGACGCGGCTGAGGAGATGCATCTCGATCCGTCCGAGCGTCTCGTCGTAGTGCGCGTGATGGGCGAACGTCTGCAGCTCGAAGTGCCCGCCCAGCTCCCGATTGATCCGCCCGAGGAGATTGAGATTGAACGCCGCGGTCACGCCCAGCGCATCGTCGTACGCCGGCTCCAGGATCGCCTTCTCCTTCCGCCGATCCACCCCGAGGAGCAACGCGTCCCCGGGCGCCAGCGCCGACCGCAGATCCTTCAGCATGGCGATCGCCGCCTCCGGATCCAGGTTCCCGATCGTCGACCCCAAAAACAGAACAACGGTCCTCCCTGCGCCCTGACTCACCGCCTCCGCCGGCCGGGTGAAATCCGCGCACACCGCCCGGATCCGCAGCTGCGGATACTCGCTGAGGAGGTCGCGCCCGCTGCGCTCGAGCATCGACGCGTCCACGTCCACCGGCATGTACTCGAACTGGTGATGCCGCGGCGCGAGGGCGTCGAGGAGGATGCGGGTCTTGCGGGCGCTGCCGCTGCCGAGCTCGACGAGCCGGGTCATCTCTCCCAGCGCCGCCGCGATCTCCCACCGGTTCCCCGTCAGGACCTCGGTTTCCGCCCGGGTCACGTAGTACTCGGGCAGAGAGCAGATGGCGTCGAAGAGGGCCGAGCCGAGCTCGTCGTAGAACCAGCGCGGCGGCAGCCACTTCCGCTCGGCCGTCAGCCCCCGCCGCACATCCTCGGCGAAGTCCGCGCCGGGTGTCTCCACGCGGACCAGGGAAAAGCGCTGCCGATCGGAGAAGGGGTATAGCGCCGCCACCATCGAGGGTCGATATTTTGTCACAAGCTGTCTTTGCGGAAATGTGACTACGAAGCCTTTCGTTCGTCTAACTTCCTGGAAGAAGATTCGTCAACCGTCCAACGGCTATGCGCCCACTGATCGCTGCCTCACTTCTCTTTCTGCTTGCCGGCTGCTTTTCCCAATACGCGGACAGCCCGGAACCCGGCGCGCTCGTGGTGCGCCGCGCGCCCTACGCCAACGACATGGTCCTGTCGGGCGAGCTGGAAGCCGCCCGCGGTGAGTTCCTGACCGTCCCGGCCCTGCCGAACTGGCAGACCTCCATCAAGTGGATCGCCGAGGACGGCGCGGCCATCAAGGCCAACGACCCGGTGGCGGAGCTGGACAACACCTCCCTCACCGCCGATCTGGACAGCAAACGCCAGTCCGAGACCCAGGCCATGCAAGAGTTGCAGCAGCGCGAAGGGGAGTGGGAGGCGGACCTCGAGCAGAAGCAGCTCGACGTGGAGAAGAAGCGCTCCGAGCTCGACAAGGCCCAGATCGACGCCCGCGTGCCGAAGGACATCCTCTCCGACCGCGAGTACGAGGAGCGCCAGAAGACGCTGCGCCGGACCACCACCGAGCACGAGAAGGCGCTCGACCTGCTCCGCTCGCGGCGCAAGGCCATCGAGGCCGACCGGGCCAACCTCGTCCTGCGCATCGATAAGGTACGCCGCGAGATCCACCGCGCCGAGGAGGGCATCAGTACGATGGTCCTCCGCTCGCCGCGGGAGGGCATCGTCGTCCTGCGCGATCACCCCTGGGAAGGGCGCAAGCTGCAGATGGGCGACGCGGTCTGGGTCGGCTTCCCCATCGCCATGCTCCCGGACCTCCAGACCATGCGCGTGACCGCGATGATGTCGGACGTCGACGACGGCAAGATCGCCGCGGGCATGCCCGCCACCGTCACCCTCGACGCTTTCCCCTCGATGCAGTTCAAGGGCACGATCTCCTCGATCTCCGCGGTGGCGCAGGAGAGCCGGCGGCAGTCGCTGCGGCGGCACTTCGAGGTGCTGGTCGCGCTCGACAAGCTCGATCAGGCGCGCATGCGTCCGGGCCTCTCGGCGCGCGTGGTCGTGCATCGCGAGAAGGCCGGCCCGGCGCTGCTCGCGCCGCGCGCGGCCATCGACTTCACCGGCAAGTCTCCGCGCGCGCGTCTCGCGTCCGGCAAGGACGTCGAGATCAGCGTGCGCTCCTGCAACGCCCAGGACTGCGTCGTGACCAAGGGCCTCACCGAAGGGCAGCAATTGAAGGCAATCGTGGAGGCCAAGCGTGGCTAAGCTGATCCTGCGACCGCGCGTCGCCATCCCCATCGCCGCCGTGGTGCTGTTCCTCTTCGGCGGCTGGGCCTTCCGCAACAAGCTCGCCGCCGACCGCCAGGGCGACTGGGTCCGGGCCACGCGCGGCGATCTCGTCACCGGCTTCGAAGTGGCCGGCACGCTGGCCTCGGTGGCCACCGAGAGCCTCGGCCCGCCGCCGCTGCCGGACGTCTGGGAGTTCAAGGTCTCCATGCTCGCCCCGGAAGGCTCGGAGACGAAGAAGGGCCGCCCGGTCCTCGCCTTCGACACCACCGAGCTGCAGCGCCGCCTGGACGAGAAGAGCGCCGAGGCGGACGAGGCCCGCAAGCAGATCGAGAAGGAGCGCGCCGACCTGGCCCTGCAGACCAAGGACGAGCGGCTGCGCCTCGCCGAGGCGCAGGCGCGCCTGCGCAAGGCCTCGCTCAAGCTCGAGGCGCCGCCCGACATCGTCGGCGTCAACGAGCGCAAGCAGGCCGAGATCGACCACTCCATCGCCAAGAGAGAGTCGGAGGCCATCGGCTCTCGTCTGCATGCGATGGAGCGCGCCGCCTCCGCCCGCATCGCCCTGCTCCAGAGCAAGCTCCAGCAGGCCTCGGCGATCGTGCAGCAGACCCAGAACTCCATCCAGCAGATGACCGTCCTCTCCCCGCGCGACGGCACGGTGGTCTACATCACCAACTGGCGCGGGGAGAAGAAGAAGGTCGGCGACAACTGCTGGAAGCAGGAGCGCGTCGTCGAGATCCCCGACCTCACCCGGATGAAAGCCGAGGGCGAGGTCGATGAGGCGGATGCGGGGCGGGTGGCGGTCGGCCAGCGCGCCATCCTCCGCCTGGATGCGCATCCCGACGACGAGCTGCAGGGCACGATCACGAGCATGGGCCGCACCGTGCAGCGCAAGCGCAACACCCAGGATCCGCTGAAGGTGCTGCGCGTCGACATCAAGCTCGACAACACCGACCCCGCCAAGATGCGCCCGGGCATGCGCTTTCAGGGCACGATCGAGCTGGGGCGGCAGAAGCACGTGGTGATGATCCCGCGCGAGGCGGTGATGGTCGGCGCGCAAGGGCCGTTCGTCTACCGCCGGGGCGTGCTCAGCGTCGAGACCGTGCCTCTCGAGCTCGGCGGCGAGAACGACAAGTTCGTGCAGGTGGTCAAGGGTCTGTCCGACGGCGACCGCGTCCTGGTGGCCAAGACGGCGGAGGAGGAGAAGAAGGGATGAGGCATCGCTGGCTCGTCCTCACGTTCGCGTTGGTGGCTTGCGGCAAGCAGTCCACCGAGGTCGCCACCATCAAGATCCAGACGGCCGATTTCACCCGCCGCGTCACCGCCGAGGGGACCCTCAAGTCGGTGAAGGCGACGCCGGTGACGGCGCCGCACAACGCCACGGCGCCGATGAAAGTGGCCTGGATCGCCACGGACGGCACGCTCCTGCGCAAGGGAGACGTGATCGTCCGCTTCGACGCCACCGACTTCGAGAACCTGCTCCTGACCGGCCGCGAGGACCGCACCACGGCCAACAACAAGATGAGCAAGTCGTCGGCGGAGTACTCGGCGACAAAGACGAACCTGCGCCGCGACGCGCGGCTCGCCCAGAGCGAGCTGGAGTCGGCGAAGCGGTTCAAGTTCGACGACGCCGAGGTGTTCTCGCGCTACGCGCGCATCGAGGCGGAAGTCGACACCGACCTGGCTTCGCACAAGAAGCAGCACGCCGAGCAGGTCCTGAACATCCGCGAGGGACTCTCCAAGGTCGAGCGCGACCTCATCTCCATCGAAGACCGCAAGGCCGGGCTGAAGATCACCCAGGCCGAGCAGGGCCTGCAGGCGCTGCAGGTCATCGCGCCGCACGACGGCATCCTCGTGCTCTCCCGCGGCTGGCGCGGCGATCTGCCGCGCGTCGGCGACACGATGTGGCGCGGCCAGCCCATCGGGGAGATCCCGGAGCTGGAGTCGATGAATGCCGAGGTCTTCGTCCTCGAGGCCGACGCGGCGGGACTGGCGGTCGACCAGAAGGTCACCGTGACCATCGAGTCCCATCCGGGAGAGGTCTTCCAGGGCAAGGTCGAGCGCGTCGACAAGGTCGCCCGCCCGCGCATCCCCCGCCAGCCGGTGCAGTACTTCGGCGTGACGGTGAAGCTCGACCGCACCGACGCCCGGGTGATGAAGCCCGGCACGCGCGTGCGCGCCGTGCTGGAGGTTGAGAGCCAGGCCCACGCGGTGGCCATCCCGCGCCAGGCGCTGTTCGAGAAGGAAGGGAAGAAGCTCGTCTACCGGAAGAACGGCAAGGGCTTTGATCCCGTGCCGGTGACGATCGGCTCGTCCAGCGCGGGCCGGGTGGTGGTGACCAAGGGACTGCTCTCCGGCGACGAGATCGCGCTCGAGGATCCCGAGGAACGGCAGAAGGCAGAAGGCTGATGACCAATCCGGAGTCGTTTCAGACCGCGCTCGGCAACCTGGGCAAGCACAAGCTGCGCACGGCGCTGACCATGCTCGGCATGATCTTCGGCGTCGGCGCGGTGATCGCCATGCTGTCGATCGGCGCGGGCGCGGAGCAGAAGGCGCTGGAAGCCATCGGCCGCCTCGGCCTGCGCAATGTCATCGTCAAGACCAAGGACGTGAAGCCCGAGGAGCGCCAGGAGCTGCGCAAGAAGTCCCTCGGCGTCTCCCTGCGCGACGGGGAGGCCATCCTCGAGGCCGTCCCGAACGTCGAGCGCGTCCTCCCGCGCGTCGAGGTCAAGCCGTACAAGATCATGGCCCCTGGCGCGAAGGCGAAGGGGAAAGTCTTCGGCGTGTCGTGGCGCTATCGCGACATCGCCGACGTCGGCCTGGCCGAGGGACGGTTCTTCGACCAGCGGGACGAGTCGGAGCACGCCCAGGTGTGCGTGATCGGACAGGAGATCCGCCGGAGCCTCTTCGGCTACGGCCCGGTCCTGGGCAAGCAGCTCAAGGTCAACGACGTCTGGCTGGAGGTCGTGGGCGTCCTCGCCGCCGATCCCGCGCCGGCCGCGTCGTCGCAGAGCGCCTCCGCGAGCGGCTCGACCACCAAGGAGATCTGGATCCCGGTCTCCACGGCCATGCGCAAGTTCGACCGCGACCCGCTCGACGCACCGGTCGACGAGCTGCTGGTCACGGTGAAGGAAGGCGTGTCCACGCCGCGCACCGCCGAAGTCATCGAGCCGCTGCTCCAGCGCCTGCACGGCGGCGCCGACGACTACGAGGTCGTGGTCCCCGAGGCCCTGCTCGAGCAGAGCCGCCAGACCCAGCGCATCTTCAACATCGTCATGGGCTCCATCGCCGGCATCTCCCTGCTCGTCGGCGGCATCGGCATCATGAACATCATGCTGGCCAGCGTCCTGGAGCGGACCCGCGAGATCGGCGTGCGCCGCGCCATCGGCGCCACCCGCCGCGACATCCGCGGCCAGTTCGTCATCGAGTCCTTCGCCATCAGCCTCATCGGAGGCATCGCCGGCATCATCATCGGCATCGTCCTGGCGCGGCTGGTCGCCGCGTACGCGGGCTGGCCGACCGTGATCACGGTGACCTCGCTCCTGCTCTCGACGGGCGTGTCCATTACCGTGGGACTGGTGTCGGGGATCTACCCGGCGGCGCGGGCGGCGGAGCTGAATCCGGTCGAGGCGTTGCGGTACGAGTGACTTTGGAGTGCGGCGGCGCGAGCCGCCGCTTTCAAAGCGGCAGCTGCGCTGCCGCACTCCAGAATTACGCCCCCTCCCCGCCCGCTCGCCGCGTCACCGCGTTCCGGATCGCCGGGATCGATTGCAGGTACCGGTAGATCGCCCGGAGGTCGTCATCGGTCATGCGCCGCAGCTCGTGCCAGGGCATGAACGGGTGAAGCTTCGCGCCCGAGGGATTCACGCCGGTGCGCATCGTCCGCAGGAAGTCTTCTTCGCTCCATCGCCCGATGCCGGTGTCCGGGTCGGGGGTGAGGTTCGAAGGGTTCGCCGGGAAGCCTTTCGGGGGATTCGACGTGCCGGCGAAGAGGCGCTTCCGATCCGGTCTGGCCATCAAGCCTCCGCGCGGGGTGTGGCAGTCGGCGCAGAGGCTGACGTGCTGGGCGAGGTAGGCGCCGTATTGCGCGGTCGGTCCCGCGGGAGGCGCTGCGGACGGCTGCCCCGGCTTCGGGCGCAGCAGCGTCGACCTGGCGATGCGGAAGATCAGGTTCGGGCTCTGCCGGACGGGATTGCGCACCGGTGCGAGGCTCTTCAGATAGCGCGCGACCGCGAACGCGTCGTCGTCCGACATGCCGTGGAACCACTCGTACGGCATGACCGGAGCGATGAGGCGGCCGTCGCGGCTCTGTCCGTTGCGCAGGGCCCGGACGATCTCGGCGTCGCTCCAGGCGCCGAGGCCGGTCTCGGGGTCCGGGGTGAGGTTCGTGGCGCGGGCGGTGCCGAGGCGCCAATTGTGAAACTCGCGGCCGCCGCTCAACACGCCGTCCGCGTTTTTCGGCTCGCCGGAATGACAGTGCCCGCACACGGCCACGCTGCGGACGATGTACTCCCCGCGGGACGCCGTCGCTGCCGCCGTTGCCGGCGGTGTCGGCAAGGGCAGCGACGAATGGCTGCAGCGCACGAACAGCAGGATGAGGAACAGACTCGTCGCGTGCTTCATGAGGGGGAGGCGTGCACATCGCACGCCTCCCCGGGGAGAAGAAAGATCACCGCTCCCGCCCGGCCCGCCGGTCCCCGATCTCCTGCTCGAAGGCAGGGTCCATGGACGCGGCGATGGCCCGCAGCGCTTCCCGATCGGGAGCGGCCACGGCCGGGTCGGCGGCGACCCAGTAGCGCACGCCGCCGGTGCCCTTCCAGGACAGGGAGCGCTCGCCGACGTGCGTGCCGTCGAAGCTCTTGCCGTAGTGGTAGATGCCCGCACGGTACACGCGGCCGGCGGCGTCCTCGAAGGTCCAGGTGAAGTCGATTGTCGGCGCGTGCGTGGCGACGGCGGCGCCGCAGCCGAGGGTGGGGTGGGTGTACTCGAGCTGCGCGCCGGTGCGGGTGAAGCCGGCCGGAGCGCGCGGTGCGGAGAAGCCGAAGCGGCGGGGGGCGTTCTCGTCCGAGCTGACAGTTTCGACGAGGCAGGCGCTGGCGAACGACGGGTCCAATGCCGCGGCCGCCGCGCGCACGGCGTTCTTGCCGAGCGGCATGGCGTTGCGCTGGCCGGAGATGGAGATCCGAAGTTCGCCGCTCGTCCACTCCGCGCCGGCGTCGGTCAGGAACCCGCGTCCGGTGTCACCGGTCGCCGGCGAGACGACGATGCTCATGGTCGCTCCGGCCGAGTCACCGAAGAAAGCGGCCGTGGACAGACCATCGGCCGAGCGGTCGACGGCGCGCTCCCGGAAGCCGGCGGGGACGTTCGCGCTGGGATCGCGGAGGCCGAGCTCCTGCAGTGCCGCCGAGGCGGTGGTGGGCGCCGGAGCGGCGGTGAATCCCGTTCCGTTGCAGTTGGGGGAGTTGCTGGGCTGCTGCACGGCGGGATAGGGCAGGAACTGGAGATACTGAGTCACGACCAGCTTCGGGGTGCCGTCGGATCGAAAGATCGTATTGCTGATGCGGTTGGTCGGGTCCCAAAGGGTGTAGATGAACGCTCTCCGGACATCCCAGTCGTCGAGGTCGGTGGTCGAGGGGTAGAGGTATCCGGTGTAGGCCTTGGTGACCTCGCACGTCCTCTGGCGCTGCCCGGTCTCTCCGACGGCGTTCGACCTCCACCCATACTCGGTGACCCAAATCGGCCGGTGGCGCATGGAGGGAGCGTGGTTCCAGACGTAGGCGAGGTTCTCGTAGTTGAGGCGATACCCCATCGTCGACGCGGTCTCGGTGTCGCCGGCGTTGTTGTGGACGGAGACGACGTCGATGAAGCTCGTGCCTTGCCCATCGGGATAGAACGCCGCCTCGGCCTGCTGCAGGATGCGCCGCTTGCGGTTGTCGGCGCCGTCGGCGTTGTTGCGGCTCATGAAGGCCGGGGCCACGACGGGCGTTCCCGGCGCCTGGGCCCGGATCTCGATGGCCGCGGCGCGGACGAAGTCGATGAAGAGCGGCGGCTCCTCGATGTTCCGCCCCCAGCCGATGCCGTCCGTGGGGGTGCCATCCGGGTTCGTTCCGAAGCTGATGTTCTTCTGGTCGGGCTCGTTCCAGATCTCGTAGGCCGCGATCCGGCCGCGGAACTCGGCCGACAGACGCCGCACGTACGCGGACCACTCCGTGGTGGTGTAGGGAGGAATGTCGCCGTCGCTGGTGAGCCATGACGGAACGACGTAGAGGATGGCCATGATCTGCTGGCCGTTGGCACGGGCGTAGTCGATCTGGCTGTTCAGGGGCCCGGTTTCCCAAGCACTCGGGGTCGGCTGAACGGCCTTCCAATGGATGGCGATGCGTGTCCAGCCCGAGTTGGCTTGTCTCGCCAGATGGTGGTCGTAGCCCGCGCCGACGGCGACGCTCACGGGCCGCGTCGTCGGATGGTTGGCGGTGACGGGAAGCGCTGCGATGGTCAGGAGGATGAGTGCCGGAATGGTCCTACCAGGTCGAAGCATGATGGTCTCCTTTCGACTAGTGGGCGACCGCCGGCCGGAGGCTTTCAATCAATAAGTGATGAGAAGGCGTTTTCGTATGACGAGACGGACACGCCGGCGGTGACCGGATTCGGCCACCGCCGGCAAAAAATCATTTATCGCTCCCGCCCGACCCGCCGGTCCCCGATCTCCTGCTCGAACGCAGGATCCATCGATGCGGCGATGGCGCGCAGCGCTTCCCGATCAGGAGCGGCCACGGACGGATCGGCGGCGACCCAGTAGCGCGCGCCGCCGGTGCCCTTCCAAGACAGGGAGCGCTCGCCGACGTGGGTGCCGTCGAAGCTCTTGCCGTAGTGGTAGATGCCCGCGCGGATGACGCGGCCGGCGGCGTCTTCGAAGGTCCAGGTGAAGTCGAGCGTCGGCTCGTACGCGGATACCGCAGCGCCGCAGCCGAGGGTGGGATGGGTGTACTCGAGCTGCGCGCCGGTGCGCGTGAAGCCGGCGGGAGCCCGCGGCGCGGAGAAGCCGAAGCGGCGGGCGGCGTTCTCGTCCGAGCTGACGGTCTCGACAAGGCAGGCGCTGGCGAACGACGGGTCCAATGCCGCGGCCGCGGCGCGCACGGCGTTCTTGCCGAGGGCCGTGCCGTTGCGCTGGCCGGAGATGGAAACGCGCAGGTCGCCGCTGGTCCACTCCGCGCCGGCGTCGGTGAGGAAGCCGCGCGCGCCGTCGCCGGCGGCCGGGGAGACGGTGATGCTCATCGTCCCTCCCGCGGCGTCGTCGAAGAAGACGCCCGTGCTCAGGCCGTCGGCGGAGCGGTCGACGGCGCGCTCGCGGAAGCCGGCGGGAACGTTCGCGCTCGGATCGCGGAGTCCGAGCTCCTGCAGTGCCGCCGAGGCGGTGGTGGGCGCCGGGGCGGAGGTGAATCCCGTTCCGTTGCAGTTGGGGGAGTTGTTCGGCTGCTGCACGGCCGGATAGGCCAGGAACTGGAGGTACTGGGTCACCACCGGCTTCGGACTGCCGTCGGCGCGGTAGATGGTGTTGCTGATGGTGTTGTTCGGATCGCGGTCGGTGTAGATGAACGCCCTGCGCACGTCCCAGTCGTTGAGGTGCGTGGTCGGGGCGTAGAGGTACCCGCTGTAGGCCTTGGTCACCTCGCACGTTCTCTGGCGCTGCCCGGCCTCGGTCACGGCGTTCGACCTCCATCCATACTCGGTGACCCACACCGGGCGGTGGCGCATCGACGGCGCGTGGTTCCAGACGTAGGCGAGGTTCTCGTAGTTCAGCCGGGTGCCCATCGTCGCCGCGGTCTCGGTGCTGCCGGCGTTGTTGTGGACGGAGATGACGTCGATGAAGCTCGTGCCCTGTCCGTCGGGATAAAACGACCCCTCGGCCTGCTGCAGGAACCGCCGCTTGCGGTTGTCGGCGCCGTCGGCGTTGTTGCGGCTCATGAAGGCCGGGGCCACGACCGGCGTTCCCGGCGCCTGGGCCCGGATCTCGATGGCCGCGGCGCGGACGAAGTCGATGTACAGCGGCGGCTCTTCGACGTTCCGGCCCCAGCCGATGCCGTCCGTGGGGGTGCCATCCGGGTTCGTTCCGAAGCTGACGTTCTTCTGGTCCGGCTCGTTCCAGATCTCGTACGCGGCGATCCGGCCGCGGAACTCCGCCGCCAGGCGGCGCACGAACGCGGCCCACTCGGTGGTGCTGTAGGGAGGAATGTCGCCGTCGCTGGTGAGCCATGCCGGCGTGACGTGGAGGATAGCCAGGACCTGCTGGCCGTTGGCCACGGCGTAGTTGATCCGGTCGTTCGTCACCTGGATGTTCCACGCGCCGGCCGTGGGCTGGATCTCTTTCCAGGAGATGTCCATCCGCGACCAGCCCAGGTTGGCTTGTCTGGCCAGATGGTTCTCCCAGTTCGAGATCACGCCGATGCTCACGGGCCGCGTCGGCGGATGGTTGGCGGTGACGGGAAGGGCGGTGACGGTCAGGAGAAGGAGGAGGGCTGTCGTCGTCTTACCAGGTCGATGCATATGAGTCTCCTTGCGACCTAGTGGACGGCAGCGGGATCGATGCTCTCAATAAATATGTGATGAGAAGGTCGTGGGCGGCGCTGTGACGGTCTCTAACTTTTCCCGGCCGGCTGCGTAAAAGACTGCGATGTCCGCGACGCGGCGGCGGGGTTGTCGTCCGGGGAGGGCCGGCTGCTCCGCCGCTCGCGAAGCGAGCAAGTACTAGACTCTCCCGTGTGACGAACCCTTGGCCGGCGCTTCCCCTCGAGGCATGGCGGGACACGAAGGAGACCGTGCACCGCTGGACGCAGATCGTCGGCAAGATCCGCCTGGCCCTCACCCCGCTCATCAATCACTGGTGGAACGTGCCGCTCTACGTCACCGCGCGCGGGTTGACCACCTCGGAGATCCCCTACGGTGAGCGCTGGTTCGACATCGAGTTCGACTTCGTCGCCCACGCCCTCCGCTTCCGCACCAGCGACGGCGCGGAGCACGACATCCCCCTCGTCGCCCGCTCGGTGGCGGACATGTATGCCGAGGTCTTCGCCGCGCTGAAGCTGCTGCACATCGATGTGCACATCTGGCCGGTTCCGGTGGAGATCGACAACCCCGTCCGCCTCGACCAGGACGAGGAGCACCGCTCGTACGACCGCGAATCCGTCGAGCGTTTCTGGCGCATCCTGGCCCTCAGCGCGACGGTGCTGACGAAGTTCCGATCGGAGTTCATCGGCAAGTGCAGCCCGGTGCACTTTTTCTGGGGCAGCTTCGACCTGGCGGTGACGCGCTTCTCCGGCCGTCCCGCGCCGGTCAATCCCGCCGCCGATGTCATCACGCGCGAAGGCTACTCGCACGAGGTCAGCAGCGTCGGCTGGTGGCCGGGGGACAACCGTCTCGCCCTCCCGTCGTTCTACAGCTACGCCGCGCCCGAGCCGGCAGGCTTCCGCGAGAGTCCCGTCGCGCCGGCCGCCGCGTATTACAACCAGTCGCTGAGCGGCTTCTACCTGCACTACGACGACGTCCGCAACGCGCCCAATCCGGAGAAAGCGCTCCTCGACTTCTGCCGCTCCACGTACGAGGCCGCGGCGGAGAAGGGGAAGTGGGACCGCGCCGCGCTCGAGAGACAGTAGCCAGTAGCCAGCAACAGAACACCAACCGGCTACTGGCTACTGACTAAAACGACACCATTCGCTTTCCGCGCCGCATTCTCCGGGCGCTATCATCCGCCCGCCATGCGAGTCGCACGAATCGCCTTCCTTCTTCTCCTCGTCGCCGCCGTCGCACATTCAGCGACGACCGCCATCCCGCCGATCCCGTTCAAGCACCGGGTGCTGCAGAACGGGCTCGAGGTCTACACGGTCCAGGATCGCTCCACGCCGACCGTGGCCATCCACGTCTGGTACCGGGTGGGCTCGAAAGACGACCCCGAGGGGCGCAGCGGCTTCGCCCATCTCTTCGAGCACATGATGTTCAAGACCACGCGGAGCATGGCCGCGGAGGCGTTCGACCGGCTGACCGAGGACGTGGGGGGCTTCAACAACGCCACGACCTTCGACGACTCGACGGCCTACTACGAGGTCGTGCCGTCGAACTACCTGGAGACGTTGCTGTGGGCCGAGGCGGAGCGCATGGGCTGGCTCACCGTCGACGAGGCGAACTTCAAGTCCGAGCGCGACGTGGTGAAGGAGGAGTTCCGCTTCCGCATCCTGGCCCCGCCGTATGGCCGGCTGTTCTACGCCATCGAGAAGAATTCGTTCGTGAAGCATCCGTACCGCCGTCCCGGCATCGGCTCGATCGAGGAGCTGGACGCGGCGACGATCGACGACGTGCGCGGGTTCCACAAGACGTTCTACCGCCCCGACAACGCCGTGCTGATCGTGGTCGGCGACTTCGAGCAGCAGCAGCTCGACGGCTGGATCGACAAGTACTTCAATGCCGTCGACCGCCCGGCCTCGGAGGTCCCGCGGGTGACCGTGAAGGAGCCCGCGCGGACGGAGGAGAAGCGGCTCGACGAGTACGCGCCGAACGTGCCGCTGCCGGCGCTGGCGCTGACGTGGCTCACGCCCGCGGCGTCGCACGCGGACGCCATCCCGCTGTTCGTGGCGGCGACGATCCTCGCCGAGGGGGACTCGTCGCGGCTGCAGGAGAAGCTGGTGCGCGGCGAGATCGCCCAGGAAGTCTTCGCCGACGCCGACCTGCGCGAGGACCTCGGCATCTTCGGCGTGGTCTCGATCATGGGCAGCGACCACAAGCCGGCCGAGGCGGAGAAGATCATCCGCGCGGAGATTGCCAACCTGGCGGCGAAGCCGATCCCGGCCGCGGAGCTGGAGAAGGCCAAGAACCTCATCGTCACCGGCGCGCTGCGCCAGCGCGAGACCAGCAACGGCAAGGGCTTCACCCTCGGCGAGGCCCTGGTCCTGCAGCACGACCCGAACATCGTCAACACCGGCCTGCAGAAAGTGCAGGCCGTGACCTCCGAAGACGTGCAGCGCGTGGTGAAGACCTACCTGATCGAAGGGAAACCGGTGGTGATCAACTATCTCGATGAATCGGCCAAGGGAGGTGCGAAGTGAAGCGCCTTCTTACGGCACTGCTCCTCACGCTGCCGCTGATCGCGCAGCAGACCACGCCGCCCCCGCCCGCCGCCCCGCGCGAGGCCAAGCTCCCGCAGCCGGTGGAGAAGACGCTGGCGAACGGGCTACGTGTCATCGTCGTGCCGAAGCACGACATCCCGCTGGTCGCGGCGCGGCTGATGGTCAAGACCGGCGCGGCCGCGGATCCGGCAGGCAAAGACGGGCTGGCCGAGCTGACCTCGACCGTGCTCACGAAGGGAACGAAGACCCGCAGCGCCGAGCAGATCGCGCGCAGCGTGGAGGCCCTCGGCGCGACGCTCGCGGCGTCGGCCGGCTGGGACAGCTCCTCGGTCGATCTGAGCGTGATGTCGTCGAACCTGCCGAAGGCGATGGAGTACGTCGCCGACGTGGCCCGCAACGCGACCTTCGCGAAGGACGAGTTCGACCGCGAGCGGGCCCAGGCCATCGACGCGCTGCAGGTCGAGCTCACCCAGCCGCGATCGCTGGCCCAGGTCGTCGCCGCGCGGCTGATCTTCGGCGACACGCCGTACGGCCATAACCTCGCCGGCACGCCCGGCTCCCTCGGCAAGATCACCCGCGCGGATCTGGTGAAGTTCCATCAGACCCACTACCGTCCCGACAACGCCGTGCTCGTCCTCGCCGGCGACATCAAGCCCGACGCCGCATTCGCACTCGCGGAGAGCGCGTTCGGGACGTGGAAACGTGGAGCGGCGGGCTCTCAGCCCGCCGAAAGCCGACAGGCTAAGAGCCTGTCGCTCCAGCCCCGCGTAGTCATCATCGACATCCCCGACGCCGGCCAGGCCGCGGTGGTCGTCGGCCGCCAGGGCATCCGCCGCAGCGATCCGGCCTACATGCAGGCGCTGGTCGCGAACTCCGTCCTCGGCGGCGGCTACTCCTCGCGCCTGAACCAGGAAGTGCGCATCAAACGCGGCCTGAGCTACGGCGCGGGCAGCTCATTCGACCCGCGCGCCGACGCCGGCCCGTTCACCGCGCGCACGGAGACGAAGAACGAGTCCGCCGCGGAGGTGGTGGGGATCATGGTCGGGGAGATGAGCCGCCTGTCCGCCGCCGACGTGCCGGAGACCGAGCTCACCCCGCGCAAGGCCGTGCTCATCGGCAACTTCGCCCAGTCGCTGGAGACCACCAGCGGCATCGTCAACCGAGTCTCCGGTCTCGCCCTGTACGACCTCCCGCTCAGCGACATCAACCGCTACATCAGCGGCGTGCAGAGCGTGACGGCCGAGGAGGTGCGGAAATTCGCGGCGGCGAACATGGGCACCGGCAGCCACATCGTGGTCGTCGGCGACGCGAAGAAGTTCGCCGAGGCGCTGCGCAAGGACTACGAGAACGTCGAGGTGATCAGCGCGAGCGAGCTCGATCTGAGCTCGCCCACGCTGCGGGTGCGCAAGGCGAAGGGCTAACGCCCGTTGTCACATCCCTCCGCGTTCCAGTGGCACAGGACGCGGAGGATCTGGATGGTGGCCGTGCCGACGTCGATGAAGACGCCGTCGGTGGCGCTGATCTGGAACGACACGTCGCCGATCTTGTCGCCGATGTAGACGAAGACGTCGTCGGGCAGGGTGTACGGCACCTCGCGGATCTCGGTGCCGCGCGAGTCTTTCAGCACGCCGATCTCCGGCAGGGACTCGATGGTGTAGGTCAGCCGCGGCGGGGCCTGGGAGGTCTCGATGACGAGCAGCGGCTGCCGGTCGCCGGCGATGTTCTCTTCGGCGCTGGTGCGGACTTCGAGGCCGGTGTCCGGCTTCTCGTTCTCCTCGTTGATCCGTCCCTGCACCACGAACGCGCGGAAGCCGGTCTGCAGCGCGTCCTTCAGCGGGCCGCTGACGTCGAAGGTGAACGTGCCTTCTTCGCCGACGCGCATCTGCGGCGGGATGGGCATGACCGCGCCGGGGATGCGCTCGGCGGCGGACTCGAAGTCGGACTCGGAGAGCTCGCCGTCGCCTTCCTTGCCGACCCAGTGGAAGAAGGTGGTGCGCCCCTCCTCGGTGCGCCGGTGCGTGTGCAGGAGGACGTCGGCGCGGGCGATGCTGCCCGCGCGGCCTTCGAGCTCGCGCACGTCGAACTCGAAGTGCATGCGCGAGGTGCCGGTGGCGCCGGGGCCGTTGTCCTGTCCCACCCCGGCGGCCATGAACAGCGGCTCGGAGCCGGGCAGCTCGTTGCGGTTGTCGCCGCGGCCGTCGCGGTCGGCGTCGGCGACGCCGCCGGCGACGAAGGGCCGGAGCTCGAGGCGCTCGCCTTCGACGGGATTGCGGTTGTCGAACGTCGAGAGGGCGACGCTCAGCGGCTGCTTCAACCGGGCGATGAAGCGCATGTCGGCGATGAGCCGCTTCGGCTCCTGAGGCCGCTCGATGACCCGGATGCGATAGTCCGCCTCGTCGCAGACCTCGCGCTGCTCGATGACCCCGCAGGCCTTGAAGGTGAACCCGTC
>JBIOTX010000252.1:0-4944 GCA_044866315.1 Thermoanaerobaculia bacterium | reverse complement strand
CTCCCGTCATTCCAGGTGGTGCCTTGCAGCCCCTCAATCGGGATCGATTCCTTGCTCGTGGAGCCAGCGAAGAATGACCGGCTGGATCTGTCGGGCGAGCGTTTCGTTGGCGAAGCCGCACCAGTGGACGCCGGAATGGACGTTCAGTTCCGGCGCGAGCGGGCGCCCGAAGCCGTCGGTGATGACGGCGCCTGCGTTTTGGGCGACCAGTGCTCCCGCAACGTCGTACGGGTGGCATTCCAGGCCGCGAATCACCTCGGAGCCGCGGCTGGAGAGAATCCGGTAGAACAGGGGGCGGAGATCGCAGGTGAAGCGGTCGCGTCCCATCATCAGCTCCACCATCTGACCTCCGGAACTGATGTACTGGTCTTCGAAGACGACGGCTTCTCCCGGACGCCAAGGGCCGAGCGTTTCGACGACGATACGCTCGGAGAGATCGGCGGCGAGTGCTTTCGTGCCGGGGAAAAAGTTGGAGACCTGTCCGAATCCGAACCTCAGATCTCGGGCCTGGCTCGGTCGAATGGCGAGCGGCTCGACCTTCCCATCCTGCAGATCCCGCCGCCACCCGGCGGTTCCGGCCGTTCGCGTCGCTGCGAAGGCGTCGCACCATCGCTGTTTGGTCGTCGGTAATTCAACGAGTACGGCTGCGAGCGCATCTGCGAGCGTGGTGTGTTCGCCGTGGTTCTTCGCAACCGCGGCAATGAACCACGCCGACCGCTTGTCGTACATCAGACTGCGCGTACCGTCGATCGGATCGACGATCAACCGGTAACGCGGGGGCAGGCCCGGGTCGCCGAACAGGCGCCGGCCGTCCTCTCCCATGCCTTCGGCGATGAGCAGCAGCGGCAGGCATTCGGAAGGCCAGGTGTTGATCTGCTCGATGAGCGCCGGCTCCACATTGCGATCGAGCGCGAATACGGTGTCGCCGCCCTGGTGCGCGACGGGTAAGGCCTGGTGCTCATCGCGCGCGCCGGTCGTGAGACGAACCGCTCGTTGAACGGCGTGTCCGAGGTCCAGCAGGCGGCGCGTCCACGCGTCGGAGCTCATTTCGTGCGAACGGTCTTGAAATAGAGGTTGAGAATCTTGGCGGTGCCTGGAACGAAGAGCCGGGACGGCTTCGCGCAGGACACGTTCTCGTCTTCGTCGAAGAAATTGTCGCGGAACGTGTCGTACCAGCCGAGGAATCGCTCCTGCATGAAAGGTGCGCCCTCGCGGTTTCTGACGATCTCCATGCGCCGCTTCACGTCCCAGGTGAACAACTCGATCTCGTCCTGTGCCGGCACCGCGTCGGCGGGAATCTCGATGGATGGCTGCGGGCCGGCCGTGTAGCTCTGCCAGTCCTGGCGGTCACCGAACGTGCGCCGCAGATAGCCCAACGACATCAATGCGATCGGCATGCGCACCAGCTCGCGGTGGGTCTTGCCGGACTCGGGGTCGGTCTTCTCCTGAATCTCGCCGTCCAGCATCGTTTCAGGCGCGGGCATGTCGTACTCGTAGATCTTCACCACCTCGATTCCGAGGTCGAGGAGGGAGAAGCAGACCAGCACGTTGTGCGTCGTAACGGAGAGGCCCTTTTCGGATTCGACACGGACGCGGAAACGCGTTTTGGCGTCGTCTGTCACGATGCGCTCTTGGCCGGATTCCAGAATCCTGAGGTGGTCGCGGTCGCGGCGATGATTTCGATGCTCCTCGTCGTGATCGCGGCCGACCGTCACGTCGTCCGCGAGACTGAAGCGTTTCAGCTCCAGCTGCTTCCGCTCATTCGGGTCGTGGCTGAGGATGAGCGACTCTTCGACGAACTCCCGCACGATATATCGCCTCGGGTCGGTCAACTCGAGGTCGTGGATCTCTTGGAGCTCGCGGCCATCCCGGAAGAGACGCTCTGTCTGGCCGAGAGAAATGTTCCAGCCATAAGGGCGAATATCGCGAAAGAAAAAAGGCACCCACAGCTGCCCGCGTCGTTTCACGATGGAGAGGACTCCACCGGACGCCCAGCGGAGTTTGATCCCCAGGTCGCGCGGGCCGATTCGGTCGACGTGTTTCGTAAGGGTGGTGTCTCCCAGGTGCGCCTGGATCTCATGGTCGCAGTCGATGACGCGCTGTTCGTTGGCGTCGGTGATCAGTTCCTTCACCTTGGCCGTTTTGGCAGGGTTGGAGATCGCCATCTCCCGGACATCCCGGCGATCGATCCGGATCTCCACCACAGTCGGTTTGTATTCGATCTCGACCTCTCTCTCGAGGAATTCGATGGCGAACACCTCGCCGGGCAGCTTCGGCGACTGCGAGAAAGCACGGCGAGAGACGATTCCGCGTTTTCTCGTCGCTTCCTCGATCGCTTCGTATTGGCGGGCGGCCGCGAGAAATTCTTCGAGTTTCGTGGCGTATGCATCCGGTTGAACGGGATACGGCAGGCCGAGATCCTCATTGAGCTCCCGGACCAGTTGGTGGATTCGTCCCCGGTTGGTCGCGTCGGCGGCGAGCCGGATGTCGTACGGCCGGGGCAGCGAATCCTCGGGATGGCCCGGAACGCGGAGGAATCGGACAGGCTCGTAGCCCCAGCGCGCACCCAGCTCGAAGAGCACCCAATTCGACGCCGCGCTGTTCGGCGAGAGGATCGCCAGAAATGCCCGGCTCTCGCGGACAGCTCTCTCCACGGAAACATCGATGCGTTCGCCCGTTCCGAGCGTGCACCCGTCGACGGAACTGCAAATGATGCACTGTGCGGGCAGTGCCATCGCGGTACAGAACACATCCACCAGCCGTTGGACCAGTTCTTTATCCAGGGAGCTATGGCTGATGAACAACATGTCGCCTACTGCTGCGACCACGTTTCGATTCTACCCGCGCACTTGGTTCCGTCAGGTTCCAAATGGGAGTGGAATCAGATGGTGGCAGCAGCTGCACGTGCGGTGCAGGACTCCCGTCATTCCCAAGTGACATAATCCCCGCCACTTCGGATGAGCGAGGCCGGGACGCTCGCCAGCGGGCGCTTCACCATTCAGCGGCGGATCGGCGCCGGGGGCATGGGCGTCGTGTACGAAGCGCTCGACCGCGAGCGCGGGCACGCCGTGGCCGTCAAGCAGCTCACCGGCGCGGAGGCGCTGATCCGGCTCAAGAGCGAATTTCGCGCCTTGGCGGACGTGGTCCATCCGAACCTGGTCCGGCTCTATGAGCTGATCGGGGAGGGGGACGAGTGGTTCTTCACCATGGAGCTGGTCGACGGGGTCGACTTTCTCCACTACCTCCGCGGGCGGGCGACGGCGCTGGATGAGACGACGGAGCGCTCGACGGTGGTCGACGATGGGCGGCCGCATAGCCAGGTCGAGGACGAGGCGGAGGCGCACGAGCGTGTTGGGGGCGGGGAGGCCGGGGAGCCCGAGGCCGTGGTCATCGACTACGACGCGGTGCGGCGGGTGGTGCGGCAGCTCGGTGAGGGCGTGGCCGCGCTGCACGCGGCGGGCAAGCTCCATCGCGATCTCAAGCCGTCGAACGTGCTGGTCACGCCCGCGGGACGGGTGGTGATTCTCGACTTCGGCCTGACCACGGACCTGAGCGACCAGCAGCGCAAGATGACCTTCGGCGGGACACCCGCGTACATGGCGCCGGAGCAGATCGCCGACCTGCCGGCGACGGACGCGAGCGACATTTACGCGATCGGGGTGATGCTCTACGAGGTCCTCACCGGCACGCTTCCCTTCAGCGGGAACTTCTATTCGATGCTGATGCAGAAGCGGACGACGGATCCGCGGCCGCCGATCGAGATCGTGGGGCAGATCCCGGAAGAGCTCAGCAAACTGTGTGTCGAGCTGCTGCGGCGGGATCCGGCCAAGCGGCCGACGGCGCGCGAGATCGTGGAGCGCCTGTCGACGAAGAAGGAGCGGGCCACGACGACCACGGCGACGCTCTCCCGCCCGCGCGAGTCGCCGTTCGTCGGCCGCGACGAACAGCTCGCCCGGCTCGAAGAGGCCCTCATCGCCACCGAGCGCGGCGTGCCGGTGACGGTGATGCTCCGCGGCGCGTCGGGCATCGGCAAGACCGCGCTGGTGCGGCAGTTCCTGCAGGAGGTGCAGGGCCGCGACCGCGGCGTGGTCGTCTTCACCGGGCGCTGCTACGAGCAGGAGTCGGTGCCGTACAAGGCGGTCGACAGCCTGATCGACGATCTCGCCCGCCACCTCAAGCGCGTCTCGCCGCTGGAGGCGCGGGCGCTGCTGCCGATGGACATCGCCGCGCTGGCGCGGCTCTTTCCGGTGCTGCAGGAGCTGGACGTCGTGTCCCGGGCCCGGCGCAAGACGGTCGAGATCCGCGACTCGCAGGAGCTCCGCCGCCGCGCATTCTCGGCGCTGCGCGAGCTGATCGCACGCCTGGCCGACGAGCGCCGGCTGATCCTCTTCCTCGACGACGTGCAGTGGGGCGACCGCGACAGCGCGGCCCTCCTCGCCGAGGTGCTGCATCCGCCGAACGCGCCGGCGGTGCTGGTGATCGCCGCGCATCGCACCGAGGAGGCGGAGTCGAGCCCGATGCTCGCCGAGCTGCGCCGGCTCCGCGACACCCTCGGCGACGTGCGCGAGATCGCCCTGGACGAGCTCTCGCGCTCCGAGGCCCGGAACCTGGCCCGCGCGCTCATGCTGGCTTCACCCGAGCGCGTCGATGCCGTCGCCCGCGAGAGCCGCGGCAGCCCGTTCTTCATCGTCGAGCTGGCGCGCTTCTCCGAGACCGCCGGCGCAGGGGCCATGGAGTACGCGGAGGGAGAACAGCTCCTCGACAGCGTCATCCGCGCGCGCATCGCCCTGCTGCCGGACGCCGGGAAGACGCTGCTGGAAATGGTCGCCGTGGCCGGGCGTCCGATCGCCGCGTCCGCGGCGAACGCGGCCGCGGGGCTACCTCCAGAGGACGAGGCCATGCAGGCCCGGCTCCGCGCCGATCACCTCCTGCGCACGCGCGGGC
>JBIOTX010000251.1:0-10314 GCA_044866315.1 Thermoanaerobaculia bacterium | reverse complement strand
TATAGGAGTGCGGTGGCGCAGCCACCGCTTTCGGATCACAGAGCGGTGGCTGGCGCCACCGCACTCCTATATCCTTAACTCAACTCACTTGGAGGTCCTGATCCCTTGGATGGTCATCGCGGTGGCTGGATCGAAATCATTGCCGGAGGCATGTTCTCCGGGAAGTCGGAAGAGCTGATTCGGCGGCTGCGCCGGGCGGTGATCGCGCGGCAGCGGGTGCAGGTGTTCAAGCCGATCATCGACGATCGGTTCGCCACGGACGAGGTGGTCTCGCGCGACGACCGGCGGCTCAAGGCCCACGCCGTAGGCACGAGCCAGGAACTGCTGGCGCGCGTGGAGATCGGCGTGCAGGTGGTGGGGATCGACGAGGTCCAGTTCTTCGACGCGGGGGTGGTGGACGTGTGCATGCAGCTCGCGGACGCGGGCATTCGCGTGATCGCCGCGGGGCTCGATCAGGACTACATGCGTCGCCCGTTCGGGCCGATGCCGGCGCTCCTGGCGGTGGCCGAGGAGATCGACAAGATGCATGCGGTGTGCGTGCGCTGCCGCGGCGCGGCGCACTACTCGCAGCGCGTGGCCGGCGGGAACTCGCAGGTGGAAGTCGGCGACTCCGCGTACGAGGCCCGGTGCCGGGCGTGCTACGAGGCGTACCACGCCGCGCCGGAAGAGGAGCCGGCCGTGCAGCTCACGATTCCGCAGCCGGCGCTTGGGAACGCGTGACGCGCCGTACCGTCGCCGGCCTCGTTCTTCTCGCCTTTTGCTTTGTCTCCTGTCGCAAGGCCGGAGGTGTGCCGCAGGATCCGCTCGACCGCGAGGCCGAGGAGGCGCTGGTCGCGTACCTGAAGATCGACACGACCAACCCGCCCGGCAATGAGACCGCGGGGGCGGTGTTCCTCCGCGACCTGCTGGCCAAGGACGGGATCCCCGCGCAACTGATCGGCAGCGATCCGAAGCGGCAGGCGCTGTACGCGAAGCTCGACTCGCCCTCGACGGAGAAGGCGCTGATGCTGGTCAGCCACATCGACGTCGTCCCGGCGGATGCGTCGGCGTGGACGCAGCCGCCATTCGGCGGCGTGCGCGAGGGCGGATACATCTGGGGGCGCGGCGCGCTGGACATCAAGTCGCTGACGATCGCCCAGGCCTTCGCCATGATCGATCTCAAGCGCCGCGGCGCGAAGCTGCGGCGCGACGTGGTCCTCCTGGCGCTGCCGGACGAGGAGCTGGGCGGCATCCACGGCGCGCGGGCGATCCTGGAGCAGCATCCCGAGCTCTTCCCCGACGTCGGCTTCGTGCTCAACGAGGGCGGCACGACCGAGACGGTCGTGGACGCCGTGCGCTTCTGGGGGATCGAGGTGCAGCAGAAGATTCCGCTCTGGCTGCGCGTCACTTGCGAGGGCGGAGGCGGGCACGGCGCGTCGCCGCCCGATGACGGCGGGGCGACGGAGAAGCTGGTCCGCGTCCTGGCCGCGCTCGACAAGATCGAGACGCCGTACCGGCTCGATCCGACCGTGGCCCGCGTCTTGGCCGCCGCGGCGGCGGTGCGGAAGGACCCGCGCGGCCGCGACCTCCGCGTCATCCGCGAGCCGCTGAATCCCGCGCTCATCGAGAAGCGTCTCCCACCCGGCTATCGCAACCTGCTGCGCGACACGATCACCATCACCCGCCTCGACGCCGGGAGCGTGGTGAACGTCGTCCCGTCGAAGGCCGTCGCCGAGATCGACATCCGCCTCCTGCCCGACGCCGACGTCGAGGCCATGCTCGCCCGCATCCGCGAGGTCGTGGGCAAGAACGGCACGGTCGAGGTCCTCCTCCAGGGCGAGCGCGCCCCGGAGAGCCCCGCGAGCGGCGAGCTGTTCGACACGCTCTCCCGCGCGCTGCGCGAGTCCTCGCCGGGATCGGTCGTCGCCCCCAACGTCGGTGCGGGCACGACCGACAGCCGCTACTTCCGCGCCAAAGGCATGACCGCCTACGGCCTGGCGCCGTTCAAGGTGAACTACTACGACGCGGACAGCGTGCACGGGACGGACGAGCGAATCCGGGCCCAGTTTTTCCATGAAGGCGCGCGGCTGGTGAGAAGGATCGTGCGCGACTTCTGTGCAACGCCGTGAGCCGCCACCGCTTCCCGCTCGCCTTTCTCTTCCTCCTGGCGCTCGTCCTCTTCCTTCCCGCCCTCGCGCGCTACGAGGTCTTCACCATCCGCGATCACTTCGACTACTTCCAGCCGCTGCGCTTCTTCACCGCCGAGGAGCTGCGGGTGGGGCGGATTCCTTTCTGGAACCCGTACAGCGCGTCGGGAGAGCCGTGGATGGCGAATCCGCAGACGGGGGTGTTCTATCCGCTCTCGTGGCTCTTTCTCGTGGTGCCGTTTCCCACCGCGTACATGCTCTTCCTGCTCGCCCACATGGTGATCCTCGGGTGGGGCGCGTATCTGCTCTTCGCGCGCACGGCCGCGGGCGGGGCAGCGATGGTGGGGGCGGCGGCGGTGATGTTCTGCGGGCCGACGCTGTCGCTGCTGGACATCAACAACAACTTCGCCACGCTGGCCTGGGTGCCGCTGGCGCTCTGGTGCGCGGCCGAAGGGGCGTGGCGTCGCGGCGGTCTGGCGCTGGCGCTGGCGTTCCTCGGCGGGGAGCCGTTCTTCGCCGGCGTAGCGGCGGTCATGTACGCGATCCTCGCGCGGCGAACGGCGTGGAAGGCCGGCCTGGTCGCCTTCGGCGTCTCCGCGATCCAACTCCTGCCGTTCCTCGAGGCCGTCGCGGGCACGGACCGGGTGCGGGCGATGAGCGCGTCGCACGTGCTGCGCGACTCCATGCCCCTGCGCGACTGGCTGCGCGTGGCGGCGCCGCCGTCGGTGAGCGCGACCGGCTTCGATCCGAAGCTCGGGCAGCACTTCATTCCGATCATCTATGTCGGTGTAGTCGTCGCCGCGCTGGCGATCGTCGGGTTGCTCTCGATCCGCAAGCGCCACGTGCTCGGATGGCTGGCGCTGCTCGTCGTGGCCATCGTGCTCGCGGCCGGTCCCGCGTTCCTGGTGCATCTCCCGCTGACGCTCTTCCGCTATCCCGCGCGCCTGGTCCCCCTCGGCGCGATCGCCATCGCCGGGCTGGCCGTCGCGGGCTGGGATCGCCTGCGGCCGGAGCGGCGCTGGCTCGATCTCCTGGTGGTGCTGGTGATCGTCGCGGACGTGCTTCCGCGCGCCCGCCCGCTGCTGCAGTCGGCGCCGTGGCGCCGCGACGTGATTCCCTACGCGAAGTCGGTCGGCGCGGACCGCAAGATCCTGCGCGTGAGCGAACGGGTGAGCGCGCATCGCGCGGCGTGGATCTCCGGCTACCTCAATCTCTACGACCGGCGCTTCGAGGCCTACACCGCGGCGCCGTTCGCGAATCACCGCTACATCGAGTTCTACCGGCAAACGGTCGAGACTCCCGCGGCCGAGCGGCTGGCGTTTCTTCCGGCGGGCTACGTGCTGACGGCGCTGCCGCTGGCGGCGCCGTTCGAGGAGATCGCGAAGAGCGCGGACGCGCGCGTCTACCGCTTCCCCCTCGCGCAGCCGATGGCGCGCCTCCTCGTGCCGGGAAAAAGTGTCCCTATCCCTTGGGAAACGACCACGTCCAGCGCGACCCTGCGCGTCGAGACGGACACGCCCGGCGTGGCCATGCTCGCGCAGCTGGACGCGCCCGGTTGGAGCGTCACCGTGAACGGAGAAACACGCGAGAAAGCGCTGGTGGGCGGCCTCTTTCGCGGCGTCGTCGTGCCGCGCGGGCGGCACGAGATCGTGTGGAGTTACCGTCCCCGGACGTTTTTCTTCGGCGCGGCGATGACGCTCATCACACTTCTCGCGCTGCAAATCTCGATCATTGTCAAGAGGCGCGAGAAAAGAAAAAATTTTCTTCCTGTCACTCGAATCTCAAGTAGTAGAATTCCGCTCCTCCAAGATCACACCTGAGGTCAAAAATTAATGGTCAGCATCGACGATCGTCTGAATGCCATCATCCGCGAATTGATCGGCAACGGAATCACGCTGGAGCAGGCAGTAGAAGCCTTCGAAGGCAAGTACATCGTCGCGGCCATGACCGCCAGCAAGGGCAACGTCACCCAGGCCTCGCGGAAGCTGGGCGTCCACCGCAACACGCTCCACAACAAGCTGCGCACGCAGACGATGCTGAACGGCTTCGCCGAGTCCGTCCGTCCGGTCCGCCGCCGCGTCTCCCACAAGCGCGTCTCCGCTCCCTCGTCCCGCACCAAGTCCCCGCGCGCGCCGCGCTGAGCGAGGGGAAGCGGCGTTGGCGCGCTCCCTCACCGTTCCTCAGCGTCCCGAGCTCCACCAGTCGATCATCGAGTTGCTTCGCCAGCGCGGCAATCGCCTGCTGCCGGTGAAAGACATTCACGAGCGACTGGAGGATCCGGAGGTCACGCGCGAGGAAGTCGAGCGCGCGGTGAACGAGCTCGAGCAGGACGGCGTGATCCTCGCCGTCCGCGGCAAGCGCTACTCCCTGCTCGAGTTCACGCCCTACCAAGCCGGCGCGGTGCGCGTGCATCCGGACGGCTACGGCACGGTCCTCGGCCGTGGCGACGACGAGCCGGACATCTACATCGACCGCAAGCACATGAAGGGGGCCATGAACGGCGACGTGGTGGTCGTGCGCGTCGACCGCCACCGCCCCTCCTACAAGAAACTGCGCGACCGCCGCTACATCGTCGGCGAGGTCTCCCAGGTTCTCCGCCGCGCCCACCGCACCGTGGTCGGCCGCTTCCACTCCGATCCCGAGTCGTACGTTGTCCCCTTCGACGTCCGCCTCGACACCGACATCCTCATCCGCGAGGACGCGACCATGGACGCGCGCGAGGGGGAGATGGTGAACGTCGAGATCGACCGCTATCCCGACCGCACCACCCACTACGCCAGCGGCCGCGTGGTGGAAGTCCTGGGCATGATCGGCGACCCCGGCGTCGACATCGAGGTGGTGATCCGCAAGCACCACATCCCCCATCACTTTCCGGACGTGGTGCTCGAGGAAGCGGATGCCATCGCGGTGGAGGTGCCGGAGGAGGAGATCGCCAAACGCGTCGACCTGCGCGAGAGGAACATCGTCACCATCGACGGCGAGACGGCGAAGGACTTCGACGACGCGGTGGAAGTGCAGGCCCTCTCGAACGGCAACTTCCTCCTCGGCGTGCACATCGCCGACGTCGCCCATTACGTGACCGAGGGGAGCGCGCTCGACCGGGAGGCCCTCGAGCGCGGCACGTCGGTGTACTTTCCCGGGCGGGCGATCCCGATGCTGCCGGAGCGGCTCTCGAACGGGATCTGCTCGCTGAATCCGAAGATCAACCGCCTCACCTTCTCCTGCGAGATCGAGATCGACCGCAAGGGGCGCTTCGTCAACCACAAGATCTACAAGTCGGTGATCCGCACGCGCGAGCGGATGACGTACACGAACGTGAACGCCATCCTCACCGATCTCACGCCCGAGCTGCGCGAGCGCTACGGGTATCTCATCCCCGACTTCGAGCGCATGCTCGAGCTGTTCGAGATCCTCCGGGGCCGGCGCGACCAGCGCGGGTCGATCGACTTCGATCTCCCCGAGGCCGAGGTGATGCTGGGGGAGAGCGGGGACATCGAGGCCATCCGGGCGTCCGAGCGCAACGTCGCCCACCGGATCATCGAGGAGTTCATGCTCGCCGCGAACGAGACCGTCGCCCGCGAGCTGGTCTTCGGCAGCCAGCCCGGCGTCTACCGCGTGCACACCCAGCCCGACCCGCAGAAGCTCGCCGACCTCAAGGAGATCCTCAAGGAGTTCAAGCTCACGCTGCGGGGGAGCGTCGAGGAGATCCGCCCCGCGGAGCTGCAGCGCGTGCTCAAGACAGTGAGCGGAACGCCCGAGGAGCGGTTCCTCACGAACCTCATCCTGCGCTCGATGAAGCGCGCGTTCTACTCCGAGGAGTCGCTGGGGCACTTCGCCCTGGCGCTGGAGCACTACTGCCACTTCACCTCGCCCATCCGCCGCTATCCCGACCTGATCGTGCACCGGCGCCTCTTCGAGCTGATCGCGAACGGGGCGCTGTACGGCGAGCGGCGCGACGAGATCGAGCGCATGCATCCGCAGTACGCCATCCAGTCGAGCGAGCGGGAGCGCCGCGCCGACGAGGCGGAGCGGGAAGTGCTGGAGTGGAAGAAGGTCATCTTCATGCGCGACAAGGTCGGCAACGAGTACACCGGCATCATCACCGGCGTCGCGCCGTTCGGCCTCTTCGCCGAGCTGGACGAGATCTTCGTGCAGGGGATGGTGCCGGTGGCCACCATCGGCGGCGACTTCTGGCGCTACCACGACCGCTCCCACCGCATGGTCGGGGAGTCGACCATGCGCGAGCTCCGCCTCGGCGACAGGGTGAAGGTCCGGGTCGAGTCCATCGATGAGGACCGCCACCAGATCGAGTTCCGGCTGGTGGAGGTGGGGGGGACGGCCATCCGGGAGCGGGAGCGGTAGCCGCCGGTGTCATCCCGAGCGTAGCGAGGGACCTGGGTGGGCGGGGGCGCGATGGACGAGCCTCGTGACTGCGGGCCCTCCATTTGCAACATATCATTTGGTTTATGGCTGACCGGAATGACCTTGCGGCGCGCTTGAAGACCTCGGTCGAGCAACGCGTCGCCCTCGAAAGCGAGCTTCAGAACACGCCCGGCGCGCTCGCGGGCGCGGACCAGCGATACCAATCCCTCCAGCGACAGCTGTCGTCGATGTTCCGCGAGGCGGGGACCGACCAGGAGCGCATCACCATCATGCTGGAGATGATGCGCATCCTGGAGAACCGGCTGGTGTACCTCCAGAACTTCGTCGTCGATCCCAGCTCGGAGAACAAGCTCCTGGCCCAGCTGGTGACGAAGTTCATCGACGAGATGAGCCGCGGGAAGAGCACCATCCTGACCACGCTGGAGGCGACGTACTACCGCGCCGTGGCCGCGCTCTACGCCGGCGACATCGGGCGGGCCCGGTCTGGATTCAGCGCCGCCTGCGCCTCCGAGGAGTCGGACGAGGCCAACGACATCAAGTACAAGTCCTACGTGATCCTCGGCCACCTCTCGCACGAGGAGAGCGACTTCGCCAAGGCCAAGGAGCTGCACGACCAGTCGATGCGCTACTCGCCGAACGACAACGTCACCGCCCAGGCGCTGGCACTCAAGGCTCTCAACTCCTACGCCCTCCAGGACTACGACGAGGCCCTGCATCTCTTCCGCGAGGCCCTCGGCCTGTTCGACGAGAACAAGCCCTTCTTCAACTCCTACTTCTTCCGCAACGCCCTGCTCTTCTGCGGGGCCATCCACTTCGACCGCAAGCAGTACGGCGATGCCGAGGGCTTCTACCGGCGGGTGGTGGAAAGCGTCGACCAGAGCTCGTTCGACTACTTCGACGCCCTCTCCCACCTCGGGCGGATCCAGTACGTCCAGGAGCGCTACGATGACGCGGTGGCGGCGTTCGAGAAGGCCGTGCAGGCCCACCGCTTCAGCGAGAACGAGTACGTGGTCGACACCTGGTTCTGGATCGCCCGCTGCCACCTCCGGCGCAACAACGCCGAGGAGGCGCGCAAATACCTGGAGAAAATCGCCGCCACGGACGTGCGCTACGACAAGAAGCCGCAGGCCGTCGAGCTGCTGCAGCGAATCGCGTGAGTATCGAGGAATTCGAGAAACAGGTGATGACGGGCCTCCTGGCCGGGGACGATCCCGTGTTCGAGGCGCTGCGGAAGCAGTACGCCGCCGCGACGGTGCGCGACCGGGAGATGAACTCGACCGGCTTCGTCACCCGCTTCGACGTGCCCGCGTCCGTGCCGGCCATCGAGCGCAAGCTCCTCCACCTCGACGACCTGCAGCTGGAGATCGACGGCGCGAAGACGCCGGTGGACACGGCGCTCAACGTCCACAACGGCCGCCTCCGCTCGCTGGAGTGCTTCGTCTACCAGGGAACGTTCCCGGCCGAGCCGGCGATCCGGGCGGCGTGGTACTACGGCACGGAGAAGTTCGACGGAATCACCGAGGAGCTGATGGCGGAGCGGGACGTGGAGGAGCTGCTGGAAGAGGACGAGTGATGGTCTATTTCAGGACGACCACGTCGCTGTAGCGGTTGAACAGATCCGTGGCCCAGATCTCCGGCAGCTTTCCCTTCGGCACGTCGACCTCCAGGGCCTTGTTCGTGTTGCCGAGGATGGTCTCGCCCATCATCACCCGGGCTTCGACCGGAGCGCCGGTGCCGGCGTCGCGGGCGGTGAAGGTCACGGACTGCTTTCCCGGTTTGAGCGTGGCCGGCTGCATCTCCACGATCATCTTCCGCGTCGCCAGGGGCATGCGGAAGACGACCGGCGCGTAGCCGGGGGCGGTGACGGTGACGTTCGGCGGCAGGAGGTCGGTGTGGCCGTCGGCGTTCGGCACGCGCACCAGGGTGGCCTTCCACTGGATCGGCCAGATCGTGCCCGGCTTGCCGTCCTGGGCGGCCGGGGCATAGAGGCGCGGGCCTTCCACGACCACGCTGGCGTCGATCGGCAGGCGCGTCTCCGGATCGAGGGCGTACACGTTGAAGACCCCGTCGAAGTCGGCGGGCATGGCGGCCGGCTCGATCCAGACGTCGAGCCGCCGCGGCTCCGCGGCGCCTCCCGCCTTCTGCGCGGCGCACTCCTGGGCCGCCGCGGCGATCGGCTTGGCCTCGAAGTCGACGCCGAGCATCCAGGCGGTGATGAACCCGTTGCACTGCTGGGCGTCCTGGGATCCGAACGCGTACTTGTCGCAGATCTTCCGGGCCTCGATCTCCGCCAGCTCGTTGCAGAACAGGTAGCGGTTCTTCGCCGTGGCGTAGCAGCTGCCCAGCTTGGTGCAGGTGGGGGTGAGCCTGGCGATCAGCTCGTCAAAATGCGCGTCGACCCAGGTGGCGTCGAGCGTGACTCCGCGATGGCGCATGGCCGCGGCGATGAGCGTCGAGCGCTCCCACGACTTGCACACCTTCTCCGGCGCGCACGGGTGGGGCTTGTAGTCGGCCGGGAACGGCTCGCGCGCGTCCGCGGCGGACAGGGAGAGGGCGAGGAGCAGGGAGAGGAGGGCCAGTAATTTGGGCATGCGCTCAGTGGAACCGCGTCACCACGAACGCCAGATCGTCCTTGAATTCTTCCGTGGCCAGAAAGCCGCTCACGTCGGCGTAGATGGCGTCGTAGACCGCCCCGATGTCCGCCTCGCCGCAACACTCGAGCACCTTGGCCACGCGGTCGATCGAATAAAACTCGCCCGCGGCGGTGCAGCGGTCGGTGAGGCCGTCGGTGTAGACGAAGAGCGTGTCTCCCGG
Organism: Thermoanaerobaculia bacterium; assembly: GCA_044866315.1. Lineage (GTDB taxonomy): Bacteria > Acidobacteriota > Thermoanaerobaculia > Gp7-AA8 > Gp7-AA8 > QHVT01. The sequence continues at coordinate 991 of JBIOTX010000251.1, read as the reverse complement.
CTCGACGAGGATGGAGGCTTCTTCGAACGTCATCCGGGGCATGGCGCCGAGGAGGTTGCTCGGCTGCTCGAAGACCATGGTCTTGCGCGACTCCCGCCGGTAGAGCAGGAACGGCGGGTGGGCGGCGTTGGCGTAGGTCAGGTGCCGGTCGGAGCTCACCCGGAACAGCGCCGCCGTGGCGTACTGGGTGGGCAGGCTGACGCTGAAGAGGAAGTCGTTGAGGTTGGCCATGAACTCGGACAGCGACATCCCCGGCGCCGTCTCGGTGTGGATGTAGCTCTTGAGCAGCGACACCAGGATCGCCGCCGGCAGGCCATGGCCGGAGACGTCGGCGACGAAGAGGTAGAGCAGATCGTCCTGGACGAAGTAGTCGTAGAAGTCGCCGGAGAGGACCTCGCTGGGGATGTAGGCTGAGCGGATCTCGATGCCCTTCGAGGCGAAGGCGCGCTGCGGCACCAGCGCCTCCTGCACCCGCCGGGCGATCTGCAGGTCGCGGCGCATCTGCTGGTTCATCCGCCGGAGCTGATCCTGGTAGGCCTTCATCCGCAGCAGCGCCATGAGGCGGGCCAGGAGCACTTCCATGTCCGAGCCCTTGGTCACGAAGTCGTCCGCCCCGGCCCCCAGCCCCTCGACCACGTGCTGCGAGGAGTCGGAGCCGGTCAGCATCAGCACGGGAATGGTCTCCAGCACCGGGTCCGCCTTCAGCCGGCGGGTGACCTCGAATCCATCCATCTCGGGCATGCGGTAGTCGACGACGAAGGCGTCCGGAACCACCTGCTGGGCCAGACGGATGCCTTCTTCGCCCGACTGAGCCGGCACGGCGTCATACCCGCGGCGCTCGAGGAACCGGCGGGTGACCTGTAAATCGTTCGCGTTGTCGTCGATGATGACGATGCGCTGACGCTTCTCCATACGAGGGTGGCGGGAGGAGGGAGATGCAAACGGAGCGCCGTTTTTGGAGTGCGGGGGGGGGGGGGGGGGGGGGGGGGGG
>JBIOTX010000250.1:0-8994 GCA_044866315.1 Thermoanaerobaculia bacterium | reverse complement strand
GCCGTCATCGCCATCGCCTTCGCCTCCATCGCGGCGATGACGCTCCAGTACGACGCGCCGCTCTGGATGAGCCTCGCCGTGCACGCCGCGCTGTTCGTGGCCCTCTTGGCCATCGCCTGGATCAGCGAGCGACACGTGCTCGCGGTGCTGGCGGTGTTCTTCCTCGTGCCGATCCTGATCCTGGCGGAGCGCTTCTCCGAGAGCGAGCAGCTCTTCTTCGGGGGCGTGCTCTGTGGGCTGTTCCTCGTCTACCCGCTGATGCTCGGCGCGCGGGCGAAGAGCTCGATCGCGCCCCACCTCGCCGCCTGCCTCGCCAGCGTGCTCTTCTTCCTCGGCGCCTACGACTCGCTCACCGACCTCGGCTTCGAGGACGTGATCGGCTTCCTGCCGGTCACCCTGGGCGCGCTGCTGCTGGTTCTCCTCTGGAAGCATCGGCGCGATCTGCCGGAGCCGAAAGCGTCGGCGATGCTGGCCGGATTCGCGCTCGCGTTCTTCACCATCGCCATTCCGCTGCAGCTGGAGAAGGAGTGGATCACGGTCTCCTTCGCCCTCGAGGCGGCGGCGCTGGCCTGGCTGTTCACGCGGATCCCGCACCGGCAGCTGCTGGTGTGGGTCATCGGGCTGATCGCCACCGTGCTGGTGCGGCTGGTCTTCAACCCGGCCGTGTTCGAGTACCACCCGAAGAGCGCCACGCCGGTCGTGAACTGGTACCTCTACACGTATCTGGTCTGCGCCGCGGCGATGTTCGCGGCCGCGTACTTGTTGCCGCGCGACGAGCGCCTACTGCGGAAGATCGCCGTCAGCGCGGGCGCGCTGGAGCTCTTCGTCCTGCTGAACATCGAGATCGCCGACTTCTACTCGACCGGCGAGGCGCTGACCTTCAACTTCTTCTCCTCATCACTGGCCCAGGACCTGACCTACACCATGGGCTGGGCGCTCTTCGCCATTGCCACGCTGATCATCGGCATCGCCATGCACGCGCGCGGCGCGCGCATCGCGGCGCTGGTGCTGCTGCTGGTGACGATCCTGAAGTGCTTCCTCCACGACCTGGCCCGCCTCGGCGGGCTCTATCGCGTGGGGTCGCTGTTCGGTCTGGCCGTGTCGCTCGTGCTCGTGGGGATCCTGCTGCAGCGCTTCGTGATCATGAAAAGCGCCGCTGGAACTTCTCCTGCTCCGAACGGGACCACGTAGCGGCCACCCGCCGCGCCCACCACGCCGGCATCTTCCGGGACATCCAGACGTGCGCCAGCAGGGCCACGTTCGCCGCCTGCAGGAAGGCCATCGACTCCACCCGTCCCAGCATCGGGATCCGCGACTCCGGCCAGCGGATGAAGAGGACGTCCACGGCGCCGAGGAGCACCAGCTGCATGACGTCGCGCGCAAGGGCGCGGCGGCGGGCGTTGCGAATGGCCCTGTGCGCGTCGCAGATCACGGTCGGCGGACAGGAGGCAGTGGTCACCCCGGGCAGCAGCGGATCTTTGGGCATGGCGGAGGGTGGAAGGGTTACGTACGAATAACTATTCCACCCTCCGCTTGAGGTGAGCTCAGCGGTTACGCAGGCGAATGGTTTGGGCGACCAGGTTTCCGCGCGCATCGCGGAAGGCCTTGATGGTCACACCGTCGTCCACACGCAGGTTCGAGGCGGTGTTGTAGCCGGAGCCGCGCAGGCGCACGACGAAGTCGCCCGTGACCCAGATCGGCATGGTCCGATTGGTGTTGCGGTCGCGCACCGTGATCGTCGTCCCGTCCTCCTCCAGCGCCTCGGTGACCGTGCCGACGATGCTCACCACGCTCAGGAGGTCGAACTCGTCGTTGACGGTCGGCGCGCCCGGGTCGCGGTCGGGGATATACATCGTGGCCGGGCGCACGGTCGAGCCGAGGAACATGTCGCCGACGCGGTTGTAGCTGCCGCTGATCTCCACGCGCTCGCCGACGCGCAAGTCGCGCGCGTGCAGGGCGTCGCCCTTCTCGTCGCGGGCACGGCTCATGTCCACCCGGACCTCGCCTCGGCCGTCGTCGACGTAGGCGTAGTCCAGCCCCGGCTCCGTCCGCACGATGCGTCCGGCGATCACGGTGACGACCGCCCCGGTCGTGCCGCCGGTCGTTCCGGTGTCGCGCACCGACTGGGTCACGTCGATGCGCACGGCGGTGATCTCATCGGCCTCCGAGTCGCGCGCGTCGGCCTCGATGCGCACGCGGTCGCCGAGCTCGAGGTTCGAGACCCGATAGGTCTCGTTGCGGAAGTACACCGGCGTATTGCGGTACGTGCGCACGGTGATCATCCGCCGCTGGTTGGTCTGGATGACCAGCCGGCCCTCGTCGAGGTTGATCTGCCGCACCGTGCCCTCGATGACGCCGGCCCTGCTCTGGGCGGCGGTGGTGCGGTCATCGGTCGGCGTGGCGACCGAGGTCTGGGAGCGGGTCTGTCCGACGCCGGTCGGGTTCGCGGCGACCTGCCGGCCGAGGAGCCGGACGGAGTCGGCGACGAAGACGCCGCTGGCGCGGGTCGCGCCGCGCAGCTCGATCCGGTCGCCGAGGCGCAGGTTCGAGAATCCTTTCGACCCGGTGAAAATCTCCGGCTTGCCGGCGATCATCGAGCCGAAGCCGACGTACTGGGTGGCGATCGAGTCGGTCTCGACGGTGACGCGCTGGTAACTCTCGTCATCGAGCTCGATTCCGATGCGCCCGCGGCCCATGTCCAGGTCGATCACTGTCCCGACCATCGGACGCTCTTGCGCGAAAGTGGACACCGCGGCGAGCGCGACAAGCGCGCAAACCACTGAAAACCGGCGAGTTGATGTCATCCTGGCCTCCTGTCGCCCGGAAAAATCGCAAACGGCGTACCGCTTACGCCCTTTCTGAGACGATCTTGCCGGCAATGACGCTTCGCTCCACGGCGCGATCGTCGCCCATGAAGATCAGCCCGGCCAGCAGATCCTCCAGCGAGGAGGCCCGGCCGGTGCGCAGCGCCAGGAGCGGCGTGGCGGCGAGATCGAGCACGACAAAGTCCGCCGACTTGCCGGACTCGAGGCTGCCCGTCTCCCCGTCCAGCGACAGCGCCTTGGCCCCGCCGAGGGTGGCCAGGTACCAGAGGTGATACGGGCTGAGCGACACGCCCTGGATCTGCTGCACCTTGTAGGCGTCGGCCATGGCGTTGAAGAGCGACGGCGTGGTTCCCGCGCCGATGTCGCTGCCCAAGCCGACGATCACGCCGGCGTCGAGGACGCGGTGCAGCGGAAAGAGGCCGCTGCCGAGGAAGAGATTCGAGTTCGGGCAGTGGGAGATGCGCGCGCCGCGGCGGGCGAGGAGGTCGAGCTCCTCGGGCGTCAGCCAGACGCCGTGGGCGAGCACGGTGCGTTCGCCGAGGAGACCATACTCGTCGTACACGTCTGCGTACTCGGCCTCGGAGAAGAGCTCCTGCACCCAGCGCACCTCGTTGCGATTCTCGGAGATGTGCGTGTGCACCCAGGCGTCGGGGAAGTCCTCCTTGAGCTGGCCCGCGCACTCGAGCAGCTCCGGCGTCGACGTCGGCGCGAAGCGCGGCGTGATCGCGTAGCGCAGCAGCCCCCGGCCGTGCCATTTCCCGAGCAGCTCGCGGCTCTCTTCGTACGACTGCTGCGGCGACGGATCGAGCAGGTACTCCGGCGCGTTGCGGTCCATCATGGTCTTGCCGATGATCCCGCGGAACCCGCGCCGCTCCGCCTCCTCGAAGAAGATGTCCGTGGCCTCCCGATGGATGGTCGAGAAGACCAGCGCGCAGAGCGTGCCGTTGCGCAGCAGCTCGTCGTAGAACGCCTTGGCCACCACCCGCGCGTGCTGCGGGTCCTCGAACTTGCGCTCGGTGGGGAAGGTGTAGCGATTCAGCCACTCCAGGAGATGCCCGCCGTACGAGCCGATCATCTCCAGCTGCGGCGCGTGGAGGTGCGTGTCGATGAAGCCGGGCGTGATCAGCTTTCCGGACCAGTCGACGACGCGCTCGCCGGCAACGCGCGCGTCCTGCCACTCGCCGACGCTGGTGATACGGCCGTGCTCGTCGACGGCGACATAGCCGTCCTCGTGATAGCGGTACGACGCATCGACCCCCGTGAGGAACGGATCGGCGATGGGGCTGAAGACTCGCGCCCGATAGACCGTCATGGTGACGGGATGTCATCCTCGACGGGTGCCTCGGCGCCGGCTACGAGCTTGTCGAGCACGAGCGCCTGATGCTTCGCCGTGACGACTTCCGCGGCGGCGCCGTGCTCCATCTGGTCGAGCGCGGCGGAGAGCGTGAGCGAGCTCTGGGTGACGGACTCCATGAACGACGGCTCGGCTGGCAGGCCCACGATCGGCAGCTGGATCGCCCCCGCCTCTTCCGCCTCACGCGAGCGGCGATCGCGCTCCTCGGCGTTCTTGAAGTCGGCGTTGAACATCAGCAGCGGATTCACCAGTTTCCCGTACAGCTCGGCCGTGGCGCGCACGTCCTCGAGGCAGTAGTCGGCGATCTCGCGGTGCTTGCCGGCGTAGTACTTCGTCTCCACCGACCGCCCGTCCATCCCCTCGCCCTTCGAGGTCTCGACCCCGAAGGCCTTGCAGGCCAGGTCGAGGTTGAACTTGAACTGCCGGGCGTAGACGGTGCCGAAGAAATTCAGGGCCTCGCGCAGGTCGCAGTTCGGGTGGAAGCCGTAGCGGTAGCCGACCAGGTCGCGCTTCGGAACGATCCCGTTGACCGCGGAGCGGATCATCAGGAACGGCCCGTCGAACTGGCGGCCGTTGAAGGAGATGAAGCGGGAGTCCTGATCGAAGAACTCCCAGAACTTCTCCAGGATCTGCCTCTCCGTCCCGGAGATGTACGTGCGCGAGCCCGCCCGCTCGGTCCGGACCTCGGTCTGCCCCGGCACCTCGTACAGCGCGCAGGAGCGGCCGTCCTGGATGTTGATCACGCCGATGGCCACGATCTTCCCGCGGAACGGCGACAGACCACCCGCGCGGCGCGCCTCCTCGGCCTCGCCTTCGGACAGGCCCTTGATCAGGTATTCGCGGACGTACGGGTCGTGCTCTTCCCAGGGAAGGCCGACGGTCTCGATGTCGATGACGAGCTTTTTCATGGGGTACCGGCAGTTTAACGCCGAAACCCCTGGCTGCTATGCCGCCGACCAGCTACGCCGCGGTCTTGAGGTTGTCGAACAGCTCCTGGACCGCGTTCGCCGAGTGCTTCAGCCCCGCGGCCTCCTCCTCCGTGAGCTCGATCTGGATGATCTGCTCCATGCCGCTGCGGCCGAGCTTCACCGGCACGCCAATGTAGAGGTCGTTGAAGCCGTACTCGCCCTGCAGGTACGCCGCGCAGGGGAGGATCTTGCGCTTGTCCTTGAGGATGGCCTCGACCATCTCCACCGTCGATGCGCCCGGCGCGTACCACGCCGAGGTCTTGAGGAGATCGACGATCTCCTTCCCGCCGTTGCGGGTGCGGTCGACGATGGCGTCGATGCGCTCCTTGGAGATCAACTCGGTGATGGGGATGCCGGCGACCGTCGAGTAGCGCGGCAGCGGGACCATGGTGTCGCCGTGGCCGCCGAGGACGAACGCATGGGTGTTCTCCACGGAGACGTTCAGCTCCATGGCGATGAAGGCGCGCATGCGGGCGGAGTCGAGCACGCCGGCCATGCCCAGGACGCGCTCGCGGGGGAACTTCGAGACCCGGCGGGCGACCTCGCACATGGCGTCGAGGGGATTCGAGACGACGATGAGGATCGCGTTCGGGGAGCGCCTGGCCACCTCGGCGGTCACGCCGGCGACGATCTCCTCGTTCTTCCAGAGCAGGTCGTCGCGGCTCATGCCCGGCTTGCGGGGCAGGCCGGCGGTGATGACCACCACGTCGGAGCCCTCGGTGCCGTCGTAGCCGTTCGTGCCGGTGAGGATGGAATCGTACTTTTCGACCGGCGCGGTCTCCATCATGTCCAGCGCTTTGCCCTGCGGCACACCCTCGACGATGTCCACCAGGACCACGTCGGCAAGTTCTTTGAGTGCAATGCCCTGGGCTACAGTTGCGCCGACGTTTCCGGCGCCGACGACGGTGACTTTCGTTTTCATGGCGGGCGGATTCTACACGCAATGCTTTCCCGCTTTACGATGACAGCCAACACCATCGCTGCGACCACGAAGAAGAGCGAGAAGGAGCGGATTCTCGCCGATTTTCTGGTCGCGCTGGACGACGCCGAGCTGGAGCGGGCGGTGGTGTTTTTCGCCGGCTCGGCCTTCCCGCGGCGCGAGGAACGGGTGGCCGGGGTGGGGGGCGCGGCCATCGGGGAGGCGGTGGCCGAGGTGAGCGGGCGGACGGTGGAGGAGGTGTGGGCGCCGTGGCCGAAGTACGCCGATCCGGGCGACACCATCGCGGAGTCGTTCGAGGTCGACCCGTCCAAGGACATCACCCTCACCGAGCTCGGAGAGTACTTCGAGCGCATCGCCGCCACGCAGGGCGCCATCGCCAAGAAGGACGTGCTCGCGGAGCTGCTGCGCAAGGTCGACCGCGAGGGCGCCCGGTACGTGGTGAAGATCCTCACCCGCGAGCTGCGCATCGGCCTCGTGGAAGGGCTGGTGGAGTCGTCGATCGCCAAGGCCTTCGGACGGAAGCTCGAGGCCGTGCGCCAGGCGAACATGTTCACCGGCGACATCGGCGCGACGGCGCTGCTGGCGAAGAGCGACGCGCTGGAGACGGCGAAGATGTCGCTCTTCCACCCCTTCGCGTTCATGCTCGCCCAGCCCGAGGAGGACCCGGCCGCGATCGTCGCCGCCCTCGGCGAGGGCGCGTTCGCGGACGACAAGTACGACGGCATCCGCGCCCAGATCCACAGCGACGGCACCGAGGTGCGGATCTACTCGCGCACGCTCGACAACGTCACCCATCGGTTCCCGGAGGTGGCGGAGGCGGCGCGGGCGCTCGGGCGGAGCGTGATTCTCGACGGCGAGATCGTGGCCTTCAGCGACCGCGTCCTGCCGTTCGCGATCATCCAGAAGCGCCTTGGGCGGCGGGCAGTGAGCGCCAAGCTGCTCGAGGAGGCGCCGGTGGTGTATTTCGCGTTCGACCTGCTGTACTTGGACGGAGAGCCGCTGTTCGAGCGGCCGTTGCGCGAGAGGTTGGAGAAGCTGCGCGCCGCCCTGCCCCCAGGTCCCTCGCTCACGCTCGGGATGACAGTGGGGGTGCGCGACGCGCAGCATGTCGACGAGCTCTTCGACGCGGCCCGGGCTCGCGCGAACGAAGGGCTGGTCGTCAAGGACCCGGAGTCCGTCTACACGCCCGGCCGGCGCGGCAAGTCGTGGCTCAAGTACAAGAAGGCCCTGGCGACGCTCGACTGCGTGGTCACGTATGCGCAATGGGGGAACGGCAAGCGCCGCAACGTGCTCTCCGACCTCACCTTCGCCGTGCTCCGGGACGGCGAGCTGGTGAACATCGGCAAGGCCTACTCCGGTCTGACCGACGTCGAGATCGCCGAGATGACCGAGCACTTCAAGCGCACCACGCTCGAGCTGCACGGCCCGGTGCACAAGGTCGAGCCGACGGTGGTGCTGGAGATCGCCTTCGACCGGATCCAGGAGTCGAAGCGGCACAAGTCCGGCTATGCCTTACGTTTCCCGCGCATCGTGCGCATCCGCGACGACAAGACTCCGGACCAGATCTCAACCATCGACGAAGTTCGCCGTATCTACGAAGGGCAGTTGTTACGCGAACAAGGAGAGTGACCCGAAATGCCCCTGTACCGTTCTCGGCAAAATCGCATGATCGCCGGCGTCTGCGGTGGAATCGCGGAGTGGCTCGGCTGGAGCCCGGCCTGGGTGCGCCTGCTCTACATCCTGGTGTCGATCCTGTCGGCCGCCTTCCCGGGGATCATCGTCTACATCATCCTCTGGATCGTGATGCCCGAGGGGCCACGCTGATATCCTCCGCCGCTCAATGTCCGCGGAGTCGTTCCTCACCGGTCCCCCGAAGGACCTCGTGCTGCCGGAAGGCTTCCGGTTCACGCACGGGCAGGTCCTCGCGCCGTTCACCCTTCGCTACGAGACGTTCGGCGAGCTGAACGCCGACCGCTCGAACGCGATCCTGGTCTGCCACGCGCTCTCCGCGAGCGCGCACGCCGCAGGGAAGTACACCGACGATCCGAACGAGAAGCCGGGGTGGTGGGATGGCCTGGTCGGCTACGGCAAGGGCATCGATCTCCACAAGTACTTCGTCGTCTGCGTGAACCTCCCTGGCTCGCCGTTCGGCACCACCGCACCGAAGTCGATCGACCCCGCCACGGGCAAGCCGTACGGCTCGCGCTACCCGTGGCCGACGATCGAGGACATGGTCGAGTCCCAGAGAGTGGTCCTCCGGCACCTCGGCATCGAGCATCTGCACGCCATCGCCGGCGGTTCCCTCGGCGGGATGCAGGTGCTGATGTGGGCGGCCATGTACCCCGAGGCGGCCGATACGATCATCGCCATGGCCACCGGCTCCGCCGTCCCCGTCACCGGCATCGCCTGGCACATCCTCGGCCGCAAGATCATCGAGGCCGACCAGCGCTTCCACGGCGGCGACTACTACGACACCCCCGAGCCGCTCCGCGGCCTGCAGGTCGCGCGCATGCTCGGTCACATGACCTACCTCTCGACCGACGCGCTGCAGCGCAAGTTCGGCCGCCGCCGCCGCGGCAACACCCGCCAGTTCGAGATCGACTCCTACTTCGAGTACCAGGGCCGCAAGTTCGCCACGTCCTACGACGCCAACTCCTACATCCGCGTCCAGGCTGCCATGGACGAGATGGACCTCGAGGAGCAGTACGGCGACCTCCAGTCCGCCTTCGCCCGCTGGCGCGGGCGCACCCTGCTCGTGTCATTCGATACGGACTGGCTGTTTCCCCCGGCCGAAACCGAGCGCGTCGCCGCGGCCATGCGCGCGCTGGGGATCAGCGTGTTCCACGAGGCCATGGTGTCGGCGAACGGGCACGACACGTTCCTGATCGACTACGACCTGATCACGCC
>JBIOTX010000249.1:0-2825 GCA_044866315.1 Thermoanaerobaculia bacterium | reverse complement strand
CAGCCCGCCGAAACGCGAACGGCGGGCTGAGAGCCCGCCGCTCCACGTTATTTCTTGATCGGCAGCCGCGCGCTGGCCGCGGTCTCCGCGACGACGCGGGAGATGCCTCCCCCGTGGCCGTTGCGGCCGCGCTTCTGGATCGGAAGGCGCGTGTAGACCTGCGTGGAGAGGATCGACGCGTGGCCGAGGATCTCCTGCACCTCGCGGATGTCGGTGCCGGACGAGACCAGCATCGCCGCCATGGTGTGGCGCAGCGAGTGCGGGGTGACGTGGCGCTTGATCTCCGCCAGGCGGACGTGCTTTTTGAAGATGTTCTCGATCGAGTAGATGGTCAGGCGCGTTCCGGAGCGGCCGACGAACAGCGCGGCCGTGGAGAGCGGACGCTCGGAGCGCAGCTCGAGGTACTGGCGGATGGCCTCGACCAGCTCGTCGGAGGAGAGCGTCACGCACCGGCCGCGCGTGGCCCGGCCGGTGATCTGGATCTGGCGCTTGTCCAGGTCGACGTCGGAGATGTTCAGGGCCACCAGCTCGCCGATGCGGATGCCGGTCGAGAAGAGGAGCTCGAGGATGACGTTGTCGCGCACGGCGCAGAAATAGCGGTTGCGGCTGCCGGCGGACTGGTCGCGCAGGGCGGACAGCTCGGCCACCTGCTCCTTCGGCGCGGCGAGCAGGGCCCGCACTTCGCGCGAGGAGAGCACGGTGGGGACGCGGCTCTCGACCGGCTTCTTGATCTTGAGGCGGCGGGCCGGCGACTCGGTGACGATGCCCTGCTCTTCCAGGTAGCGGAAGAAGACCTTCAGCGCGGCGACCTTGCGGCGGATCGACGTGTCGCGGTACGGACCACCGCCGAGCTTGTCGAGGTAGACCTCGAGGTGCTCCGGGGTGATCTCCACCGTCGGGGTGTCGTTCATGTGCACGCGGAACTGGGCGAGATCCGACTGGTAGGCGCGCAGGGTGCGATCCGACAGGTTTCGCACACTCTGGCCGTGCTCTAGGAATTGGGCGATCGCCTGCTGCACGTTCATAGTCACGTCGCTTTTTGCTGATTTTGGCTTGGGCGGGCCGAGTCGAAGTCTACGCTGGGTCCACTTTTTGTCAAGAAATTATTTGCGGAGTGGAATATGCTGTAAAAGCATTCAAACTCCGGGAGTTAGCGAGATTCGCAGTGCGAGGACAACGCTTATTCGTCCGGCCCATCGAGCCCTCCGATCGCGACGCGGTGCGGGCGTTTCTGGCCTCCGCGGACAGGCAGGATTGCCCGTCTTCCACTCCGGCATGCGGCCTGCTCGGGAAGCTCCTCGGCGACATCGTCGCCGTAGTCGTGATCGAGATCACACCCGATGCGCTGCGCATCGAGAACGTCATCGTGGCACGCGAGCTGCGGAGGAAATGGATCGGGCGGGCCATGATGCGGGAGGTGGAGCAGCTCGCGGCGAAGATGGATCGCCGCCGCGTGGTCGTGGACGACGCAGGTGATGCGCACGAGTTCTTCCGGCGCGTCGGGTTCGTGAGTGAGGGGAGCCGATGGGTCAGGGTCGTGCCGTAGTCGTTCTCGCAGTCGTACTCGCCGCGTGTTCGTCGCAGCCGCCGGCGACGCAACCTCTACCGCCGGTAGTGCCAACGGCGACCGCCCCCGCGCTGGAGCCCGAGCCGCAGTTGCCGACGGACCGGCGCGAGCTGGCAAAGTACGGGCTGCGTTTGCTCGAGGAGAAGCAGTACGACGGCGCGATCGCCGCGCTGACGGAAGCGATCCGGGTCTACCCCGAGGTCGCGCCGTTCCTGCGGCTGCGGGTGGTGGAGGCGGAGCTCGGGCGAGGCAATCCGCAGAACGCCGCCGCCGTCGCCTCCGAGATCGTCGCCCTCGGCGAGACGTCCGCGGTGACCATCGCCCGCCTCGAGCTCCCGGCGATCTACGCGCAGCTCGGCGACCACGCCGCCACCGAGGCGGCGTGGCAGCAGGCCATGCTGGTCCCGATCGATGAGCTGACCGAGACGGACTTTGTGGAGATGGCCACCGCGCTGGCGAAGGCGGGGCGGGAGGATCTGGCGACCCGGACGCGCATGCGCCTCCTCAATGAATATACGCAGGGGCGCTACACCGAGCAGACGTACGGCTTCCTGAAGGCGGAGATCGACAAGCTGCCGGCGGAGGAGAAGCTCGCCCTGGCGCGGAAACTGGCGACCGCGAACCGCTACGACCAGGCGCTGGAGCTGATGCCCAAGGACCAGCCCGAGGCGCGCACGGCGCGGCTGCGGGCGCTGTTCAACTCCCGGCACTACGCGGAGATCCTCGACGAGACGAAGGACGAGAAGCTGGACGATCCGGCGCTGATCCTCCTCCGTGCCCGCGCCGCCTGGCGCGACGACAAGCCGCAGGAGTTCCTGGCCGGTCTCGCCCGGCTGGAGAAGGACTTCCCGTCGAGCAAGGAAGCCGTCGAGGCGAAGGTGCTGCGCGCGAAGTACTACGTCACCGACGAGATCGACTACGCGCGCGCCGTCGAGGACCTGACCAGGGCCGTGGACGCCGGCGCGGTGGGGTCGGACGGCGAGAACGTCTGGAACATCGGCTTCATCTACACCCAGTGGGGCAAGGACGAGGACGCGCTGCGCGCGTTCGACCGCTACATCGCCGCCTACCCGGACGGCGACTGGAAGACGAACTCGCTGTTCTGGTCGGCGAAGATCCTCGACCGCCTCGGCCGCACCGCCGAGCGGGACGCGAAGGCCGCCCAGCTCGTCGCCGAGTATCCATATAGTTACTACGCCTACCGGGTGAAGGAGCTCTTCGGTGGAGCGGCGGGCTCTCAGCCCGCCGGGGAGAATCG
>JBIOTX010000248.1:0-8172 GCA_044866315.1 Thermoanaerobaculia bacterium | reverse complement strand
GGGGCGGGGCGGCGGCGCGGATCTCGATGGTGCCGATGTGGATCTCGTGTTGTTCCTCGCTCTGCACGGGTTCGGGTTCTGGCGGTGGTGGGGGCGGTGTTGACGGGAGGACGAGTGTGCGAGGTGGCGGTGCCGCCTCGGGGTGCGGGGTCACGGGGTTACGGGGTTGCGGGGTTGTCGGGTTCTCAGGTGGCGGTTGGATCGCCTTGATGGGCTCGAGAGGGATCTCTTCGCGAGGGGCGACGATCGTACGTGGGGGATGTTCCGGTTCTTCTGCGTCGGCTTCCTCGCGCTGGACGCGCTCGATGATCCGCTCGGTTTGGGTTTCGCGGATGGTGTGTTCCTCCCGCACGGGCTCGACGATCGTCTTGGTCTGCTCGACCATGATCGGCTGGAGGACGACGGGCTCGGGGGAGATCTGCGGCTTCGCCTCATCACGCTGCTCCGCGCGCGGCTCGACTTGCTCGCGGGGGAGGGTGAGGTGGGGGAGGGGTGGGTGGGCGGTGGGTGGGGGTGGTTCGGGGCGCACGACCGTCTCGTGCTCGCGGATCACCTCTTCGTGCTCCACGACGACTTCGCGCTCGATCTCGCGCGACGGCGCAATGACGGTCTGCGGCGGAGGAGCGGTCATCGCTTCGCGCTCCTCGATCACCGTCGTCTGGTGCTCGATGACGGTGGGCGGCGCCATCGGCTCGGCACGTGGAGCGGCGGCTCGTCGACTCGTTGACTCGTCGGAGCGCTCGCGGCGACCTCCTCCACCTGCTCCTCCAAAGTCGCCTCCGGCTCCGGCGCGGGCAGCGTCCGCGGCGCGGGCGTTGTCGCCAGCGGCAGGCCGGCGGCGCGGAGGACGAGCGTCTCCAGGAAGTCGCTCATCGCTTCCCCCGCGGCGCGAGCGCCTCGGCGAGCAGATCGAGGTAGCGGCGGCGGCGGGCCGCGGTCAGCCCCAGGATCTCGGACTCGCTCCAGTGATAGTGAAACGCCAGCTCGTGAATCTCGCGGTAAAGCGACTTGCGATGGGTCGCCAGCTCGCCGAAGAGGAAGGACGCGGCGTCGAAGAGGGCGGTGAACGCGCGGCCGCAGCGCGTGCAGGTGACGTTCAGGATGAGCTCCGCCTGCGGGTCGAGCGCGGCCATGCGGGCGGGAAGCTCGGCGGCCAGGAGGTCGTACGGTGCGCCGCCGGTGGACTCGACGCAGTGATCGAGCACGTGACGTACCGCGGCCGCGGGATCGCTCGCCGCGATCGCGGCGGCTTCTTCTAAGTCCCTGCCATTCGGAAGTCGGAACCGCACCGTGTGCTCGCCGATCTTCGTCTCGTGCACCGGTGCCGCATCCTCAATCACATCGACGAGCAGATCGCCCACGCGCAGCTCGAGATCCATCTGCTCGTCGCAGCCGGGGTGCGGGCAGCGCAGCACGGATGTCAGCGTCTCCCCGAACGTCGCCCGCCGGACGTGCAGGAGCACGGCCTCGCGGTCGCCGGCGGTCAGCTCGCGCGCGGCGTCCTCGCTCACGTCGAGGCAGCGCGCCACGATCGCGGTCGTCCGCCGCGCCGGCGATAGCCCTTCGGCTTCCTCGACGAGGAAAAGCTCGTCCCGTCCGCTCAGCGGTCGGAGGAAGGCGTCCTGCTGCCGCGCTCCATTCCTCCAGAACCCGCCGGGCAGGGTGATGGGAATGGACCCGGTCATGGCTTAAGAGGGCTCGGTGAAGCTCGGCTCGGACGGCTCCTTCACGTCGTAGTCGCGCTCCCACCCTTCGTTCTCCAGCTTCAGGGTCTGGATGGCGACGGCGTTCGCGTTGGCGTCGAGGTCGGGCAGGGCCTGGTATTCCGAGACCCAGCAGCGGAAGACCTTGTACGAGATCACTTTCTGGCCCGCCTCGTTGAACATGTCGATGATGATGTCCTTGCGGAAGTCCTTGAGCGAGACCTCCTCGTTCGAGCCGAAGTTCCAGACCTTGTTCGCCCACTGCTCGAAGTCGATGTCGTGGGTCACGCCGCGCTCGAGGGTGATCGGCTCGTACTTGGTCCGGCCCGGCGACTTGCGTCCGCTGGACGGGTCGCCGCCCTCGCGGTGCTCGACCACTTCCGTGGTGCGCTTGAGGGCGGTCACCTTGCTGATGCCGGCGACGTACTTGCCGTCCCACTTCACGCGGAACTTGAAGTTCTTATAGGGGTCGAAGCGCTGGGCATTCACGCTGAATTGCGCCATGAGCGTGCCTCCTTACACCGCCACCTGGCCGGCCATCTGCTGGATCTTGATGACCACGAACTCGGCGGGCTTGAGCGGCGCGAAGCCGACGACGATGTTCACGATGCCGAGGTTGATGTCGTTCTGGGTCGTCGTCTCCTTGTCGCACTTGACGAAGTAGGCCTCCCGCGGCGACGTGCCCTGGAACGCCCCCTGGCGAAAGAGGTTGTGCATGAACGCGCCGATGTTGAGGCGGATCTGGGCCCAGAGCGGCTCGTCGTTCGGCTCGAAGACGACCCACTGCGTGCCGCGGTACAGACTCTCCTCGAGGAACAGCGCCAGGCGACGGACGGGGATGTACTTCCACTCCGAGGCCAGGGCGTCGGCGCCGTCGAGCGTGCGCGAGCCCCACACCAGCGGCCCGTAGACCGGGAACGTGCGCAGGCAGTTGAGGCCGAGGGGGTTGAGCTGGCCGTTCTCGCCGTCGGTCATCTTCACGCTCAGCTCCCGCACGCCGCGCATGACCGCCTCGGTGCCGGCCGGCGCTTTCCAGACGCCGCGCGTGGTGTCGGTGCGGGCGAAGATGCCCGCCACGAGCCCGGAGGGGGCGAACTCCTCGAGGCGGTTGTCCTTGAGGGGGTCGGCCATCCGCACCCGCGGGAAGAAGGCCGCGGCGTTCTTGCTGCGGGCCATGAACTGGTTGTTGATGTCCTGCATCCCGGCCACGGCCGTGGCGACGTTCCAGTCCCGCGGCGCGTCGGCGATGAACATGGCCCGGCGGTCCTCGCAGTACACGGTCGCGGCGACGCGTGTCGCACTGTCGATGTCGTCGTCGCGCGTCCGCGGCGGGATGCAAAGGAGGTTGAAGAGATCGGCCTGGTCGAGCGCGGGGATCGCGGCGATGATCTCGCCGTTCGTGATCGGATCGCCGTCGGCGCCGTCGCCGTCCGCGGCGACGCCGGGCGCAGCCTGGAGGTTCGGGCGGAAGTCGGACGGCGTCTCCACGCGCACGAGCTGCGATTGCTGCTCCAGCACTTTGGTGAGGAAGCGCGGCGAGGCCTCGAGCACGGACACGTTGCGGAAGGTCTCGGTCTTGAGGACCAGCGCTTCGTTCACCGGGTCGACCTCGTTGATGGTGAGATTGAAGAGGTTCTGGTCGTTCTCGTCCTTGGTGGTGTGGTCGACCAGGGCCCTCAGGTTCCGCCCCCAGCCGCCGGGATTCGCCGACCGGAGGAAGAGGCTGGGGCCGCCCGTGGGCAGCTCGATGAGCGAGACGTCGGCGTTGGCGCCCACCACCCGGACGATCAGCGCGTCCACGCCGTCGTTGAGAAAGTACTGCTGCACGGCGTAGCTCATCGTGCTCTCTTCCCACAGCCCGCCGAAGGCGCGCTCGTAGTCGGCGAAGCTCTGGATGCGCACGGGCTTGAGCACGTCCCCGCGCAACGCCCGGCCGATGAAGGCGGTGATCGACGTGGCCACGCCGGTGATGGTGCGGACGCCGCTCGGGACTTCTTCGATGTAAACGCCCGGATAGGTGAGTGCTTGCGGCATGTTCGTTCTCCGTCGCTTAGATGGCCTTGCGGGCCACCAGGATCGTCAGCGTGACGTCCTCGCCCGAGTCGTTATTGAAGGTGATCTCTTTCACGTTCGGGAGGAGGTTCATCGACGGCCCGGTGAGGATCAGCGGACCGGTGAGCTTCACGTCCGTCTGGCCGGTTTCGATGATCACTTTCTCGTGCGGTTTGTTCACCCGGATGATCAGCAGCTGAACGTCCGCCGCGTCGCCGGGCTGGATGGCCACGGGAGTGTTCGTTTTGTTGCTCGGCAACAGGACCTCGATGCGGTCATAGCCCTCCGCGTCGAACGCCTCGTTGAAGTTGAGCTTTGGGCCCCCGGTGATCTGGACATCGACGGTGTATTTGACGGCCGCCATTCGCCACCTCCGTTGTGTCGTCAGTTGTCGCTGGTGAAAGGCATTCTGGGTCGCGACCCGCGCGAGCGCCAACCCGGATTCGTTGGTCGATTCGGCTATTCGTTGGTGGTTTCGGTCGAATCGTGAGCTGCGTCACGCGGCGGCGTTGCCTCGTCGCGGGCGAGGATGCGGAACTGTTTCGGGCTGATGCCGAAGCTCTTCTTGAAGGCGTGGTTGAAGTTCGAAGGGTCGTTGAAGCCGACCGCGTAGCCGATCTGGGAGATCCGCTCGTCGGTGGAGGCGATCAGCTCCGCCGCCCGCCTCAGGCGCCGCTCCCGGATGAAGGCGCGGATGGAGATTCGCGCCTGGTCCTTGAACAGGTGCGTCAGGCGCGACGGGGAGAGGCCGACCCGGCCGGCGATGTCGGCGAGCTGACCTGGTTCTTTCGACGAGACAAGGAGGTATTCAATCGTCCGGAGCACGCGGCGATCGGTCACGATTTCCCCTCACGCTATCCCCCGTAGGGCCTGCCGTTATCGGAAGGAGTGACGGAAAGGGGTCGGTCCCTACCCCGGATCAGTGCCGGATTGTTCTGCCGACCTCCGTGGCGTACCTTGGCACCGTCCAATGTCCACCGAAACGACACCGACGCCGGGGACGCTCGCGCGGGGCACGCTCCTCGACGGCAAGTACGAGGTCCTGGAGTTGCTCGGGGCGGGCGGGATGGGGGAGGTGTACAAGGCCCGGCACGTCCACCTCGGCGCATTCCGCTGCATCAAGGTGATGAAGACGGCGCTCCTGGCCGACGAGAACTACCGGCAGCGCTTCCTGCGCGAGGCCCGGCTGGCGACGCAGATCCACCACCCGAACGTCGCCGTGGTCCACGACTTCTCCGTCCTCGAGAACGGCTCGAACTACATGGTCACGGAGTTCATCGAGGGGACGACCGTGCGGCAGTGGGAGGTGGCGAACGGCCGGTTTCCGCTGCCGCTGGCCATCGAGGTGGCCCTGCAGGTGCTGGAGGGACTGGACTACATCCATCGCCGGGAGCTCCTCCATCGCGACATCTCCGCCGACAACGTGATGCTCTTCTTCGATGCCGAGGATCACCTGCAGGTGAAGATCATCGACCTCGGCGTGGCCAAGGACGTCTCCCAGGACGCGGACACGACCCAGATCGGCATCTTCCTCGGCAACCCGAGGTACATGTCCCCCGAGCAGCTGGGCGAGCTGCCGCAGGACGAAGTCCTCGACGGCCGCGCCGATCTCTACTCCCTCGGCGTGGTGCTCTACGAGATGCTGGCCGGCGCGCCGCCGTTCCAGGCGCGCACGCCGAACGGCTACATCATCCAGCACCTCACCCAGCGTCCGCCGGCGTTCCGTGAGACCAATCCGTCGCTCGATCTGCCTGCCGGTCTGGAGGCGGCGGTGCTGCGGGCGATGGAAAAGGACCGGCAGAAGCGCTTCGCCAACGCGCGCGAGTTCGCGGAGGCGCTCCGGCCATGGTCGACGCGCAGCGAGCGCGCGTTCTCGCGGACGGACATCCCGCTCGACGAGGAAGGACGGGCCGCGGAGCTGGCGTGGAAGATGGCCCTCGCCGGCGATACCTACAACGCCATGCGCGACTTCCGCGCGCGCTACCCGCGCCACCGCGCGGACCAGGCCGAGCGCGCGCTCGCGGAGCGGCTGGCCTTCGAGTCGGCCGCGGCCATGGACACGGAAGACGCGTGGAGCGACTACCTCGAGAAGTGGTCGGCCGACCGCCACGCGCCGCTGGCCGAGGAGCGGCTGGAGGCGGCGCGGGTGCGCGAGGAGACGGCGTACAACGTCGCGCTGTCGGCGAAGAACGCCGTGGCCTGGCAGGCGTTCCTGGAGGAGTTCCCGAACGGGAAGTTGAGCGCGCACGCGGAGACGCACTTGCGCGAAGCGCTGGCCTTCGATGCCGCGCGCCGGGGCGGGCGGGAGGGGCTGGAGGAGTTCCTCCGCGCCTGGCCCAGCGAGCTCCTGGCGAGCGAGGCGAAGCGCCTGCTGCAGGAGATCACCGAGCCGGAAGACGACGAGCGCGCCTGGGACGAGGCGCGCCGTGCGGGTACCGCGGAGGCGCTGCAGGCGTACCTGAAGGTGCGGCCGGAGGGACGGTTCGCGGCGGACGCGCGCCGCTCGCTCGCGCGGCTGGCGATCATCGAAGGGGACTTCAATGCGGCGTGGGAGGCGGGGACGGTGGCGGCGTTCGACGAGTATCTCGCGCGCTATCCGGATGCGCCGCGCGTCGAAGAGGCGCGCCGCTGCCGGCAGGAGGCGGCGGAGTATGAGATGGCCGAGCGCGTGAACACGAAGACGATGTGGCGGGCGTTCCTCAAGGCCTGGCCCGAGGGGAGACACCGGCTGGACGTGGAAGTACGGCTGCGCAATTAGCTCACGCGCGGACGCGCCACGGAACGCGAGCGTCAGCGAGCGGACGGAACGCGTCGGCGAACGGGTCGACCGCGAACCGCCAGCCGGTCCAGAAGATCGAGACGATGTCGTAGCGGAGCTGCGCTCCGCGGGAGGCGTAGCGCTCGCCGAGCCGGACCAGCCGCTCGCGCTTGGTGCGCGTGACCGCCTCGTGGCCGGCGCCGGCCGTGCGGGTCTGGCGCGTTTTCACTTCGACGATGGCGATCGTTTTGCCGCGCTGGACGACCAGGTCGATCTCGCCCGAGGCGAGGCGCACGTTGCGGTCGAGGATGCGGTAGCCGCGGAGGCGGTAGAAGAGCTGGGCCCGGAGCTCGCCGAGTTTGCCGAGAAGCTTGGGTGAGAGGCGCATGGCGAAAGGGTATGCGCCCTGGCGCCTGCGGGCCTGTTTCTCTACTTCCTGTGGAAGTGGCGCTCGATGTCCAGGTGCTTGATGTCCACGATGATCGGCCGGCCGTGAGGGCAGGCGTACGGATTCGAGGACTGGAGGAGCTCGGCGACGAGACGGGCCATCTCTTCACCGGATAGAGGGCGGTGGACCTTGATCGCGGCCTGGCAGGCGAGGGAGGCGGCGATGCGCTCGCGCACGCGCGTGACGTAGGAGGACTTTTCCTCGAGCGAGGCGTCGATGAGCTTGCGCAGGAAGGTGTCGACGTCGTTCTTCAGGAGCTCGGGCGGGAGGGCGGCGATGGCGAAGGCGTTGCCGGAGAAGCGCTCGATGTCGAAGCCGACGGCGCGCAGCTCGTCGAGATGCGACTCGAGCACGGCGCACTCGGCGGCGCCGGTCTCGTAAAGGATGGGTGTGAGGAGCTGCTGCGACACCGCCTCGCGCGCCTCGACGCGCGCGAGATAGCGGTCGTAGAGCACCCGCTCGTGCGCCACGTGCTGGTCGACCAGGCGCAAGCCGCCCGGCGTGTCCAGGAGGATGTAGCTCATGCGGTACTGACCGATCACCCGGCCGGCGAGATCGCCGAGTTGCGGCGCGAGGTCCTCTTCCACCTGCACGGCCACCGCCGCGGATTGCACGGGGGGCTGGACCACCGCCTCCTTTTGAAAGAGCGGCGTGAACGACGGGGACCACTTCGGCCCGGTGTCGTACCGCTGCGGCGGGAACAATGGAGCGGCGGGCTTCAGCCCGCCGTCGTCGCGCAGCAAGGCCGCTCCTTCTTCGGAACCTCCCAACGCGCGTTTGAGCGCCTGCTCGACCGCGACGTGCACTTGCGAGGAGTCGCGGAAGCGCACCTCCGTCTTCGCCGGATGCACGTTCACGTCGACCAGCTCCGGCGGCACGTCCACGAACAGCACGATCGCGGGGTGTCCCTCGAAGTCGAAGGCCTCGCAGGCGCGGTTCGCGGCGTGGGTGAGGACGCGATCCTTCACCAGCCGTCCGTTCACGAAGAAGTACTGGTTGCGCCGGCTGCCGAAGCGGAGGCCGCGGGTGACGAAGCCGCCGGCGCGGGTCTCGCCGATGGTCGTGTCGATGTCCGCGAGATGCTCCGCCGCCTCGCTGCCGACGATCTGCAGCACGCGGTCGCGGGCGGTGGGGGCGGGCGGGAGGTCGAGGACGACCCGGCCGTTGTGCTCGAGGCGGAAGGCGCGGGAGGGGAGGGGGAGGGCGTACGA
>JBIOTX010000247.1:0-14586 GCA_044866315.1 Thermoanaerobaculia bacterium | reverse complement strand
GCCCGCCGAACGTCCGCCGGCGGGCTAAAGCCCGCCGCTCCACTAGAATGCCCGCCGTGTGCGGCATCTACGGCATGGTCAGCGCGGCCGCGCTGCGCTATCCCGACGTCCTCGACCAGATGGGCGAGGCGTTGCGTCACCGCGGCCCTGACGGCCGGGCGGTGCTCATCCATCCGCACGCGCGCATCGGCACCGAGCGCCTGCGCATCATCGACCTGCACGAGCGCGCCGACCAGCCCTTCGCCTCTCCCGACGGCGCGGTCTGGCTGGAGTGCAACGGCGAGATCTACAACGCTGCCGAGATCCGGTCGCGCTATCCCGACTACCCGTACCGCTCGCACTCCGACGTCGAGACCATCCTCCCGCTCTACCTCGAGCACGGCACCGAGGCGATCGCGCAGCTCGACGGCATGTTCGGCCTGGCCATCTGGGACAACCGCAGCCGCACGCTGATCCTGGCCCGCGACCGCGCCGGCGAGAAGCCGCTGTTTTATTCTCGAATTGGCAGCGAGGTCCTCTTCGCCTCCGAGCTGCAGTGCCTCCTCCGCCATCCCGAGATCTCCCGCGAGCTCGACCGCGAAGCCATCGCCGATTACCTCGCCCTCGGCTACGTCCCCGAGCCGATGACCACCTTCACCGCCATCCGCCGCGTGCCCGCGGGGACGTTCATGCGGTTCACCGGCGGCAGCGCGGAGACCGTGCGCTACTGGGACCCGTCCGGCTTCGCCGTTCGGCCGTGGCAGCCGCGCGAAGCCGTCGCCGAGCTGCAGCGCCTCTTCGAGACCGCCGTGTCCAAGCAGGTCATGTCCGACGTGCCGGTTGGCGTGTTCATCAGCGGCGGCCTCGACTCGTCCGTGCTGGCCACGCTCGCCTCGCGGAAGATCGGCCCCGATCAGGTGCACACCTTCTCCGCGCAGTTCAGCGAGGAGTCGTACGACGAGAGCGGCGACGCGGCCGTGATCGCCAAGCAGATGGGCACGCGCCACGTGCCCGTGCGCACCGACGAGGAGACCCTGCACGAGGCCCTGGTCAACGTCACAACGCGCATCGCCGAGCCGCTCGCCGACCCGGCCATCCTGCCGACGTTCCTCCTCGCCCGCGCCGCGCGCGAGCACGTGAAGGTCATCCTCAGCGGCGAAGGCGCCGATGAGCTGTTCGGCGGCTATCCCACCTACCTCGGCCATAAGATCGCCCCGCTCTACGAGTCCCTGCCGCCCTTCGCCCGCGCCGCCCTGCGCAAGCTCGCCTGGTCGCTCCCGTCCTCGGGCAAGAAGGTCACCCTCGAATACCTGCTCAAGCGCTTCGTCACCGACGCCGAGCGCCCCTGGATGGAGCGCCACCTGCGCTGGTTCGGCACGGGACTTGGTGGTGGTGTGGTGCACGCCTCCGGCGTGCCCTCGTCCGACGCCCTCGCCGCCGCCATGCTCCTCGACTACCGCTCCTACCTCCGCGACAACCTCCTGGTGAAGGTCGACCGCGCGACCATGCTCTCCTCGGTCGAAGCCCGCGCCCCGTATCTCGACCGCGACGTCACCGCCTTCGCCCTCTCCCTCCCCAGCGACCTGCGCGTGCGCCGCCTGACGACGAAGTGGGTCCTCAAGAAAGCCGCCGAGAAGTGGCTGCCGCGCGACGTGATCTACCGCCGCAAGCGCGGCCTGTCCGTCCCCATCGCCAGTTGGATCAACCGCGGCCTGCGCGCCGAGGTCGATCGCCTCCTCGATCCCGACCGCCTGCGCGCGGGCGGCTTCGTCGACGAGCCCCAGGTCACGCGCCTCCTCGCCGAGCATCGCGCCGGCGCGGCCAATCACGCCAAGCCGCTCTGGGCGGTGATCGTGTTGCAGTACTGGCTGCAGAACTGGACGTAAACGCCGGCAAGGCTGTCCGATGCCGGGGGTGTTGCCGGTCACGTGCCGCGAAAGTGTTTCCATTCCCACGGAGTGCGACGGTAGCCCTACGGTGCGTGTTGCTGCGGGAATCACTCGCGACCGTACGCGTACGATGCGCACTGCTGCGGGAAGCAATCCGCAGGCTGTGGGAATGAGCCGCGTTGCTGCGCGAATGCCGCGACATGCATCGCGGGATCAAAACTGCAGGTTTTTGCAGCCGTTTGTGTCCTCCGCGGAGCACATTTCGGGCTGGCCGAAGCCGCCCGTCCCATCGCGCCAGCGCGGCGGTTTCCAAAATTAGCGATCCGCGTCGTAAGCCTACGGTCGCGAGTGATTCACGCAGCAATGCGCATCGTACGCGTACGGTCGCCGATGCTGCGTGCAGCAACACGCGTCGTACGCGTACGGATGCGCATCGTCCCCGGAGCGAGCGGACCGGTCGCGCCAGCCATGTGCGTGCTGCCACCAGCATCGCGCCCCATGCGCGCGCCGCAGCAGATGCTTCACCGGCCCCGCCACCGGCTACTGCGGGTCGCGAATGATCTGGTAATCGCCGGACCGCGGTCCCGGGCGCACGATCCATCCTGTACCGACTGTCACGGTCCAGCCCTCGCCTGTGACGTTGGCGCCGTCAATGCGAACCGGACCTGGCAACCGTCGGGTGCCGTCGTCGCCGACCAGAACGCCGTTCGTCGCGTCCAGGGTACCCCATGCACCTTTTTGGTTGTAACGCGAGAAGTACACTGTCCCGACTCCGGGAACGGGCGTGGCGCCTACGGCATTGAACGATCCGCCACCGCCCGACGGGACGACAAGCACCGGGCCATCGACGAAGCGGTTCCGCAGCTCGTTCAGACGGGCCATTCGCTGTTCGGCGCGCCTCTGTTCCGCAGCTCGGAGCTCTGCGCCGCCGTAACGCGCCGACGCTTCGACCGCGTTCGCGACCGGTGTGACATCCAGGGCCGTCATCAGCATCTGCCCGAGGTCGGAGTCGCTGCGCACTCTGCGCCTCCAACCCGGCGACGCGGTATCGAGAAGAATCCCGTACGCCACACCGCTTGTATAGGCTTGCTGCAGGAACGTCTCGTGCTGTTCGGCCGCGGCCAGCTGCTCGAGCGCACTTGCGACTGCCTCGGCGTGCGACGCGGCCGAGGCGACCGTGCCGGTGTATTGAGCGAGGCCTTCCCGGATTTCTTCGACGCGCTCATTCTCTGCGGCATTGGCAAACCGCGAACGGCGCGTCAATCGGAAGGCGGCCGCATCGCTCACCGCGCGCTTGCGGTTCTCACCAGACTGACCGAGCGCGCGCGCCAGCGCACGCCACTCGAGCTGCAGCCAAACTCGCCCGTCGACTGTGTCCAAATGCGCATTCTGTCCGCTCAGGGTGATCAGACCGAGCTCAGGCTGAATACGGTGGAAGAGCTCGTGCACCATCAACATGCCTCGTGCGCGCGCATCCCCCAGGGACGTCGTAAAGTCCCAAATGTACGCGGCCCAACGTGAGCCACCCCACTCGATCGGCGCATTCGCGAACCCCAGAGATCGAGGCGGGTCCCCTTTCGGGCGAGGCTGGTTCGTGGCCACCGTTCGCGTCCGCGCGTCGGCGAACACCATCGGCCCGCACAACGAGACGCCCCAGAGGCGCCCGCCGTCGCGTTGACAGAGGGTAGCCGCCTCTTTGAAGTAGGTTTCGGCACGTTGTTGATCGACCTGGGCTGCTGCGGGATGGACCAAACACAGCGCCAGGGATATCAGGCCGAACCTCGCAGAGGTGATGATGTGTCTGCCCATCGTTCCGCGAACGTCGACGGCTTCGGCACCCGGAACCGGCCGCGCAGCGCAGCGGGTGATCCGCCAAGCGAAGCATAGCCGGTCACGCGCTGCCAAAACAGTTGAAACGAAAAGGCCCTCATCGTCACTACTGTTCATGACCGGATGACGAGTCAGGCCCGAGGTCGGTGCAGCCAGACGGGGGGACACACCACCTCACCAGCAAAGCTCGATCATCATCACCAGCCTGGCAATCGGCCTAGACTCGAGTTCGGGCTTCAATGGAAGGAGACCTCCCCATGGCTGACGAGCACGACCACGACCACCCACCCGACGAACCGAAGCCCGAGCCGACACCTGAGCCCCAGCCCGAGCCCGCCCGCGACGACTCCTGGAACATCGATCCCAAGGTCCACCGCCGGCTGCTGCGCTTCCTCAACGAGGCCCGGCAGCCCGACGACCTCACCGCCCTGCCGAGCCAGCGCGTCATCGCCTTCGAGGACGCCGGCCACCCCGAGAGCGCGGCGCATCACCATCACACCGGGCCGCACCTGCTCAGCCGGGCCGCGGCGCAGCAGATTCTGCAGCGGCGCGATCAGCTCTTCCCCCTGGGCCTGCGCAACATCGGCGACGCCATCGCCATCGATAAGAACCTGGGCGATCTGCTCGGGAATCTCGTCGCCGGCTTCGGGCCGGCCACGTTCGGGCGCTGGGACACGCTCTATCCGATCGAAGTGAACGGGAACGTCTTTGAGATCGAGCATGCCGCGCTGCTGCGCACGGGCGAGGTGATCTTCCTGGCGGACAGCCTGGACACGATGCTCTGGGATCCGACGGACGAGGTGAATCCGAAGTTCACGCTCCTCCAGAGTCCGGGCAGCGGGCTGACCACGAACCTGGTCTGCTGCGGGCACTCGTTCCTCTCCGACGGCCAGCTGATCGCCATGGGCGGCGGCGGGCTCAATCCGGGAGCGCCCACTTCCAATCAGGCTTGGCGCTACAACCCGATCACACGGAAGTGGAAGAAGACCGCCGGGAACATGTCCATCCTCCGCTGGTACCCGACCGTTCTCACCCTCGGCGACGAGAACGGGCCTCCTGGCAAGTCCGGACGGGTCATGGTCGCCGCCGGCGGATCGCCGCCGAACATCGATGTCTATTCCGAGGCCACGGACACGTTCACCACGGTCACGATGACCGGCCCGTCGAAGAATTTCTCGCAGACCTATCCGGGACTGCACCTGTTGCCGGGCGGCGAGATCTTCTACGTGCCGGTGGGCTTCGCGAACTGCGGCACGGCCACGGTCGGCTCGACCAGCGATCCGCAGTCGTCGTACTTCAACTTCACTCCGCCGGGCGGGACGACGGGTGGCTGGACGAACGTCGGCGCGAACCTCAACCGCACCAAGGGCATGTCGGCGCTCTTTCTCCAGCAGACCTACCCGTTCGTGCAGGTGGTGGTTGCCGGCGGCGGCGACAACGCCTCGCGGCAGACGCTCACGTCGATCAACCTCTCCACGCTGTCGCCGTCCTGGGGCCCGAACCGCTCGTTCCCCGACAACCGGCCGCGCGCCAACGTGAACGTGGTCCTCCTGCCGGACAACACCGTCTTCATCTGCGGCGGCCTGGAGATCCCGCCGCTGACATGCTGGCGCTACGACCCGTCCACGGTGGTGAGCCCGTGGTCGGAGATGGACGAGACCAACTCCCCGCGGCACTACCACTCCTGCGCGATTCTGCTGCCCAGCGGCAAGGTCATGGCCGCCGGCGGCGCGGCGAACGGCGGCTGCACGGTCAGCGTGCAGAACACGATCGAGGTGTTCAGCCCTCCGTACCTCTTCAATCCCGACGGCAGCCTGGCCGACCGCCCGAAGATCGAGAAGATCAACGGCGGCAAGCCCGGAGGCGTGGGCGCGCCGGTCGTCCCGCACGGCTCGGACTTTACGATCCAGACCGGGAACGCCGGCGACATCGTCAGCGTGGTCCTGGTCCGGCCGATGGCCGTGACTCATCAGACCGACACCGAGCAGCGCGTCATCCACTGCACGTTCCGGAAGAAGGACCAGTGGACGCTGAAGGCCAAGGCGCCGAACGGCTCGATGCCGCACGCGCTGGCGCCGCGCGGGTACTACATGCTGTTCATCCTGAATGACAAGGGAGTGCCGTCGGTCGGACAGTTCGTGCACCTGAAGTGATCAGTGATCCACCCGAGCCGGCCGCGTCACCGTGGCCGGCTCCTGCATCGTCTCGTCCTCGAATCCCTCCACGCAGAGGCGCACAAGGTTCCCGAGGTCGGCGATCTCGAACGGCTTGCGCAGCA
Source organism: Thermoanaerobaculia bacterium (assembly GCA_044866315.1). Lineage (GTDB taxonomy): Bacteria > Acidobacteriota > Thermoanaerobaculia > Gp7-AA8 > Gp7-AA8 > QHVT01. Next base: position 8,610 of record JBIOTX010000247.1, on the reverse strand, counting down.
CGCCGGCCACGACGTTCGGATCCACTTCCTTGAACTTCTGGTCGGCGTAGGCGGTGATGACCAGGACCACCGGCTTGTTCTCCGGCGGATGGTGCTTGAGGTGCTCGATGACGGCGAAGCCGTCCACGCGCGGCATCATCAGGTCGAGCAGGATCACCGAGTAGTGGTGCTCGCGCAGCATGTCGATGGCCGTGCCGCCGTCGGGGACGCAGTCGACCGCCAGCTGCTCCCGGCGGATGATCGTGCACAGGAGCTGGCGGATGGACTGGTCGTCATCGGCGACCAGGACCCGCGGTTCGTACTTCAGCTGGGATGCCACTGCCCTGTTCTTTGAAAAACGGATGCCACCGCCCGGCGGCGGCTAAGTCGCTACGGGTCAGTGCCTAACGGGCATCAATTGTGGTGATCGAGCCGACGGTCCAGCCGCCGCCGCGGGGAACCAGGCCGATCCAGTACCAGGAGGCGTGCTCGCCGCCGAGGGAGACCCGGGCGAAGATGCCGGCGGCGCCGGGGACGAACGGATTCGGGACGGGGGAGGAGAGCTCGACGACCATCACGTCGCGGTCGCGCTGGGCGTTCATGGAGTCGATGGGCGTCCACCCGCACGATCCGGCGCCGAGGTCGATCGACATCGTCCGGCCCGGCTGCGGCGCCGTCCGGGCCTTGTTGCCGACGCTGCGCCCGAGGCCCGAGTAGGCCTGCGCGCTGGCGATCGGCTGGGTGGTGCGCACGATGGCCAGACCGCCGCCCGTCGCGATCGCGTCCATCCGCAGACGCGAGCAGAACGCCTCCACCAGACCGGCGGGAACGACGTCCCACTCGGGGGCGGCGGGTTGCGATGACGGTGTTGTCGCGCAGGCGGTGAGAAGGAGAATGACGAGCAGTCGCTTCAAAACAACATCCTCAGCTGCGGTGTCGACTTGGCCTCGAAGAACGACCGGATCTCGCTGGCGGGCTTGCGCGAGACCAGCTCGCGCGGCGTCTCCTCGTACCAGTCGGCGGGAAAGTAGCGCGTGTAGCTCTCCTGGGTGAAGCGCTTGCAGAGCAGGGCGATCACGCCGACGTCGGTCTCGCTGCGGATCACCCGCCCCGCGGACTGCACCACGCGCGTCATCCCCGGGATGAGGTACGCGAACTCGAAGCCCGCGCCGTACTGCTCGTCGTAGTAGTGCTTGAGCAGCTCCTGCTCGAAGCTCACCTGCGGCAGGGCCGGACCGATGACCATCACGCCCGAGAGCATGTCGCCCTGGTAGTCGATCCCCTCGGCGTACATGCCGCCCGAGACGGCGAGGATGAGGTTCCCGCGCTTGGGCCGGTCGCGGAGGATGTCCAGGATGGCGTTGCGCTCGTAGTCGGTCATGTCCGTGCGCTGGATCATGACTCGCTTGGTCATCGGCGGCATGCGCTCGGAGACCTCGCGCAGGAAGGCGTAGCTCGGGAAGAGGGCCAGGAAATTGCCGTCGCCGGCGTCGGCGATGTCGGCCACGGTCTCCGCGATCTTCTCGTAGTGGTCGGCGCGGCGCTTCCAGGTGGTGTCCACTTCCGGGATGACCACGATCTTGCGGTTGTCGCGCGGGAAGGGGGAGGGCAGGGAGAGCTCGGCCGTGCGGTCTTCGGGGAAGCCGAGGGTCTTGCGGTAGAAGTCGAAGGGCTCGAGCGTGGCCGAGAGGGCGACCGTCGCGTGCGCGGAGTCGAAGATCTTCCCGAGGAAGCGCGAGGGGTCCTTGCAGAAGATCTTCGCCTTCAGCCCCTCGTCCGTGCGCTCGATGATGTGCGCGAGCTCGTCGCCGTCCTCGGCGAGCAGGTTCGTGAACTTCACCAGCTTGAAGTAGAAGTCGATCAGCGGGTCTTCTTCCTCGGCGATGCGGTTGTCGATCTTCCAGCCGATGTAGTCGAGGACCAGGCGCTCCCACTCCGTGCGCTGCTCGAGGAACAGCTCCCGGCTCGGCTCGCAGAGGGCCTGCCGGACGTCGCCTTCGAGCACTTCCGCGAGCTGGTGCAGGTGCTGGCGGAGCATCTCCAGCAGCTCCTCCCACCCGTCCAGCCAGCAGTTCTTGGTCATGAGGTGGCGGCGGATCTCCTCGAACTGCTTCTCGTGCAGCTCGGGGGAGTAGTAGCCGCGGCCGCGGTCGACGAGGTTGTGGGCCTCGTCCACGACCAGCACGCAGTCGCCGTAGTCGTTCTCCTGGCTGTAGGCCTTGAGCCCGACGTAGGGGTCGAAGATGTAGTTGTAGTCGCAGACGATGACGTCGGCCTGCTCGATGAGCTCGAGCGAGACCTCGAACGGGCAGACCTCGGTCTCCCGCGCCAGGGCGAACGTCACCTCGGGGTCGAAGTAGCTGTACGACGTGACCAGGTGGGTGAGCAGACCGCTCTTGTCCATCTTCTCCGAGTAGCGCTCGGCGAAGGGGCAGAAGTCCTCGTGGCAGATCATCTGCGTGTGCGCGCACATCTTCTGCTTGGCCCGGATGCGCAGCACGCGGAACGAGCCGTCGTTGAGCCGGCGCAGGGCCTCGACCGCGGCGTCCTGCTGCAGGGTCTTGGAGGTGAGGAAGAACAGCTTCTTGCCGAGCTTCAGCGACTGCCGCACGGCCGGATAGAGCACGGCCATGGTCTTGCCGATGCCGGTCGGCGCGGAGACCAGGAGCGCGTCGCGCTGCCAGACCGCGCGGGCGACGGAAGCGACGATCTCCTCCTGGCCGGGACGCATGGCGTCGAAGGGGAAGGCCAGCGTGTCCGCGAACGCGCGCTTGGCGATGCGCAGCGCCGCGGCTTCGTCGAGGTCGGTGACCAGCTTGACCAGGCTGGCTTCGAGCGTCGAGGCCACGCGCTCGTGGTCGAACTCCGTGTCCACGGTCTTGGCCTCGCCGGAGACCAGGTCGATGAGCACCAGCTGCGGCGCGAACTCGAAATTCTCGAAGTCGGGCTGGCTGGAGAGGAAGTAGGCGTAGAGGAGCAGCTGGTAGAGATGGCGCTGCAATTTCTCCGACCTGTAGAGTGCCTCCAGCTCCAGATCGAAGTGGATCGACTTCACTTCCTCGATCGAAACGCGCCGGTTTTCGCGGTCCACGGACAGCCCGTCGATGCGCCCGGTGATGGTGACGGACCATCCACCCACGGTAGTGCGGTGGACAACGTGCACCTCCGCGCGGTAGTGCGGATCCGCCCCGGCCCGCTCCTCGGCGCGCCGGCTGTGGACCTCCTGCCCGATCCACATCCGCCGGAACCCGTCCCCGCGCTCCACGCCGATGCGGCGGTAGGTGGACTGGTGGACGAGATCGCCGACCGCGCACACGATTTCTCTCTTGTCGTAGTCGACTCTCATCTAGGAGTGCGGCGGCTACGCCGCCGCTCTAGTATGCCGCACTCCTACAGCTTCTCCACCTCTTCCCCGAGGATGTATGCCTCGTATTCGCCGCCGCTGCGGTATGGGGCGAAGGGGAGGGTGGGGGCGAGGGTCTTGAGCGAGAGCCGCTCGTACATCTCCCGCACGCTTTCCTTGCGGTCCTCGAGGAGCTCGGCGGAGAGCTCGCCTTTGAGGGAGAACAGGCGCTGGAAGTCGCCGCGGGGGAGGCGCAGGGGGCGGTGGACGTCGTCGGAGCGGGGGTCCCATTCGCCGATGAGGACCTCGTCGTCGAGGTCGCTGGAGCTGGCGCGGACGCAGATGACGATCTCGCTCTCGATGGCCCGCTCGTGGGTGGTCTCCTGCGAGGTTACGCGGTGCGCTCCGGACGAGGCCCGCTCCTGGCGCAGGAGCGTGACCAGCGGCTCGTGCGCGTCCACCGGCACGACCTCCGCGGTCTCGCCGGGGGCGAAGGGGACGACCTCGCCGATCTCGATGCGGTCGAGGCCCTTGAGCGAGACCGCGCCGAGGTGGCGGATGCCGACCCATTCCACGCCGGCGATGGCGGGGGCGAAGGCGATGTAGCTGGCCCAGGAGGTCTTGATGCGGTAGAGCTGCTGGGCGTCGTGGGAGATCTCGTTGGACAGCTCCTGCAGGAACGACAGCGAGGCCACGATGCCCTCGTTCACCAGATGGCCGTTGCCGTCGAGGTAGGCGTAGTACTCGCGCGACTGCTCGCGGTGGTCGACCACGTCCACGCCCGTGGCCAGCGGCGCGAAGAACTGCTGCACCTTGGTCGGCTCGTATCCGTGGGCGATGAGGAAGCCGCCGATCTCCTCGATCTCCTTGGTGGCCTTGCCCGTGGTCAGGCGCGAGAGCTCGATGATGCCCGGCCCGTAGAACTCGGTGATGCGCTCGTTCGACTCCTGCGAGGTCCGCAGCGGCAGGAGGCGGTAGTAGCCGTAGTTGAGGGCGATGCGCATGCCCTTGTTGAAGGCGAAGCCCTTGCGCTTCATCTCCGAGTAGAAGTGCTGGATCTCGATGGCTGCGCGCACGAGATGCAGGGCCCGGCGGGTGGTGTAGAACGCGCCGTCGCCGAGGAACTTCTCGAAGGCCAGCTGGTGGCGCTGAGCGATCGTCTCCAGCTTGCGCTGGAAGAGGAGCATCTGCCGGTAGGAGCGGATCTCCTCCTTCCCGCCGGCGCGGCGGATGTTGCCCAGGGTCTCGGAGAAGGCGGAGATGTCGTAGATCATCCCGAAGCGGTGGACCATCGGGTCGACCACGCCGGGCCGCCCGAAATCCATCGGCCGGGTCGAGCGCGAGTAGGTGAAGCCGCTGCGCCGGTCGGCGGGCACGATCGTGCCGTCCGGCAGGGTGGTCATCCAGACGATGCCGCGGCGGAGCTGGTTGAGCACCGCGAACTCGCGCACCCGCCGGCCGATGAGCTGGAACTGCTCGCGGTCCTCGCGGGTCATCGCGTTCTGGGCCGGCGCGTGATCGAAGAGGAAGGTCTGGAAGCGCGGGTCGAGCAGCAGCGCCAGGGTGATGCCCTGGTCGGGATTGGACCCGAACAGCGACAGCGCCGCGCGGAACGTGCGCTCGTGCTGCAACAGATCCGTCGCCACCGAGCGCAGCCGCTCGTAGGAGTCGCGGAAAGCCTGGAAGTCGCGGCGCAGGTAGCCGGTGATGAAGCTGCGCAGCTCGCGCAGATCCGGCCCCACGAACTCCTCGGTGAGGATCAGCACGTCGTCCTGCAGGAGCCGGAAGTAATTCAGGCCGCGCTGTTCCTCGCCCTCGAGGAGATTGGCCGCGCGCGCCGCGAGCTGGGTCATCTGCTCGCGGGTCTCGCTCACCCAGCGGCCGAAGATGCGGTACTTGAGGGAGTCGCCGATGGCCCGGCCGGCCTGGCTGTCGAGCGCGCTGATGCGGCGCGGGATGGACGCGAACTGGCGCGCCAGGTCGAACGAGTGCGCCAGCCAGAACACGGCGTGGTAGTCGGAGAGCACGTTCGACATCAGCGCGTTCTCGGCCGCCTTCATCAGGTGGGTGATGTAGGAGGCGAACGCCGTGGCCGCCTTCTCCTTCGTCCCGGCCCGGTTGACCTGCCAGGCCGTCTCTTCGGCCAGCCAGCGGTCGAGCCGGATCTCCAGCTCCTTCATCACCGCTGCCTCGAGCACGGGGAAGCCGAGGATGGGCGGCTGGGTCTCGTCGGCGGGGAAGATCTTGTACGGCTCCGGCAGCAGCCCGTCGTGCCGCGCGAACAGCTCGTCCAGGGTCCGGTCCATGTCCGCGGGCAGCAGGAACGTGGCCGTCTCGGGGCGCTGCGCGAGATAGGAGACCAGGGATTTCATGGCGAACGGGCGTCAGGAGTTTATCGGATAAACTCGTTGCGTCCATGCGCCTCGCGCCGCCCACTCCCGCCACCTGCCCGCGCTGCAACGGCTCGGGATGGGTGCCGCTGCCCGGCGACTCGCTGCGCGTGGAGCCGTGCGGCTGCCAGGGCGATCTGCGCCGGCAGCAGCGGATGCTCAGCGCGAACATCCCCAGGCGCTACGAGCACTGCACGCTGGAGACGTTCCGCGAGAAGTCGGACGTGCTGCGCCTGGCCAAGAAGAAGGTCCAGCGCTTCGTCGACCTCTGGCCCAACAACGAGGAAGGCAAGGGCCTCCTGCTGATGGGCGGCTGCGGCGTCGGCAAGACCCATCTGGCGGTGGCCGCGCTGGTCGAGATCATCAACAGCGGCAAGCCCGGGCGGGTGCTGTTCTCGAACTTCCAGGACCTGATCCAGGAGATCCAGGCCTCGTTCGACAACGACCAGGTGCCGACCAAGTCCGAGCTCCTGCGCCCGCTGCTGGAGGTCGACCTGCTCATCCTCGACGAGCTGGGCTCGCAGAAGCCGACCACGTTCGTCCAGGACATCCTCTATTACGTGATCAACAGCCGCTACAACGCCGAGCTGGCGACGATCTTCACCACCAATTACTACGACCGCTCGGCCGAGGCCAAGGAAGAGACGCTCGAGCAGCGCATCGGCACGCGCCTGCGCAGCCGGCTCGCGGAGATGGCCGAGCGGATCGAGTTCACCGGGGCCACGGACCACCGGCGGAACACGCTGTGAAGCGCGGCGTCATCGACACCCTCCGCCGCGGTTTCGACAACGCCGTCGCGAACTGGCAGCTCACCCTGGTGCGCTTCGGCGAGGCCTGTTTCTACGGGGTCCTGGTCGTCGTCAGCGTCATCGCCATCCTCGTGCCGATCTTCATCTCCATCGGCATCGAGTTTTCGCGCATCAACACGCCGGACGACATCGAAGGCGCGGTCTGCCGGCTCGTGGAGCGCTGGCCGATCCTGGTCTGGATCTTCGTCGGCATCATGGTGCTGATGCTCGTCATCGTGGCCGTGCACTCGTTCGTCGAGGCCGGCTGCGCGCGCGTGCTCGTCGACGGCGACCGCCTGGCCGGCCCGGTGACCCAGGGCCCGCGCTCGCGCTACGCCGTCTTCTCGATGGAGCGCTGGTTCGCCGGGGCGCGCGAAGGGTGGTGGGCGCTGTTCTGGATCTACAACGCGGCCTGGGGCGTGGCCGGGCTGATCCTGCTCATCCCGCTCTTGCCGACGCTGGCGCTGATGCTCGTCTTCCGCGAGGAGCCGGCGGCGGCCGTGACCACGGGATGCATCGGCCTCGCGCTCACAGTGATGCTGATGGTCGCCGTCTCGATCGTCACCGGCATCTGGACCAATCGCGCGATCGCCGACTGGGCCGTGCGCCGCCGCGGCGTCAGGGACGCGCTCCGCGGCGCCTGGCACGCCTTCAAGACCGACCTCGGGCGACACCTGCTCATCGCCCTGGCCCTGGTCGCCATCAGCTTCGCCGCCGGGGGATTCATCGGCAGCATATCGATCTACGCGGCGTTCGCCGAGCGGATCGGGGAGGGCGCCTGGTTCTTCACCATTCCCGTGCGCCTCTTCACCACGCTGGTGAACTGGGTCCTCAGCGCGTTCGTCGCCAACTGGTTCCTGGCCGCGTTCGCCGCGCTGGCCGTGGAGACGCCGACCGAATGACGTCCTACGACGCCTTCTTCTCCCGCGACGCCCACAGCTTCCGGGCCTCGGCCATCCGGGCCTTCGCGAAGCTGATCAACAACCCGAACGTGATCTCGTTCGCCGGCGGCGTGCCGAATCCGGACACGTTCCCCGCGGAGGCCATCGCGTCGATCGCGGAGAAGGTGATCCGCGAGAAGCGCAACGTCGCCCTGCAGTACGGACCGACGCGCGGCCTGCCGCGGCTGTGCGAGTCGATCGCCGCGATCTGCCGCGCGCGGGGGATGCAGACGCAGACCGACGATGTCCTCACGACGACGGGCTCCCAGCAGGCCCTCGATCTCATCGCCCACACGCTGCTCGATCCGGGCGACCTGGTTGCGGTCGAGCTGCCGACGTACATCGGCGGCTCGGCCTCGTTCTTCGCCCGCAGCGCGGAGCTGGTCGGCGTGCAGCAGGATGACGAGGGCATCGTCCCCGAGTCGCTGCACGACGTCGCCTCGCGGCGGCGGATCAAGGTGCTCTACACGATCCCGAACTTCCAGAACCCGTCCGGGCGGCTGATGACCCAGGCCCGTCGCGCGGAGGTACTGCGGCTCGCCGAGGAGCACGACTTTCTGATCGTCGAGGACGACCCGTACGGCGAGCTGGTGTACGTCGACGGCGCCGACACCACGCCCATGGCCGCCCGCGACACTGCCGGCCGCGTCCTCTACCTCGGCTCGTTCTCGAAGGTCCTCGCGCCCGGCCTCCGCTGCGGCTGGATCACCGGGCCGAAGCCGATTCTCGACCGCGTCGAGATCGCCAAGCAGGCCGCGGACCTTTGCTCGGGCATGCTCGACCAGTCCATCGTCGACGAGATAGTCGCCTCCGGCGCCCTCGGCCCCCAGATCGACCGCGTCCGCGCCTTCTACCGCGGCAAACGGGGTGTCCTCCTCGAGGAGCTCCAGCGCCACTTCGCCGCCCGCGCCCGGTGGACCCCCGCCGACGGCGGCCTGTTCACGTTCGTGACCCTCGGCGACGACATCGATACGACCACGAAGGTGGAGGCGGCGGTAGCGAACGGCGTGGCGTTCATCCCGGGAGGACCGTTCTTCGTGGATGGCGGCGGGAAAAACACGATGAGGCTCACGTTTGCGAAGGAATCGGACGAGAGAATTCGCGAAGGAGTCACGCGCTTGGCGAAGATTTTCTAGGAGTGCGGTGGCGCAGCCACCGCTTTCGGATCC
>JBIOTX010000246.1:0-6667 GCA_044866315.1 Thermoanaerobaculia bacterium | reverse complement strand
AACGTGTAGCGGTCGACGCCGTCCGGGTCCTTCGTCTTCTCGTACACGAATAGGTTGTCGGGCACGTTCAGCGACCAGCGCACGGGCAGTCCGCGCAGCATGAACTTGCGCCCGCCCTCGGCGGTGACTTCGAGCTCTGCGATGCGCTTCGACGCGTCGATGACGGCCGGGCGGATGTCGATGAGCTGCTGGATGGGATTGCGGCGGTTGATCGGCGGCACGAGCTCATCGGCGCGGTAGCTGCGCGTCCAGTTCGAGAAGCTGGAGGTGCGGTCGAAGGCCGCGCCGTCATAGTTGGCGATGACGGTCATCGCCACGGGCCGCTTGTCCGGTCCGGTGAGCACCGTGGCCCGGTCGCCGAACATCACCGGCACGTCCGCGTACTCCTGCACGCGGTCGCCGAGGCGACGGAAGATCGGAATGCCCGCGGGAAGCGTGTAGGAGCTGGTCTCGCCCTTGGCCTTCAGCGTCACCTTCCGCCCGTCGAGGCGCAGGATCTTCCCCTCGGCCTCGGTGATGATGTTGTGCTCGCGCACCCACGCTCCCAGGAGCGCGTACAGCTCCTCGCGCGGCATCGGCTGGGCGAGACTGACCCGGTCGATGAACTGCGCGGGATTCATCCCCCACTTGATGAGGAACGCCGCCGCAAGATGGGCGTTGCTCTCCGGGTTCTCCGTCTGCGGGAAGAAGTACTTGCGATCCTCGGGGAACGTGAGCGTGCGCCCTTTCGACGCGAGTCCGAGCGTCGAGCCGACATAAGTGAGCACGTCCCCACGCCGGCTCGATGCCGGCGCCGCCAGCGTGGTGGCCTCGAATCCCGCGAGCTTCGCCGCTGCGACCGTCGTCGCCGCCACCTCGCGCGCGCTCCAGCTCGACGAGCTCTCGGGGAGTCCTGCCAGCGCGGCGAAGAGACGCGCATTCACCTGCATGTCGTTGAGGAGTCCGCTGTCGGCGCGGCCGTCGATCGAGACCATCTCCAGCTCGATGCAGCTGGCGCGCTTCAGATAGGGCTCGTTGCGGCCGGGGAACATCGTCCCGACGTCGCTCGTCTCGCCGCCGCAGGTCGCGGTGTACAGCGCGTCGATCGGCTGGCCCTGATAGGTGAGGATCATCCCCGCGGTCTCGCGCACCGCGCGCGTGGACAGCTCGTGCTCGCCCGAGAAGCCCTTGTAGGCCTGACAGGCCGGGCCGGGACAGATGTCGTAGCCCTCGCTGGCGAACTGGCCGAGGTTGCGGATGGCGTACGTGCGCGCGGCCACGGCCTGGGCCTTCAGCGCCTCGAGCTCGTCGAAGATCGTCGGGCCCATCTCCGCGGGAACGACGCCGAGGAGGTAGTCCTCGAAGTGCAGCTCGTTGATCACGTTCAAGAGGCCGCGCGGGTTGATGAACAGGCGCGCCGCCGTGCGGTACGGCTGCTTGTCGATGGTGATCGTCTCCGCGGTGACGGGGAAGACGGCGATGGACTCGCCGGTGAGGGTGTGGCGGTCGCCTTCGTCGTCGGCGATCTCGATGCGCTTCTCGAACTTCTGATCGGACGGGCGGCGGACGACCAGGAGATCGCGGCCGTATCCGCGGTCGGTGAGGTTCGCCCGCGCCGGCGTCGCCTCCTCGGACGTTGCGAAGTCGCCGGCCAGCACCTTGTACGTTCCACTGGCCGGGTCGAACACCGTGTCCACGCGCAGCCCCGTCTCCGTGCGCAGCTTCTGGGCGAGCTGCTCGGCGCTGGTCTGATCGGAGATCGCGCTCATCTGCACCGCATAGCGCACCGTCGCATTGGCGAGCGGCGCTGTAGCAGTGAATCCACGCTTCAGGATCGAGGGCCCGGCGTCGGTGACGATGTAGTAGCCGTCGCTCGTGCGCGGGAACGTCACCGTCGACTGATCGCTCAGGAGGCCGACGCGGATCTTCGGCTCCACGATCGTGCGCGGCATCGAGGCCACGGGCGTGAGCGCGTTCGTCGCACGCTGCGGCTGCGGCTGTGGCTGCGATGGCGGTTGGGGGGCGGGTGGGGGGGTGGAGGGGGTCGTGGCGCAGGCGGTGAGGACGAGAAGACAGAGGGCGATGACAGGACGGCGCATGGATCTCCCGACAGCAAAAAAAACGCCCCCGCCGGCTGGCGGGGGCGTGCGGTTACTTCGTGAGGGTCACGTTACGGCTGAATGAGCTTGATCACGACGCGGCGGTTGCGCAGGCGGCCCTCGGCGGTCGTGTTGTCGCCCACCGGATCGCTCGTGCCGCGGCCTTCGACGGTGATGCGCGACGGGTCGATGCCGTGGCGGCTTACCAGGTAGTCGCGGACGGCCTCGGCGCGGCGGCGGTCGAGGTCACGGTTCGGTCCGGTGTTCTCGCGGTCATCCGTGTAGCCGATCACCAGGGCGGTCGACGACGGCTCCTGCTTCATGCGCAGCGCCACCTCGTCGAGGATGGCCTTGGCGATGTTGGTCAGGCGCGCCGAGCCCGGCTCGAAGTGAATCTCGTCCGTCCGGATCTCGACCGGCGTGCTCGGCGGAGCGACCGGCGGCGCCGGCGGCGGAACCGGAGCGGGCTCCGGAGCCGGAGGCGGCGGCGGAGCGACCGGAACCGGGGCGGGCGGCGGAGGAGCCGGAGCGGCGAAGTGCAGCGGCGCGAAGGTCAGGCCGACCAGGCCGGACAGCGCGCAGTCATCGAGCTCGGTGAAACGGCACTCGTCGTTGTTGTCGGCGAACTTGGCCACGTTCCAGCGCGCGCCGGCCGAGAGGGCCCAGCCGCTGTCGCCGAACCAGTGGCGAATACCGGTGAGGAGATAGAGGGGCTCGTCCGGAACGCGGTCGCCGCCGGTATAGAAGACGGCGTTGACTTCGCTGATCCAGTTCGTGTGGCCGCCGAAGATCCCGAGGGGCCAGTTCAGGCCGCCGTCGAGGCGGAACTCGTTCGGAGCCTCGAGGTCGCCGAGTCCACTGGTCGCGTCGGCTTCGTACTCGCCGCGGGCGACGTAGGTGAGCGCCAGCGTTCCCATCCCCCGGGTGATGTGGCCGCCGATGCCGAAGGCCTCGGAGCCGCCCGTGAGCTCGTCGTCACCGGTCGGGAGATCGACGAACGCGGACAGGGCGAAGCGGGTGGGGGCGTCGATCGGCGAAAGCTGGAACTTCGTGGCCAGCTTCACATTGCCGAGCCCGCTCTCGCTGAACTCGCCCGAGTGCAGCTGGCCATGGATGAAGCCCACCCGGTCACCGCCATTGCTGACGATGCGGTCCCAGGGCAGCATGGCGCTGACTTCCCAGCGGTCGGTGATGCCGACTCCGATCGAGCCGCTGAGCCGGTACAGGTCGTAGCTCAGGTCCTGGTACTCGCGGGCCGAGGGCGGCGCGAAGTCCGGAGCCGGTCCGGCGAGTAAGTCGTAGTCGTTGAAGTAGATCCCAAACGACCACTCACCGCGGCGAAGCGTGTCGGCCACCACCGTCTCGAAGAGACCGGTCTGTCCGCTCGAAGTGGGCGCGAAGAACCGCATCCGGTCTTCGCGAGTGGCCGTACCGTAATCCTGCGCCTGCAGGAACGGCGTCATTGCCAGAATGCACACCAGGGAAAATAGCAGCCGATGCTTCAGACGCAACAAGTCACACCTCCTAAACGGCTTCGCGGGTCTCATCCACGACTACAATGCCCGCGCATCTACAAAACATATGCCAGAGTCATCGACGATCTTTCCCGTAAAGATCTCAAGTGCTTGACTTTACCATACGTTGAGTCAGGCGGTATAACGTTGCTCCGCGTGAAAAGGACGGGTTGGGCCATGGTCAGACTGCTTCTTGCTGCCGCAACAGCGGTAATTCTTTCCCTCTCGGCAATGGCGCAGACGGAGCAGCAGCAGACGCCTCCGCCCCCTCCGCCGCCCGAGGAAGAACAGCAGCAAACGCCCCCCGCACCACAACCGGAAACCCCTCCCGCCCCCACCCCGACCACCCCCACGCCCGCCCCCACGCCGGCGCCGGAGCAGACTCCCGCCCCACCCCCGCCCGCGCCGCCCCCGACCGACCAGTCGCCGACGCCTTCCAGTCCGGGCGTGCTGTCCGAGGCCGCGAGCGCGTCCTACGAGCGCCGCGACTCCCTGCCGGCGGTCAACATCTATCTCCCCGAGGGGCAGGCCAGCGTGCGGCTGCGCAAGCTCATTCGGAACGTGCTCTTCGAGAGCCAGATCGACTACGAGTTCGTCAACGGCGACATCTCGACGTTCCTTCGCTACAAGTACTACGCGCGCAACTACACCTATCGCATCGGCGTGTTCGACGCGATCGAGTTCCCCGACATCGGCTCGGACGACAAGCGCGATTTCGAGCGCGTGCGCGGCGGCCTGCTCCTGGTGGGCGTGCCGAAGGACTACAACAACCGCTGGTTCTTCCTCCTCCAGGACGACAGCCTGACCTTCGGCGACACCGATCGGCCCGACAACCGGAAGAACAACCTCTACACGAAGATCGGCTGGCAGTACGGAACGCAGTTCGACGAGCGGATGAACGCGATCGTGGGCGAGCAGCGCGGCCGGATCACGCCCGTGCTCACCGCCTTCCGCGACATCGGCCCGCAGCGCACCGGAGTCGCGGCCGCGCTGACGCAGTCCGCGGCCACGTGGGGCGCCGACTATACGTACACGAGGTTCGAAGCCGAGGGACTGCGGCGCTTCGATCTCACCGCGACCTCATTCATCTTCTCGCGCCTGCACCTGGGCACGTACCTCGCCCACGATGAAGTCGTCCCGGAGCCGCGGGACGTGAACGGCGACGGCTTCATCAACGACGAAGACGTCATCCCGGAGTGGGAGTTCCACGACATCCCCCAGGCCGAGCTGTTCCGCCTCGGCGGCCGCGAGGCTCTCAAGTCGATCGGCACGAACGACAGCACGATCGGCACGCACGAGATTCACCTCACCAACGAGCTGTTCGTGCCGATCTTCCGCAACCGCGACTACAAGCTGGGGCCGCTGTACTGGAACACGCTCTACGGGATCGGCTACCTGGGGGCGGGGACGGTGGCCTTCGAGACCAGCGACATCACCGATACCAGCCGCGTCGTGGTCGACGCCGGCCTCGGCACTGAGTCCGCGATCACGTTCCGCGACTACGACGTCTTTCTGAGCGTGATCGTCGCTCACACCGTGGTGGAGCCGGACGACATGAGCGGCGGGACGAAAGTGCGTTTCTCGATTCGGACCGTGCGGTAGAGGGGCAAGACATAGAACGGCGGGCTTTCAGCCCGCCGTTCCCCTGATCGTCAATCGTTAGAACTTCACCAGCGAGATCTGGACCTCGCGCACTCCGTCGATGGAGCGGAGCACCTGCACGGCCACGTCTTTCTGCAGCTCGTGGCGGACCGTGCCGCCCACGCGGACCACGCCGGCGTCGGACTGCACGGTGAACTTGCAGCCGTCGAGGGAGCGGTGGATCGTCAGCTCGCGCTCGGCCCGGCGGGTGATGTCGGCGTCCTGATGCTCGACGGTCTGGATGAGGTTGGCTACGCGCTGGTAGCCGAGGGACAGCGCGTGCTTGCTGAGGATCTCGGCCTGAGCCTTGTCGGCCACACGGCCGCGGATGATCACGATTCCGGCGATTTCATAGACCTGCAGGCGCTGTACGTTCGCGCCGGCAGTGAGGAACTTCGGGGTCAGGTCGACCGTGTCGGACGACGTCGCCGCGAGGGCGACGGGGTTGAGGGCGAAAAGGAGAGCTGCGAGGGCAGCGGTTTTGGCAACGGTGCGCATATTTTATTTGCGTCTCCTGCCATGGATAGAGCACTCGGCGTGCCACGTTTGCGGGAATTTTCAGATGAATGAGTTAGCTCACGCGGCCTGCAACTTTTTCGCGAGCTCAACCACAGCCGGCTCGTCGCTGTGGTACGGCTCGGCCTGGGTGTGGTGCACGTAGACCCGCCACAGCAGCGCGCCCGCGAGGGCGAGCAGAACGACGATCCCAACGGCGGCAGCGATCCGGCGCATCTCCAGCCGAAGGGAGCAACGGATGTGCCTGTAGAATCGGGGCGATGCCCCTGATCCGCGTTCTCCCGACGGAGCTCGTCAACCAGATCGCCGCGGGAGAGGTGGTCGAGCGCCCGGCGTCGGTGGTCAAAGAGCTGGTCGAGAACGCGATCGACGCGGGAGCGACCACCATCGACATCCTCCTCGAGAACGGCGGCCGGAAGCTCATCGAAGTGCGCGACAACGGCTGCGGGATGTCGGAGAGCGACGCCCGCTTGGCCATCGAGCGGCACGCGACCTCGAAGATCCGCGAGTTCGACGATCTCACCCGCGTGCGCACCCTCGGCTTTCGCGGCGAAGCCCTGCCCTCGATCGCCAGCGTCTCGCGCTTCACCCTCACCACGAGCGACAGCGACTCCGGCGCAGCCACGGAGATCGAGTGCGACCCGCTGACGGGACAGCGCACCATCCGTCCCGCCGCCCGCGACCGCGGTACCACCGTGCGCGTGGCGGAGCTGTTCGAGAACGTCCCCGCCCGACGCAAGTTTCTCCGCAGCGCCGACGCCGAGTTCCGCTCCATCATCACCATCGTCTCGTCGTACGCCCTCCCCCTCCCCTCCCGCGCCTTCCGCCTCGAGCACAACGGCCGGGTCGTCCTCGACCTCCCGCCCGCCCCCACCGCCCGCGACCGCGTGCTGCAGATCGTCGGCAGCGAGGCGGCGG
>JBIOTX010000245.1:0-5318 GCA_044866315.1 Thermoanaerobaculia bacterium | reverse complement strand
CGCAGCTGGAGCGCAGTGTCACGATCCTTCACCTCTCCGATCTGCAGTACGGCAAGTATCACCGTTTTCCAGGCCCGGCCGGCGGCAACCCGTTCGACACGTTGCTCGAGCGGTTGAAGCTCGACCTTGCCGACCTGCGGACGGATCACGGCCTGCAGCCGGACATCGTCGCGCTCACCGGTGACCTCGCGGAGTGGGGCATGCCCGCCGAGTTCGAGCACGTCGCGGCATTCATTCGGGCTCTACGCGAGTTTCTCGGTCTGCCGATGAACCGAATGGCCATCCTGCCCGGCAATCACGACATCAATCGTTTTCTGTGCCAGTCGCATTTTCTCGAGTGCCAGGGGAGCGGCGAGCAGCCGGTCAAGCCGTATGCGGCGAAGTGGCGGCATTACATCAAGCTCTTCGACGAGATCTACGGCGGCATTCCCGGCTTGCGCTTCGCCCCCGAGGAGCCGTGGACGTTGTTCGACTATCCCGAGCTCAAGGTCGTGGTCGCGGCCATGAATTCGACGATCGCCGATTCCCATCTCGAGGCCGATCACTACGGCTTTCTCGGCGAGCCGCAGTTGCGCTGGTTCGCCGGCCGGCTGCGCGACTACCAGAGCAAGGGCTGGCTGCGCATCGCGGCACTGCACCACAACGTGCGCGAAGAGGGCGTGCCGGACAACGAGAAGCTCCGGGATGCGGATGCGTTCGCGAGCATCGTCGGCCGTCACGTGAATGCCGTTCTGCACGGCCACACCCACCGCGGGCGCGCGGAGGTTCTGCGGCACAACGTTCCGATCTACGCGACGGGCAGCGCCGCCGTGGCGGAGGGCGCGCGGCCGCCGGAGGTTCCGAATCAGTACCAGTTCATCCGCTTCACGCGGGTCGGCGTACGGCGCTGGACGCGGGCGTACTTCGCCGATGCAACACCGCCCGGGTTCGGCGGCGACAACCGCAGCTCGGAGAAGCGCGACACCTGGATCACGTTCGAGCCGATCGAATTCGATCGCGTGGAGGCGGCGCTCGGTGAGGAGGATGCAGAGAGGCTCTCTCGGGGCATCGTCATCGGAACCGCCGAGGTGACGTACACGTACTCCCACGACGACTTTCTGGCGCGAGTGGAGCGCGTGGCGCGCCTTCGCGCGAACGATCTGATCGAGATCGAGGCGTTTCGCCGGAACATTCCGCTGCCCTACCTCCGCGTTTCCGAGCGGGCCGGTGCAATCACGCGGCTTTATCCGGTCGGCGCGATCGAGGCGCCGGCGAGCACCGCCGTCATCGACTCGTTCGCGCGAAGCACTCACGCGTCGTATCGCGCCGTCGATCCGGGCGTGGTCTCCACGCTGGTCTGCGGAGGTGAGCCTCCGCCGTCACCCGAATTGATTCAGGAAGCGGCGCGCCGGGGCATTCGGCTGCAGAGCTGGATCGAATACCAGGGACTGATCGACTTCCGCGCCTACGTCGACGCGCAGACGCAGCGCCTCGTGCGCGACGCCCGCTATCCGGAGTCGCTCTACGTTCCGCAGCGGATCCGCTACTCCGCCGGCGGTGAGGAGAAAGACGCAGGCGACGCGCTGTCGACGGTCGCCGACATGCTCACCGCGCACGAGCCGCGGTTCGTGCTCATCCTCGGCGAATTCGGGACGGGAAAGAGTTTTCTGCAGCGCCAGCTCGCGCTCCGGCTGGCGCGCGAGGGAAGGCCGCAGCCGATCTTCGTGGAGATGCGCACGCTGGAGAAAGCGCGCACGCTCGACGAGCTGATCGTGCAGCACCTCGCTCGCCACAACATCGAGTCCTTCGATCTGCCGGCGTTCCGCTACATGCTCGAAGAAGGACGGATCGCCCTTCTCTTCGACGGCTTCGACGAGCTGATCGCCCGCGTGACCTATCCGCGCGCGGCCGATCATCTGGAGACCCTCCTGCAGGCCATGCGCGGGCAGGCCAAGATCGTCGTCAGCAGCCGGACGCAATTCTTCGAGTCCGAACAGCAGGTCAGATCGGTGCTTCGCGAGAAGGTCGAGCTGGTGGGCGGCCGGCGCATCGTCCGGCTGCAGCGGTTCGACAAGCCGCAGATCCTGGCCTATCTGACGCGCGTCCTGGGAAGTGAAGCGGCGGCGCAGGAGCGGATGAGTCTCCTCGACGAGATTACCGATCTGATGGGGCTCTCCGAAAACCCGCGCATGCTCAGCTTCATCGCGGAGCTCAGCCCCGAAGAGCTCGAGCGCGCCAAGTCGAAGGACGGAACCGTAACCTCGGCGGAGCTGTACCGCGTGCTGATCAATCGCTGGCTGGAGTTCGAGATCGTCCGCGCCGAGCCGGCCGGCGCCGCCCCCTCGCTCAATCTCGACGAGCGCCTCGATGCGGTGACCGCGCTGGCCGTTCATCTCTGGGAAAAGCCTCAGCCGACGGTCAATGTACGCGAGCTCGGAGAGCGCATCGGCGAGGCGCTCGGCGCCATTGCCACGTTCGACCTCGGCACCGCCACGCATCAGGTCGGATCGGGAACGCTCCTGATCCGCGACGATGAGGGCAACTTCTCGTTCGTGCATCAGTCGGTGCTGGAGTGGCTCGTGGCAAACAGGATCGCCGCCGATCTCAACAGCGCGGTCGCCACGCAGCTCCTGGGGCGTAAGGAGCTGTCGCTGCTGATGGCCGATTTTCTGGCTGCACTGGCGACGCCGGAGCGCGCCGCCCTGTGGGCGGGCGAGACGCTCGTCACGGAGGGCACGGAAGACGTGCTGAAGAAGAACGCCATGACCATGGTGGCCCGTCTGGGGCTGGCTCCGCCGGTCAAGCCGCCGCGGTTCGAGCTCGCCGGCCAGGACCTCCGCGCGCAGGACTACTCCGGCGCCGATCTCAGTGGCGCAACGCTCGTGAAGGCGGACTTGTCAGAGGCACGGCTGGTCAGTGCGATTCTGGCGGGCGCTGATCTGACGGATGCAAAACTGCCCGATACCGACCTGTCGGACGCCGATCTGCGCGGCGCGAATCTGACCGGCGCCGACTTCACGCGCGCGCGCCTGCTCGGAGCGAAGCTCGAGGACGCGATCCTGGAGGGAGCGAGCTTCCGGCGGGCGAAACTACTCGGTGCGTCCCTCGACGTCCCTTCGATCGATCCCGACGCACTGCTCGGCGCCGCCGTCCGTGCGACTCCACCGATTCCGCCCGTATTCGAGCGCTTGAGTAATGCCGTCAGCGTCGTCTGGAGTCGCGACGACGAGCTCCTCGCCTCCGCGGAAGCAGCGACGGTCCGACTGTGGGACACCAAGCGAGGGCGGGAGATCCGCGCGTTCGCAGGCGAGGCGGATGAGGCGATCTGGCGGTTGGCACTTGACGATCGCGCCACGCGACTGGCCGCTGCCACGAATACCGGACGAGTGATCGTGTGGGAGGCGGCAACCGGCAATCGACGATGGACCTACCGAATCAAGCATGTCGTGGCACTCAGTTTTGATGCTCGCGGGTCGGGCTTATTCGTGGTCTCTCCATCCCACGTCAATCTGCTCAACGTAGATAACGGATCGCTCGTCTCGACCGTTCGGGTTCGAACAGAGATCTATGTGGCGCGACTCACAGACGACGGGCACCTGTTGTATGTCGGCCGCGACTACCGGGTCCGCTCGCTCGACCTCAGCAGCGGCTACGAACTGGAGATCGGGAAAGTGACGCGGTCGGGGTTGCGTCGTATTGAGATCGGCCCGGTCGCCATTGCCTATACGGGTCCGGGAGATCTCACCGTGCTGGGTCATGACAGCCAGAGCTTCATACCGGGTTTCCCAGACGTGGCGGCGCTGGCCATCGACGAGAGCGGCTCGTTCGTCGCCGCCATGCATGGCAGCAGCCTCATTCTTTGGAGCGCGAGCACGCGGACCGAGCTGTCGCGGACCACGGTCGAAGGCGAGGTCCGGAACCTTTCGTTCAGCCACGATGGAACGAGGGTAGCCATCGGCATGGGGGACGGGCGGTTGGAGATCGTGTCCGTGCCGGCGGGAGCACCGGTGCAGACATTTGGCCGGCGACCGTCCACGATCAACAGGATCCGCGAGACCGGCCTGCGCGCTGTCTCGATCGCAACCGATGACCGTATCGTCCGGTGGGATCTGCGGACCGGTTGGGCACAGATCCACGGCACGGGCCCCATGTTCGATGCCGATCCGCTGACTGGCCGATGGGCGAGCGCGTCGACGGCGGGGCTCCTCGTCCGCAGCGTCCGCGGCAGCGAGCGGATGCTCCCGCTCGAATCCGTGCAGACACCGACGCTCATCGCGTTCGCTGACTACGCGGTCGCGTATGCGGATGGCAGAGTGGTCAAGGTGTACGATCTGACCACGAACCGGCAAAAGGCGGCCCTACTGCACCGACAGGAGCTGACGGCCATGGCCATGACCCGAGATGGGAAGATCGTCGCCACGGCAACGGAAGGCGGCCGGGTGCGCATCTGGGACGTCGCTACTGTCAAAGTCAGAGAGACGCGCAAGCGCGATGAGGACGTCAACTCGCTCACCTTCGCCGATGACGGACGGCTGGTGATCTCGGACCGTTACGCATTGACCGTATGGGCTCCTCGGACAGGGGCGCGTGTCACCCGGCTCCGCGATTTCGCAACGGATGCGGCATTCTCTCCAAACGGCCGGCTGGTGGCACTGACGAGCCTCTCGGAAATCGAAGTCATGTCTGCGGATACAAAGAAGCGTTTCTGGTCGAGACGGCAGATGGATCTCGCCGCGACCGTGTTCGCTGGCGACAGTTCCTTGCTGTGCGTGCTCGCCCGCGACGCCACGATGGAACTGTTCCGCGCCGCTGACGGCGAGCTGCTGGCGACCTATGCACTTACCGCGAACGGCTGGGTGTCCTTTCGCCCCGATGGCCGCTATCGCGCCGGCGGCGATCTCGAAGGACGGTTCGGGCACGTCATCGGGCTGTGTCGCTTCGACCCGGAAGAGCTGGAGCCCTATCTCGAGACGCCGCTGCGGCTCGGGGAGGACGAGCTGTTGGTGGACGTCTGAGCTACTCCGACTCCATCCCCGCCGCATCGAGCACCCATTGCGCCGTGCGCGGCTCGCCGGCGAGCGGTTTCTTCCCGGCGCTGAGCACCCACCGGTGCAGCCAGGTGATGCCCGCCGGGCCGGTGTAGGTGTCGGCGCTGCGGTAGGCGGGGTCTTCGAGCGCGCGCTGGAGCGGGATGAAGCGATAGCCCCGCTCGCGCATGGACGCGGCGAGCTCGTCGAACCAGTCGCCGTTGAGGGCGTTGGCGTGGAGCAGGAGGACGTGGCGGATGTTGCGGCCGAAGTGGGCCTGGGACTGCTGCTCGAAGTAGGCGAGCTTGCGGT
>JBIOTX010000244.1:0-65524 GCA_044866315.1 Thermoanaerobaculia bacterium | reverse complement strand
CGATGTCGTGACCCTCGCGGCGGTCGGCGAAGCCGGTGATCTCGCCGCGCTCGTTGCGCAGGAAGATCCGCCGCGTGCGCGGCTGCCCGGGCGTGAAGAAGACGTCCAGCACCTCGGCCTTCTGCGTGACCGCCGGACGCCCGGTGCGCTCGGAGCGCAGCAGGCCGTCGTCGGTGCAGGCGAGGGTAGTGAGGATCTCGTCCGTCAGCCGGTACGTTCCGTTGTAGGCGCAGACCGCCTCGCGCGGGAGGGCGATCGCCGGCGGATCGACGAGCACGGCCAGCACCTGCGAGGCGATGAGCCGCCAGCCGTCCTTGGTCTTGATCCAGGTGTCGGTGATCCGGAACTGGCTCTCGAGCAGCTGGCCGTGATACTCGAGACGCTCGCTGGCGGAGTTCGTGGTCACGGCGACGTTGCCGTGCACCTCGACCTTCCAGTCGTCGCCGACCTCGATGTGGCCGACGAGGCCCTTCGGCAGCGGCTTGAGCTCCTCGAGGAGCTTGGCCTTGGTGAAGACCTCGTTCGCTTCCGTGCTGTAGATCAGCCGGTCGTGCGCGTACTTTTGCCAGACCGCGACGTTCCCCGGGGCGATCGCGGCGAGGAGCTCATTGGTGATCCGCTTGAGCTCCGCCGAGTCGTTCGCGGCGTGGAGCGGCGTCGTGAGCAGCAGAGTGGCGAGGAGGATCGATCGCATCGGCAGAGCGTACACTCCACGGCCATGAAAATGAGAGCGCTCGCGTTCGTCGTCGGTTTACTCATCGCCGTCGGTGCTGCTGCCGAGGAGAAAAAGATCCAGATCACCTGGCTGGGACACGCCGCGTTCGAGATCGTTTCCCCGGGCGGCACGCGGATGCTCATCGATCCGTTCCTCACCGAGAACCCAGCCACGCCGCCCGCCTTCAAGGACCTCTCGCGCTACAAGCCGAATTTCATCCTGGTCACACACTCCCACGGCGATCACCTCGGCGACACGATCGCCCTGGCCAAGCAGCACAAGGCCAAGATCGTCGCCGTGAACATGCCCGCGCTCTATCAGCGCGAGTCGGTGCCGGAGGAGCTGATCCAGACCATCAACGTCGGCGGCACGGTCCCCTTGGGCGACACGATCGTGCACGTCGTGCCGGCCATGCACGGCAGCGAGCCGAGCGGCCGCCCCGTCGGCTTCGTCATCGAGCTCGCCGACGGCCGGTCCGTCTATCACCAGGGCGACACCTGGATCTTCGGTGACATGGCCCTGATCCAGGAGTTTTACCGCCCAACCATCATCCTCATGAACGTCGGCGGCAAGGCCTACGGCCAGAGTCCCACCGTGGCCCTCACCGGGATCAAGAAGTACTTCAACCCGCAGGTGATCATCCCGATGCACTATGCCTCGATGCCGACCATGTCGACGGAGGAAGAGGTGCGCAAGGCCATCGGCCACGACCGCAGGGTGCGGTTCATGAAGCCGGGGGAGACGCTGCGCTTCTGAGGCAAAGCCTTCACAACCGGCCCTTGACAGGGTATCGAGGCGGGCCTATTTTCCTCGTACGCTCATGACCGCGCACGCGACCCCGAACGCTTTCCTCTGTTGTCGTGACCTCAGGTCGCATTCGGACGCGCGCTGTCGTTGCTGACACCAACTCATCGCTTTTCGAATGAAGACCCGGCCTGACCCGGGTCTTTTTGTTTTCCGAGGAGAGACTTCATGAACGCAAGGACCCCGCTGTGTTGCTGCTGCCGCGGTGCAACCGGCGTGTGTCGGTCCCGACCTCGTTTTTGAAATCGACGAGACCTCGACCCCAGGGCCCACCGCCGGACGAAAACGGCGGTGGGCTTTTTCATTTCCGACGAAAGGATCTCTCGAATGACTCGCAGACTCTTCCTCGGCGCTCTCCTGCTGCTGGTCGCCTCGATGTACGCGCAGGCGCCGAAGACCGTGCGACTCCTCAACGTCTCCTACGACCCCACCCGCGAGCTCTACCAGGACATCAACGCCGCGTTCGCCAAAGCATGGAAGGCCAGGACCGGGCAGACCGTCGAGATCCGCCAGTCGCACGGCGGCTCGTCGAAGCAGGCGCGCTCGGTGATCGACGGCCTGGAAGCGGACGTGGTCACGCTCGCCCTCGCGTCCGACATCGACGCCCTCGCCGCGGCGGGCCTCCTTGCGCCGGACTGGCAGAAGCGCCTTCCGCACAACAGCACGCCCTACACCTCCACCATCGTCTTCCTGGTTCGCAAAGGCAATCCGAAGAACATCCGCACGTGGGACGACGTCGTTCGCCCCGGCGTCTCGGTCATCACCCCGAATCCGAAGACCTCCGGCGGCGCGCGCTGGACGTATCTCGCCGCGTACGGCTACGCGCTCGAGAAATACAAGAACGACCACGCCCGGGCGCGCGCGTTCGTCGGGCGGCTCTACAGGAACGTGCCGGTGCTCGACTCGGGCGCACGCGGCTCGACCACGACCTTCGCCGAGCGCGGCATCGGCGACGTGCTGCTGGCGTGGGAGAGCGAGGCCCATCTGGCGATCGAGGAGCTCGGCCCCGGCAAGTTCGAGATCGTCGTGCCGTCTGTGAGCATCCTCGCCGAGCCGCCGGTTGCCGTCGTCGACGCCGTCGTCAGACGGCGCGGCACCGCGGCCGTGGCGAAGGCGTATCTCGAGTTTCTCTATTCGCCGCAGGCCCAGGCGATCATCGCCCGCCACTCGTATCGGCTGCGCAGCGCGAAGACCGCGCTGCCGGCCGTGCGCCTTTTCACCATCGAGCAGCGCTTCGGCGGCTGGGGCAAAGCGCAGACGGCGCACTTCGCCGACGGCGCGGTGTTCGATCGCATCTACGCGCCGGGGGGCGGACGGTGAGCGGCCAGCGGCGCAGCGCCCTGCCGGGTTTCGGCCTGTCCACCGGCTTCACGGTTCTCTATCTCGGCCTGATCGTGCTCGTGCCGCTCTCGACGGTCGTGATCCGGACCTCGACCATCGGCCCGGGCGCGTTCTGGGCGACGGTGACGGCGCCGCGCGCGCTCACGTCGTACCGGCTCACGTTCGGGGCGTCGCTGCTGGCGTCGCTGGTCAACGGCGCCGCGGGTGTGCTCGTCGCGTGGGTGCTGGTGCGGTATCGCTTTCCGGGACGGCGACTGGTCGACGCGCTGATCGATCTGCCGTTCGCGCTGCCCACCGCGGTCGCGGGAATCACCCTGGCGACGCTTCTCGGCCCCGAGGGGTGGATCGGATCGATTCTGTCGCGGGCGGGGATCGCGGCGGCGTTCTCGCCGCTCGGCGTGGTCATCGCCTTGACCTTCGTCGGGCTGCCGTTCGTCGTGCGCACCGTCGAGCCGGTGCTGGAAGATCTCGCCCCGGACGTCGAAGAAGCCGCGGCGACGCTCGGCGCGACCCCGTGGCAGACGTTCCGCCGCGTGCTCTTCCCGCACATCCTGCCGGCCGCGGTCACGGGCTTCGCCCTCGCGCTCGCGCGCTCGGTCGGCGAGTACGGCTCGGTGATCTTCATCGCCGGCAACATGCCGATGAAGACCGAGATCACGCCTCTCCTGATCGTCACGAAGCTCGAGCAGTTCGACTACGCCGGCGCGAACGCGCTCGCGCTGGTGATGCTGGTGATCTCCTTCGCGCTGCTCCTGGGCATCAATGCCCTGCAGCGCTGGAGCGGCTCCGCGGAAAGGAGCGGGCGATGAATGCCGCGGTGATCGAGCTCTACCCGCACCGCACGCAGGCCCTCGGCGGGTCGCGCGTCGTGCCCGGCCTCCTCATCGCCCTCGCTCTCGGTTTCGTCACCCTCCTCCTCATCGCGCCGCTGATCGCGGTCTTCGTCGAAGCCTTCCGCAAGGGCGCGGAGGTTTACGCCGCGTCGATCGCCGAGCCCGACGCGCTGTCGGCGATTCGCCTGACCCTGCTCACCGCCGCCATCGCCGTGCCCCTGAACACGGTCTTCGGGCTCGCCGCGGCCTGGGCCGTCACCCGTTTCGACTTTCGCGGCAAGAGCCTGCTGGTCACGCTGATCGATCTGCCGTTCGCGGTGTCACCGGTCATTTCGGGCCTGCTCTTCATCCAGCTCTTCGGCGCCCGAGGACTGGCCGGCGACTGGCTGCGCGATCACGGCTTGAAAGTCATCTTCGCGCCGCCGGGCATCATCCTGGCGACGCTCTTCGTCACCTTCCCGTTCGTCGCCCGCGAGCTGATTGCGTTCATGGAGACCCAGGGACGGGAGCAGGAAGAGGCCGCGGTCGTTCTCGGCGCGAGCGGCTGGCAGACGTTCTTCCGGATCACCCTGCCGAACATCAAGTGGGGACTGCTGTATGGGGTGATCCTCTGCAACAGCCGGGCGATGGGGGAGTTCGGCGCGGTGTCGGTCGTTTCCGGCCACGTGCGCGGAGAGACGAACACGCTCCCTCTGCACGTCGAGGTCCTCTACAACGAATACCGGCTCTCCAGCGCCTTCGCCGTGGCCTCCCTGCTCACGCTGCTGGCGATGGTCACGCTCGCCGTTCGCCGTCTCGTCGAACGGCACGGCCGGGAGGAACGGCCATGAGCATCGATGTCCTGCATGTGAGCAAGAGCTTCGGTGACTTCCGCGCCGTCGACGACACTTCGTTCAAGGCCCATACCGGCGAGCTGGTGGCCCTTCTCGGCCCCTCGGGGTCAGGCAAGACCTCGCTGCTGCGCATCATCGCCGGACTGGAAGTGCCGGACTCCGGAACGGTGCTGTTCCACGACGACGACGTGACCTTCCGCGCCGCGCGCGAGCGCAACGTGGGCTTCGTCTTTCAGCACTACGCGCTCTTCCGGCACATGACCGTGTTCGAGAACGTCGCCTTCGGGCTGCGCGTGCGGCGCATCCCCCGGGCGGAAGCGGACCGCCGCGTGCGCGAGCTGCTGCAGCTCGTGCAGCTCCGCGGATACGAGAAGCACCATCCCTGGCAGCTCTCCGGCGGGCAGCGGCAGCGCGTCGCGCTCGCGCGCGCGCTGGCGCCCGATCCGAAGCTGCTGCTGCTCGACGAGCCGTTCGGCTCTCTCGACGCAAAGGTCCGCCAGGAGCTGCGCGCATGGCTGCGCCGTCTCCACGACGAGATCCGCACCACCAGCGTCTTCGTCACCCACGACCAGGAAGAAGCCTTTGCCGTCGCCGATCGCGTCGTCGTCCTCGACCAGGGCAGGGTGCAGCAGGTGGGAAGTCCGGAGGACATCCGCCGCGCCCCGGCCAACGCATTCGTCGCTGATTTCATCGGAATCCAGAAGGAGAAATCCGCGTGAGCAAGATCCTTCCCGTCCTGCTGCTGGCCCTGCCGCTCTTCGCCGATGAGCCGGCGAAGCCGGCCATCACCATCAGCGGCCTCGCCCAGATCCACGCCCGCGGCTTCGCGGACCAGTCGGGACCGGTCGCGGAGACGCCGGACACCTTTCTCCTGAGACGCGCGGAGATCCGCCTGACCGCCGCGATCACTCCGCGGATCAGCGGCTACATCAGCATCGATCCGGCGAAGCAGCTCAGCGTCGGCACGAGCGGCGTCGCCCAGTCGTCGAACATCCTCCAGGAAGTGGTGATCTCGTATCAGCTCGCGCCGAAGACGTTCGTCGACGTCGGGCAGTTCAAGATCCCGGTCGGTTACGAGGGCGACTTGGTGTCCTCTTCGGCGCTGCAGAACATCGAGCGCGCGCTCATGTACCAGGCCCGCGACCCGCGCGGTGGTGGACAGGGAGACATCCGCGACACCGGAATCCGCGTGCGGGCGACGACCGGCCCGTTCGAGTGGCACCTCGGCGCGTTCAACGGCCTGGGCGAGCGGCAGAACACGACCGCCGCCAGCGACGGAAAGGCGCTGGTCGTGCGCTCTCTTTACAACGTCTCCGCCATTGAAGGGCTGCGCCTCGGGATCAGCGGCGGGTATGCGTCCGGCAGCGCGCAGCCGCGGCGCACGATCGCGACGGCATTCGCGGTGTACAAGCGTCGTGCCCTGACCGTGCAGACGGAGTACGCAGCCGGGAAGCATCGTTTCGAGCCGCGCGGGTACTACGCCCATGTCGGACTGGCCGTGACGCCGAAGATCGAGACCACGGCGCGCTATGACCTGTACGATTTCGATCGCGGCGGCGCGGGGGATACCGCCGTGCGCGACGCGAGCATCGGCGTCAACTATTTCCTCCGCGGGAACAACGCGAAAATCCAGGCGAACCTGATCCATCGCGACGGTGGACGCGATCTCGCCAACGCGGCGGTGTTTCCTGCGAATGCCGCGGCATTTGCGAATGACGGCACACAGGTTCGCCTGAACTTCCAGGTCGCGTTCTGAATGCTGCTGTTATCCCGGGCGTGAGTGAGGGACCTGGGCGGGCGGGTGCACGAGGCACGCTCCTCGCGCCCCACCGGCCAGGTCCCTCGCTACGCTCGGGATGACACTATTTCGCCTTCCGCGTCCGGCTGACCTGCTTCGCGTGCCGCGAGAGCGCGGTCTTCGATGCGGCGGAGCGGCCCTCGCGCTTGAGCGCGGCCTTCGTGGCACGCGAGCGCTTCGCCGACGGCTTCTTCTTCCCGCCGCTGTGGCCTTTCGCGTAGTCGCGCTTGGCCTGCTTGCGCGTCGACTCCCTGGCCTCGCCCTTCTTCGGCGGCGGCAGGTCGACGCCGGCGCGGCGGGCCTTGGAGAGCCCGATGGCGATGGCCTGCTTGGTCGAGCGCGCGCCGTGCTGGCCCTCGCGCACGTGCTCGATCTCCTCGCGCACGAACTCTCCGGCCTGCGTCGACGGCGCCTTGCCCTCCGCCTTGTCCTTGCGTGCCCGTTCGATGGTTTTCTTTTCCGGCATGCGCCTCAGGTGAAGCACAATCCGTTCCCCGGAGGAGCGCATGACCACCACACCCGTCACCCTTCGCGCGCGCGGCTCGTTTCGCACCGAGGTGGAGGCCGGGCCGCATTCGTTCGTGATGGACGAGCCGGTCTCCGCGGGCGGAGGCGGCGAGGGTGCCACCCCGTACGACATGCTCGCCGCCGCCCTCGGCGGCTGCACGGCCATGACCCTGCACTTCTACGCCCGGCGGGAGAAGCTCCCGCTGGAAGGCGTCGACATCACCGTGACCCACGACCGCCAGCACGCCAAGGACTGCGCGGACTGCATGACCCAGAGCGGCTACATCCACCGCTTCCGAGTGGAGATCCGCCTGCACGGCGAGACGCTGACGGACGAGCAGCGCCAGCAGCTGCTGGCGATCGCGAAACGCTGCCCCGTGGTGAAGACGCTGTCGTCGGAGATCAAAGTCGACGAGCTGCTGGTCTGACGGGCTACTGGCTACTGGCTACTCCTATCCTTCCAGCTCCCTCGGCTCCTCGATCACATACCCCTGTGCGTACCGCACGCCCAGCGCGCGCAATCGATCGCACGTTTCGTCGTCTTCCACCCACTCCGCGATGCACTCGATCTTCCGCATGCTCGCCAGGCGCACCAGGGTGCCGATGATCACTTCGCTGGCGGGGTCGGTGCGGAGGTCGCGGACGATGCGGCCGTCGATCTTGACGTACGTGACCGGCAGTTCCTGGAGGTAGGCGAAGCTGGCGACGCCGGCGCCGAAGTCGTCGAGGGCGAGGTCGAAGCCGCGGGCGCGGAGGTTCTTCATGGCTTCCACGGCCTGGCGCAGGCGGTGGATCATCACGCCCTCGGTCACCTCCAGGCAGAGGCGGCGGGCGTCGAAGCCGAGTTTCTCCGGCAGGGCGATCACATGCTCGTAGAACGCCGGGTCATTGAGGGTCGAGCCGGAGATGTTGACGCTGAGCCTGAGGCCGCGGTCGCGGGAGGCGGCGAGGTGTTCGGCGGCGCGCTCGACTACCCAGCGGTCGATGCGGTCCATGAGGCCGAAACGCTGGGCCACGGGCAGGAACTCCGCGCTCGGGCGGATGACGTCCTTCACTCTCAGCCGCAGCAGCACCTCGTGGAAGTTCGGGTTGGACTGGCCGGTGAGATCGGCGATGCGCTGGGCGTAGAGGCGCAGGTCGCCGTGCTCCATCGCCCCCTCGAGCTGGGCCACCTCGTGGATGGTGGCGTGCCACTTCACCATGGCCTCGTCGCTCGGCAGGTAGACGTGGGAGCGGTGGCGCCCGTCTTCCTTGGCCACGTAGCAGGCCACGTCCGCGCGCCCGAGCACGGTATCCGCCGTGTCTCCCTCGGCGGCGGGGAAGAAGGTGATGCCGATGCTCACGCCGGCGGTGAAGGTCTTCGAGGCGAAATAGAAGCGGTAGCGGTCCGTGGCGTCGTGCAGGGCGTTGGCCACGGCCAGGGCCTCGTCCTTGGTGGCGCCGATGAGGATGCATGCGAACTCGTCGCCGCCGAGGCGGGCGAAGATGGCGTCGGGCGGCGCGGCGCGCCGGAGCTCCGCGGCCAGCTCCTGCAGCATCCGGTCGCCGGCCATGTGCCCGCAGGTGTCGTTGACGAGCTTGAACTGGTCGAGATCGAGATAGAGCAGCGCGTGCGCGGCCTGCGGGCCGGACTCGCAGGCCTGGGTCAGGCGACGCTCGAGCTCGTGGCGGTTGTAGAGCTCCGTCAGCGGGTCGTGATGGGCGAGGTGGTACAGACGCTTCGCTCCGTGCTCGCGCTCGGTCCAGAGGACAGCGAGGGCGTAGGCCGTGGCGGTGGCGGTGCCGATGAAGACGACGTGCACGATCGGCGTCACGCGCGAGGGGTGATGCGGGCTGCCGATGCCGAGGAGGATCACCAAGAGGATCGCGCCGGAGGCGGCGGCGCCGGGAACGCCGGCCACGATGGCGGTGAAGACCACGATCGGCAGCAGGAGAAAGAGCGTCGAGGACGCCGGGTCGTGACTGCGGGCGATGACGGCGCCGAGGGTCATCAAAAGGGCGGTGAGGGCGAGCCAGCGCCGGAAGTGGAGGCGCGAGGGGAAGGGCCAGCGCCGCCAGCCGAGGACCAGCGGCACGAAGACGAGCATGCTCACGAAGTCGGAGAGCCAGAAGGAGACGGAGTCGAAGAGGACCTGCTGGCGCGTGTATTCCGCGGTGAGCACTTCGCCGATGGCGGACACGACTCCGCCGATGGTCGTGGTCAGGAGAGCGGTGAGGATGAAGATCGACAGATCGCGCACCCGATGCAGCTCCTGCGACACGCGCAGGCGGAGCATGGTCGAACAGAAGAGGAGGATGATCAGCAGCTCGGTCACCGCGACCAGCGACGACACCCACAGCGATTGCGAGCCGCGATAGCTGAGGAAGAACTGGACGAGGAACACCGCCGGCCACCAGCGCATGCCGTAGCCCCATAGCAGCGCGGCGCCGAGGCCCGTGGCGGGATAAATGAGGCTGACGTTCTCCACCGGCTGGAGGAGCACGGCGGCAAAACTGATCGCGGCGAGAGCGGTGGTGAGACCGAGGACCGTGACCACGTAGCGCACGGCCGGATGGACCGACATTGGGTGCAGTGTAATCGACGCGCCCTCAAGGATTTCCTACCACTTTACGCATTGCTGTCAGCGACCTCCGAACGTATATCTCACGGCACACAACAAATCGTTCGATCTCGAAGCCGTTTCGGAGGTAGCTCATGGTTCGTGACACTGCGAGCGTGCCGCTCAGGCACGCATCAGGAGGGGTGTCGTCTCTTCGCCTCCTGCTCCTCAGCTGTATCGTTCTTCTCATCGCCGGCGGCGCGTTCGCGGGGACGTTCGACGTCTTCGGTCCGCGGCTCTACAAGCGCGCCACGGGCGAGCCGGCCGGCGTGCCGGCGACGTTCGACGTCCGCAATCCCAACACCACCTACACGCTGATCCTCGAGAACAGCAGCGTGTCCAGCGCGGTGGTGACGCTGGGCGGCGCGCAGGTCTTCGGACCGAGCGATTTCAACGCCAACGTCACCACGCTCTCGCGAAACGTGACCGTCGCCGCGCGGAACACGCTCGTCGTCGAGCTGCGCGGAAAGCCGGACGAGAGCTTTCTGCTGCGCGTGCGCGGCGTCGATGACGCTCCGCCGGTCATCACCATCGCCTCGCCCGCCGAAGCCGCGACCGTCAGCGGATCGCAGGTGACGGTCAGCGGGCAGGTCTCCGACGCGATCTCCGGCGTGAGCGGCATCTCCTGCAACGGGACGTCCGCGACGGTGACGGGAGAGCAGTTCACGTGCACCGTGGCCCTGACTGCGGGGCCGAACGTGCTCTCCTTCTCCGCGGCTGACGCCGCCGGCAATGTCGGCACAGCCTCCCGCACCGTCTTCGCAGGGAGCTCCGCGCCGTCGGTGCGGATCACCGAGCCGGAGAACCTCACCTTCGTCAACATCAGCCCGATCACCGTGCGCGGCACGGTGTCGGATCCGAGCGCCACGCTCACCGTCGGCGGCATCGCCACGCCGCTTGCGAACGGCGCCTTCTCCGTGCAGGTCCCGCTGGTCGAGGGGAACAACAACATCACCGCCGTGGCCCAGAACGCCTCCGGCGTCGCCGGAGTGGGAAGCGTGCAGGTCACGCTCGACACGACCCCACCGCACGTGACGATCTACTCGCCGGAAGACGGGTCCTCGACCACCGAGGAGAGCATCACCATCTCGGGGCTGGTCAACGACATCGTCGTGGGCACGGTCAACGACCAGCAGGCCCAGGTCACGGTCAACGGCATCTCCGCCTCCGTGGCCAACCGTAGTTTCGTGGCCACGAGCGTCCCGCTCTCCGTCGGCGACAACGTGATCCGGGCCACCGGACGCGATCGCGTCGGCAACGCCTACACCGCCCAGATCACCGTCCGCCGCGAGGCCGTCACCGGCGCGCACATCGAGACCGTCTCCGGCGACGCGCAGACCGGCGCCATCGGCTCCCTCCTGCCGCAGCCGCTGACCGTCCGACTCGTGAACGGGCAGGGACAGCCGGTCCCCGGTCAGAGCGTCGTCTTCCGGGTCGTCCAGAGCGACGGCACGCTCGGGGACGTTTCCGGAAACAACGCCGGCCGCAGCTCCTTCGCCGTCACCAGCGACGCCCAGGGCCTGGCCCGCGTCCGCTACCGCCTCGGCACGCGTGCCGGCGCGGGCAACAATCGCGTCGAAGCCACGGCCACAGGCTTCGGCGGCACGGCCGGCTTCGTGGTGAGCGCGCTCGCGGGGAATCCCACGCAAGTCAACGTCGACGCCGGCGCGGGCCAGACCGGCTCCACCGGTCAGCCGCTCACGTTCCCCTTCGTCGTCGTCGTGACCGACGCCGGGAACAACCGCCTCGCGCACGTTCCGATTACGTTCCGCGTACGCGAAGGCGGCGGCAGCTTCGACGGCGTGGACACCGTCACCTCGCTCACCGACAGCGACGGCCGGGCTCTGGCCGTCCTCACCCTCGGCGCGCAGCCGGGCTACGACAACCACGTCGTCGAGGCCACCGCTCTCGGCGTGGCCAGGCCGGCCGTCTTCTTCGCCTCGGCGAAGGTTGCCGGGACCGCTACCGACACGCGCATCAGCGGCGTGGTCCTCGACAACAGCAACCTCCCGCTGCCCGGCGCGACCCTGCGTCTCTACCGCGCCTACCAGGCCAGCAACAGCAACATCCCCATTCCCATCGGCGATCCGGTGCTCTCCGACGAACAGGGACGCTTCGTCATCGCTCCGGCTCCGGTCGGCGCGTTCAAGCTCGTCGCCGACGGCACGACCATCCAGCGGCCGTCGGTCGCGTATCCCACGGTCGAATACGACATCGTCACCGTGCCCGGTCAGGACAACACCGTGGGCATGCCGATCTACCTGCCGGCCCTCGACACCGTGAACCGGCTGTGCGTGAGCTCGGCGGTCGGCGGCACGCTCACCCTGCCGAGCGTTCCCGGTTTCTCCTTCACCGTGGCACCGGGATCGGCGACGTTCCCCGGCGGCTCGCGCACGGGCTGCATCACCATCACCCCGGTTCACGGCGACAAGGTGCCGATGGTGCCGGGCTTCGGCCAGCAGCCGCGCTTCGTGATCACCATCCAGCCTGCCGGCACGCACTTCAACCCGCCGGCATCGATTCAGTTCCCGAACGTCGACGGCCTCGCGCCGCGGCAGGTCACGGAGATGTATTCGTACGACCACGATCTGTCGGCGTTCGTGGCCATCGGCTCGGCCACGGTCAGCTCCGACGGCGCGGTGATCCGCTCCGATCCGGGCGTGGGCGTGCTCAAAGCCGGCTGGCACTGCGGCGGAAACCCGAACCCGACGGGCACCGCGGCGACGTGTCCCGAGTGTCGAAAGTGCGACCAGAACGGGAACTGCGTCCCGAACACGAGCAAGGACGGCCAGCAGTGCGACCAGCACGAGTGCAAGATCTGCCGCAGCGGCGACTGCTTCGGGATCACCGAGGCCAGGGTCCCGTTCGATCTCGCGAACGTCAAGCTGAGAAGGGTGACTCCCTCAACGCCGCTCACGCCCATCCAATGGGGAAGGGTGGACGCGGAACGAGTCGAGATCGTGATCGATGCCATCTGCGACGATCAATACTGGTCCTCGGTCCTCGTCGAAGTGACCGGCGACTACGCCCGGCAGGAGCGCCTGCTGCCCGGGGTGGCGGAGGTCCGCAACACAGACGCCAACAACTTCTGTAAGCAGGCGGAGGACCTCAGCAAATCGTCCCTCGACCCGAGTAAGCAGTGGTACATGCTCGACGCCATCAAGGCGCACGAGGGTGTCCATCTCTCCCACCTCAAGCCTCAACTGCTGGAGGCCCTGCCGACGATCGAAGAGAGATTCACCGGCATCCGGATTCCCCTCTCCGAGGCGAAGACCCGGCGGCAGGCCATCGCCAAGATCCGCAACCTTCAGGCCTTCCAGGATGCCGTGGCCGAGACCACGAGGGAGTACCAGAAGGAACATGGCAAACGCTCCGACCGCGAGCACGAGACGGGAGTGGCCTACGACGCGGAGCACGAGGTTACCGATCCCGTCATCGCCGCCATCTGTCAGATGGCGAAGGACAACAACTGGGGCCCCTGCATCTGGTGCAAGTGACGCGGAAAGGTCTGATCATGAACGCGATCTCATCGAAGCCTCTGTTTCTCGCGGTCGCCCTTCTGCTGGCGGCCGCCGCCACGGCCCAGGACACGACTCCTCTCAACGAGAACTGCACCGTCAGCGTCCTCAATCGCAACTCCGCGGTGAAGCCGGACGGATCGTGGATTCTGCCGAACATCCCGGCGAACTTCGGTCCGGTACGGGCTCGCGCGTCGTGCGTGGAGAACGGCCAGACCCTCTCCGGGGAGTCCGCGCCGTTCGAGATCACGCCCGACGCCGCGGTCGACGTGCCGCCGATTCTCCTCGGCGCCACCACGCCCATCCCGCAGATCATGACCGTGACGGCCACGCTGCAGACGCTCTCCAGCGTCGGCGCCACGTCCCAGCTCACCGTCGTCGGCGTGTACGCCGGCAACCAGAGCCGGAACATCACCGCCTCGGCTACCGGGACGACCTACGCCTCGAGCAACCCGGCCATCGCCACGGT
Source organism: Thermoanaerobaculia bacterium (assembly GCA_044866315.1). Classification (GTDB taxonomy): domain Bacteria; phylum Acidobacteriota; class Thermoanaerobaculia; order Gp7-AA8; family Gp7-AA8; genus QHVT01. The sequence goes on along the minus strand of JBIOTX010000244.1, from coordinate 52,106 downwards.
CAGCGCGGAAGGTCAGGTCACGGCGGTCTCCAGCGGCACGGCCATCCTCCAGGCCACGAATGAAGGCGCCTCGGGACTGATCGCCATCTCGGTCGTGCTTTCCGCCGATTCGGATGGTGACGGGATTCCGGACGACGTCGAGATCCGTGAAGGCCTCGATCCCGGCGACGCCAACGACGCCCTCGAGGATGCCGACCGCGACGGCCTGGCGAACCGCGACGAATTCACGCGCGGCACGGGTCTCAATGACGCCGACTCCGACGACGACACCATCCTCGACGGGGAGGAAGTCGTCGCCGGCGACGACTCCTTCGTCACCAACCCGCTCGCCGCCGACACCGACGGCGACGGCGTGCGCGACGCGCTGGAGATCCAGACCGGCAGCGACCCCACGAACCCGGGCAGCGTCAATCTCGGCGCCGCGCTCCGAAGCATGGAGGTCGAGCCGCCCGCGTTCACTCTGATCGTCAACTCCCTCGTCGGCGAGGCGTACACGCAGCTCCGCGTAACCGGCGAACTGCGCGACGGCACCAGCATCGATCTCACGCCGACCGCGCGCGGGACCAACTACAACTCCTCGGACCTCAACGTCTGCAACTTCGGCGCGATCGCCGGCCGCGTGTTCGGCTCGAGCGACGGCATCTGCACCATCACCGTCACCAACAGCGGCTTCACCGGCACGTCCAGCGGCATCGTGCGCACGTTCGCCCCGCTGGCGCTCTCCTCGGTGAGCATCCCCGGCTACGCCAACAACGTCGAGGTCAACGGCGACTTCGCCTACGTCGCCGCGGGCTCGGCGGGCTTGCAGGTGGTCAGCGTCTCCAACCGCGCCGCGCCGGCGATCGTAGGCTCACGCGATACGAACGGCACGGCCATCGACGTGCGCCTCTCCGGCCGCTACGCCTACGTCGCCGACGGCGAGTCGGGCCTGCAGATCATCGACATCGTCAGTCCGACGGCGCCGGTGATCGTCGGCTCCGCCGACACGCCGGGGATGGCCCAGGACGTGGCCGTGTCCGCGAACCTGGTCTACATCGCCGACGGCTTCGGCGGCCTGCAGATCATCAACGCCGCGAACCCGGCCGCGCCGATCCTCGTCGGCTCCCTGAACACCGGCGCGCAGGCCCGCGGCGTCGACGTCTCCGGCACGCGCGTCGTCATCGCCGATGACGCAGCCGTGCGCATCATCGACGTCAGCAACCCGTCTGCGCCCTTCCTCCGCGGCAGCGTCTTCATCCCCGGAGGCCCGAAAGACGTCCGCGTCTCCGGCAACCTCGCCTACGTCGCCGCCTACACCGGCGGGTTCCGGATCATCGACTTCACCAACCCGGCCGCGCCGTTCGAGGTGGGCAGTCTGCCGACGCAGTTCGTGCCGCGCGACGTGGAGGTGGCGGGCCGCTTCGCGGTCTTCGCCGAGCAGCTCTTCCCGAACGCCGTGCCGTTCGTCGACGTCACCACGCCCGCGGCCCCCGGCCTCAAGGGCATCATCAACTTCTCCCCCTTGGGCGACTACGCCGGCACCGGCATCGCCGTCGCCGGGCCGTACGTCTACATGACCGGCGAGTCCTTCGTCGTCAACGCCGACTTCGGCTTCAGCGGCGACACCCGCCTCTTCATCGGCCAGTACCTGCCGCTCGAGGACCTGGCCGGCGTGCCGCCGGAGGTCGCCATCACCTCACCGCTCGCCGGCGAGACCCACTACGAAGGCGCGCAGCTGACCGTGCAGGCCGAGGCCACCGACGACATCGCCGTGAACCAGGTGCAGTTCTATGTCGGCGGCCAGCCCGCCTTCACCGACAGCTCCGCGCCGTACGCCTATTCGCTGACCGTTCCCACGGGCGTGAGCACGCTCGATCTGCGGGTGGTGGCGTCGGACCTGGCGAACAACCAGTCCTCCGCCCAGGTGAGAGTGCAGGTCATCCCCGATCCGCTGACCACCGTCAGCGGCGTCGTGGTGAACGTCGACGGTGCGCCGGTCGTCGGCGCGGCGGTGACGACCGTCGACGGCCTGTCGGCCGTGACCGGACCGGGCGGCGCATTCTCGATCTTCAGCGTCTCCACCGTCCGCGGCGACATCGTCGCCAACGCCCGGCTCGAGGAGGCCGACGGCTCGATCCTGACCGGCTCCTCGCCGCCGGTCGCGCCGGTGCGCAATGGCGTGACCAACGTCGGCACGATCGTGATCACCGAGGCCGTGTTCGAGGAGAACCTCGGCACGTTCGTGACCAGCTGCGACGACTGCTCGTTCTTACGTACCCTGCCGTTCCCGTTCACGTACTACGGCACGACCTGGAACCAGGTCTTCGTCGGCACGAACGGCTATCTCACCTTCGGCAACGCCGACTCGACCTACTTCGAGACCCTGCCCGCGTTCAACAGCCTCCCGCGCATCGCGGCGTTCTTCGACGACCTCTACGGCCGCTTCTCGGGTGGGCTGTACATCAATGACACCCTCCCGGGCCGGTTCGTGGTCACCCATCAGACCGTGCAGCACTACTCGGCCGGCGGCTCGAACACGCTGCAGATCATTCTCTACTCCGACGGGCGCATTCAGTTCGCTTACCGCGGTATCACCGCCTTGAGGGAAGGGTCGATCGTCGGACTGACGCCCGGCCCGAACCGGCCGTTCGTGCAGCTCGACTACAGCAACACGCCGCAGGCCACGATCCCGGCCAACACCTCGGTGTACGAGTACTTCACCGACAACAATCCGTTCGATCTCGACTACGGCTTCATCCACTTCACGCCGGCGGCGGACGGCGGCTATGCGGTGCGGGTGACGACCGCGCCGTCCGCGCCCGGATCGATCGACGTCAGCGGCGGGCCGGGTGGGGGCGGGGTATCGCTGTCCAGCCAGGCCGATGCCGCCGCGCAGAACGTCTTCGCCAAGGCGGAGGTCGAGATCACCTCCTCGGGCAACCTCAAATACAAGGGCCACACGAACACCGATCACCAGGGCTTCTTCAAAATCAAGAAGGTCCCGGCGGGCGCGATCCGGGTGGTGCTCCGCCGCCGCGGGGAGATCGTCGGCGTCGGCGCGGGCGTCTACCACCCGGCGCCGGGCCAGCCGAACACCTTCCACATCGCCATCACCAGTCCGATTCAGGAGTCCAAGGCGCCATGAGAAAAACTCTCTTCACCGCCATCGTCACCTCGCTGGCGCTCGTGTCCGTCGTCTTCGCGGCGACGGACACGCGCCGCCAGCGCGCCGGCATCGGACGCGAGGTGGCCGTGCCCGTCCACCTCGCGGACGGCGACGAGTATCGCGTGCCGCTCGCTGCGCTGGTCGCGCATGGCAAGCGGCTCTTCGACGCCAACTGGACGCACCAGGAAGGCGCCGGACGCCCGCTGACGAAGGGGACGGGAAAAGCGCTCGCCGATCCGAGTGACCCGCTCGTGGGCATGCGGGCCATGAATCGCCTCTCCGGTCCCGACGCCAACTCCTGCTTCGGCTGCCATAACGCGCCGCACGGCCTGTCCGGCGGCGGCGGCGACTTCGTCACCAACGTCTTCGTCCTCGGCCAGCGCTTCGATTTCATCACCTTCGATCCCGCCGACGCCGTGGCCACCAAGGGCTCGATCGACGAGCGCGGCCGCGCCGCCAACCTGCAGACCATCGCCAACCTGCGGGCCACGACCGGCATGTTCGGTGCGGGGTACCTGGAAATGCTGGCCCGGCAGATCACCGCCGACCTCCAGGCTATCCGCGACAAGATGAAGCCCGGCGAGACCCGCGAGCTGGTGTCGAAAGGCATCAGCTTCGGCAAACTCACCCGCAAGCCCGACGGCCTGTGGGACGTTTCCAAAGTCCAGGGTCTCTCCCGTCTCAGCCTCCTCGGCACGACTCCGACCGAGTGGCCGACGCTGATCATCCGTCCGTGGCATCAGGCCGGAAACGTCATCTCCCTGCGCGAGTTCTCCAACAACGCATTCAACCACCATCACGGCATCCAGCCGACCGAGCGCTTCGGTCTCGACACCGATCCCGACGGCGACGCCTTCCGCAACGAGATGACCCGCGCCGACGTCACCGCCGTGAGCGTCTACCAAGCCACGCTGCAGGTGCCCGGACGGGTCATCCCCGACGATCCCGTCGTCGAGGAAGCGGTGCGCTCGGGCGAGCGCGTGTTCGAGCGCATCGGCTGCGGCTCGTGCCATGTTTCGAAGCTGCCCCTCGACGCGCGGGGCTGGATGTACACCGAGCCCAATCCCTACAACGCGCCGACGAACCTGCGCGTGGGCGAGGCGAAGACCCTCGCGGTCGACCTCAGCAGCGATGTCCTCCCGCAGCCGCGTCTCACACCTGACGCCGATGGCGTCGTCTGGGTCCCGGCGTACACGGACTTCAAGCTCCACGACATCACCAGCGGCGCGGACGATCCGTCGCGCGAGCCGTTGGACATGAACTTCGGCACCTGGGCGCCGAAGTTCTCTCAGGGCAATCAGAAGTTCCTGACCAAGCGCCTCTGGGGCGCCGCGAACGAGCCGCCCTACATGCACAACGGCCTGCACACGACCATGCGCGCGGCGATCCTCGCCCACGCCGGTGAAGCGCTCGTGCAGCGTCGCGCGTTCGAGGCCCTGTCCAGCGACGAGCAGGACGACCTGATCGAGTTCCTCAAGACCCTGCAGGTGCTGCCGCCGGGAACGACCGCGCTGGTGGTGAACGAGAAGGGGGAGCCGAAGAACTTCTAGGAGTGCGGCGGCAGAGCCGCCGCTTTGTGATCCGGATCAGAAAGCGGTGGCGTTGCCACCGCACTCCTAAACCCGGACCAGATGCACGCTGCAGTGCGCTTTGGCCTTGGCGAACTCCAGCAGGGCGGGCAGACGCAGGAGCGGGGCGAGCCGAAGAACTTTTAGGAGTGCGGCGGCGGGAGCCGCCGCTTTGTGATCCGGATCAGAAAGCGGTGGCATTGCCACCGCACTCCGAAACTCGGACCAGGTGCACGCTGCAGTGCGCTTTGGCCTTGGCGAACTCCAGCAGGGCGGGGCAGGCGCAGGAGCGGGGCGAGCCGAAGAACTTTTAGTGCGGCGGCGGAGCCGCCGCTCTGCGATCCCAGAGCGGTGGCTCCGCCACCGCGCTCCTAGACTCTTACCAAATGCACGCTGCAGTGCGCCTTCGCCGCCACCTCCGTGGCCCACGGCAGATGCGCGCCGAGGACGATGAGGTCGACGTTGTTGGCCTTCGCGAACTCCAGCAGCGACTCGGCGGGATCGTCGGACTCGATGGCGTGCAGGGAGAGCCGCTGCGCGGGTAGGCGCAGGGGCTCGACCCAGTGGCGCAGGCGGACGATCTGCTCGAGATGCATGCGCGATGCGGCCTCCACACGCGGGGTGCGCATCACCGAGACGCAGATCAGCCGGAGCTCGGCGCCGAGGGAGAGGATCTGGGCGGTGGCGCGCTGGAGGGCGGGCTGGTGCTCCTCGTCGGGATGGCTCGGATCGACCGCCACCATCACGATCGGGAAGCGGCTCAGGTGCGCGTTGGGCATGCGCTGGCTGCGGCGGTAGCGCGCCCGGGCGCCGCGGAAGCGGCGTAGATGGGCGACCAGGCCGGCGCGGCGCATCTTCGCCGCGCGTGCGGTGAGCGCGACCTGATCGGGATGGCGCAGGTCGAAGGCCACGTGGGCCGCGGACTGATAGCGCGTCTCGGCGTCGACCTCGAGGCAGCGCAGGATTACCTCCTGCAGCCACGGCGGTGTCTCCGGCACATATGCGCGCGGCGGCGCGGGATCGAGCCAGAGCCGGTTGCGCACGTCGGTGTCGGCCTCGCCGAACGGGAACCGGCCGGTGGCCATCTCGTACAGCACCACGCCGAGGGAGAAGATGTCGCTGCGCGGGTCCTCGCGTGTGCCGAGGATCTGCTCGGGGGAGATGTACGGCTTGGAGCCCGCGGAGTGCCGGGTCTCCTCGGCCAGGAGATCGGGATAGCGGGCGTGATGGGCGAAGCCGAAGTCGACCAGCGCGGCCGTGCCGTCCTGCCTAAGGATGACGTTCGCCGGCTTGAGGTCGAGGTGGATGACGTCCTGCTGGTGCAGGCTGTGCAGAGCGTCGGCGATCGCGGCGCCGATGCGCGCCACGTCGGCGGGCGGAAGCGGCCCGCCGCGCAGGCGCTGCTCGAGACTGGCGCCGTCGATCCACTCGGTGACCAGGTAGGGCATGCGCGCGAGATCGCCGACGGCCACGCAGCGCGGCACGTACGGGCCGCTCAGCGCGGGCACGATCGTGGCCTCGGTCTCGAAGCTGATCACCCCCTCGACCGGCTCGTTCGGGCCGACCCGCGGGACCTTCATGATCATCGGCGCGCGGGCGTCGGGGCGGGTGACCTGGAAGATGTTGCCCATGGCGCCGGAGTGGACGAGCGGTCCGATGCGGAACTCGTCGATGGAGACTCCGGGCCGGATCCGGTCGGGCATCAGACGCCGTTCTCGAGGCGCGCCGCGAGAGGCTCCGGCAAGCCGGCGCGGCGGATTTTCTCCGCCGCGGCGAGATGGTCGTACGGCACGCGGTAGAAGGTCATGGTCTCGGCCGCCGAGTCGAACAGGGCGTAGCCGGCGGCGGGATTGCCGTCGCGCGGCTGGCCCACGGAGCCGACGATGGCCAGCCAGGAGCGGTGCGGCGGCACGGGAACGACGCTGCCGGACGTCGGACGGAACGGCGCGGTCTTGCCGGCCATGGTCTTGAAGTAGAGGACCTGCTGGTGCAGATGACCGGCGAACGTGTACGTGGTCTGCGCGGCGTCGATGCTCTCGCGGGCCGCGCTGGCGGTCTCGATGTAGCGCCAGTCCTCGGGCGCGTCGGCGTTGCTGTGCACGAAGCAGAGGTCGTCCTCGCGCACGCAGACCGGCAGGGACTGCAGGAACGACTTCTGCCCGCTGGAGAGCCGGCGCGCGGTCCACTCGTCGAGGACCTGCTCGTGATTGCCGCGGACGGCGATCGACGCGCACGCGGAGATCCGGTCCACCACCTGCTCCGGATCGGCGCAGTAGCCGACTAGGTCGCCGAGGAAGGCGTACCGCTCCGCGCCGCGCTCGGAGGCGTGCCTCAGGCACGCCTCGAGCGCCTCGAGGTTGGCGTGCACGTCGGCCAGGAGCGCGTAGATCATTCGCTCTGACCGAAGTTCCGGATGTCGTCGCCGACCTCGGTCGTGGTCTCCACGGGCGCGGCGCCCTGGACCATGACCCGGATCTCTTCGACGACCTCCGGGTTGGCGAGCGTGGTGACGTCGCCGACGGGCATGCGGTTGCTGATCGCGGCCAGCACGCGGCGCATGATCTTGCCGGAGCGCGTCTTGGGCATGTCCGGGACGATGCGCACGCTCTTCGGGCGGGCGATCTTGCCGATCAGCTTGTCGAGCTCCGAGACCACCGCCTTCTCGATGGCGACGTCCGGGGCGATGCCGGGCTTGAGGGCGATGTACACCTCGGGCACGCGTCCGCGCGCGTCGTCCGCCACCGGCACGACCGCCGCTTCCGCGACCTGACCGACCATCAGGCATGCCGACTCGAGCTCCTTGGTGCCGAGGCGGTGGCCGGCGACGTTGATCACGTCGTCCACGCGGCCGAGGATGCGGATGTAGCGGTCGTCGGCGCGGGTCGCGCCGTCGCCGGCAAAGTACGGCCAGTCGCGCCAGTCCTTGCTGCTCGGATCCTTGCAGTACTTCGCGTAGTAGGTCTTCACGAAGCGGTCCGGATCGCGCCAGACGGTCTGCATGATGCCGGGCCAGGGATTGCGGATGCAGAGGTTGCCGGCCTTGCCGGCGGAGACCTCGTTGCCCTGCTCGTCGAGGATGACCGGGTGGATGCCGGGCATGCCCGGGCCGGCGCTGCCGGGCTTCATCGGCTGCAGCGCGGGCTTGGTGCTGCAGAGGAAGCCGCCGGTCTCGGTCTGCCACCAGGTGTCGACGATGACGGCGTCCTTGCGGCCGACGACGTCGTAATACCAGCGCCAGACTTCCGGCTCGATCGGCTCGCCGACGGTGACCATGAGCTTGAAGCGATGGTCGTAGTCGAGCGGGGTCTCGGGGCCGACCTTGCGCAGCATGCGGATCGCCGTCGGCGCGGTATGGAAGATGTTCACGCCCAGTCGCTGGGCGATGCGCCAGGGCCGTCCGGCGTCGGGATAGGTCGGAACACCTTCATACAGGACGCTGGTGGTGCCGAGGGCCAGCGGGCCGTAGACGATGTAACTGTGTCCGGTGATCCAGCCGATGTCGGCCATGCACCAGTAGATGTCCTCGGGGTGGATGTCGAGGATGTTCCTGGCCGTGGCGGTGACGTACGACAGGTAGCCGCCGGTGGAGTGCTGACAGCCCTTCGGCTTCGCCGTCGTGCCGCTGGTGTACATGAGGAACAGCGGTGCGGTGGCGGGCATGGAGACCGGATCGACCTTGCGGTTGCGGAACGCGGCGAGCACGTCGTCGACGAAGAAGTCGCGGCCGTCGACCATCGGCGTGGCGGAGAGATAGCGCCCGTCGTAGCGCCGCCAGACCAGCACTTTCTCGACGTGTTGTCCCTCTTCGTTCGCCGCGTCGATCGCGGGCTGGACCTTCTCCTTGTGATCGATGAGCTGGCCGCTGCGCGAATAGCCGTCCATGGTGATCAGCACCCGGCTGCCGGAGTCGGCGATGCGATGGCCGCAGGCCACGCCGGAGAAGCCGCCGAAGACCACCGAGTGCACCACGCCGAGGCGGGCGCAGGCGAGCATCGTGATCGGCAGCTCCGGGACGAGCGGCATGTGGATGGTGACGCGGTCGCCGGTCCGGAGGCCGTAGAAGTCGCGCAGCGCGGCGGCGACTTCGTTGACCCGCTCGAACAGCTCCTGGTAGGTGAGGACCGTGGTCGGCTCGCTTTCGGCCTCGGGGACGAAGATGAAGGCGGCCTTTCCCTTGTGCGTGGCGAGGTGCCGGTCGATGCAGTTGTAGCTGGCATTGAGCTCGCCGCCGACGAACCACTTCCAGAACGGCGGGTTGCCGGAGTCCAGGGTCTGGTCCCACTTTTTGAACCAGGTCAGGAGGTTCGCGTACTCGTCGAAGCACTGCGGGAAGTTGTCCAGCGAGAACCGCTTGTCGATGTTCGGGTCCTTGAGGTTCGCCTGGGCGATGAACGGCTGCGAGGGATAGAAGTACTCCTCTTCCTTCCAGTGGACCGCGATCTGAGCCTCGTTGAGCTCGAGCGTGCTGCTCATGAACGTCCTCCTCGAGAAGTGGCGAGTGCGGATGGATAGCCGATGGTGGTGAGACTGCTGGTGATCTCGTCGAGCGTGACCGGATCGTCGATCGTCGCCGGAACGTTGTAGGGCTTGCCCTCGGCGATCTTCTTGATCGTGCCGCGGACGATCTTTCCGGAGCGGGTCTTGGGCAGGCGCCCGACGACCACGGCCTGCTTGAACGAGGCGACCGGGCCGATCTTCTCGCGCACGCGCTGGATCAGCTCGCCCACGATGCTGCTCTGCGGGCGGGTCACGCCCGACTTGAGCACGACCAGGCCGACCGGGACTTCGCCCTTGATGTCGTCGGCCACGCCGACGACCGCGCATTCGGCGACGTCGGGATGCCCGGCCAGGACTTCCTCCATCGCGCCGGTGGAGAGGCGGTGCCCGGCGACGTTGATGATGTCGTCGGTGCGGCTCATGATCCAGAGGTAGCCGTCCTCGTCCTTGTAGCCGGCGTCGGCGGTCTTGTAGTAGCCGGGATAGGTCGTCAGGTACCACTTCGCGTAGTCGGCGTCGTTCTGCCAGAGCGTCGGCAGGCAGCCCGGCGGCAGGGGGAGCTTGACGGCGATGTTGCCGATCGCGCCGTCCTCGACTTCGCGTCCCGCTTCGTCGAGCACGCGGATGTCGTATCCGGGAACGGGTTTGGTGCAGGAGCCGGGCTTGACGGGCTGCATCCCCAGGCCGACGCAGTTCGCGCCGACGGGCCAGCCGGTCTCGGTCTGCCACCAGTGATCGATCACCGGCACGCCGAGCTTCGACTGCGCCCAGAGCAATGTGTCGGGATCGCAGCGCTCGCCGGCGAGGAAGAGATAGCGGAACCGGCTCAGGTCGTACTTGCGGATGTAGTCGCCGTTCGGATCGTCGCGCTTGATGGCCCGGAAGGCCGTCGGGGCGGTGAAGAGGACGGAGACCTTGTGCTGGGAGATGACCCGCCAGAACGCGCCGGGGTCGGGCGTGCCGACCGGCTTGCCCTCGTAGAGGATGGTGGTGCAGCCGTGGAACAGGGGCGCATAGACGATGTAGGAGTGCCCCACCACCCAGCCGATGTCCGACGCCGCCCAGTACACCTCGCCCGGCTGCACGCCGTAGATGTTGGCCATGCTCCACTTCAGGGCGACGAGGTGCCCGCCGTTGTCGCGGACGATGCCCTTCGGCAGCCCGGTCGTGCCCGAGGTGTAGAGGATGTAGAGCGGATCGGTGGCGGCCACGGGAACGCAGCCGACGGAGTGGGCCTTCTTGAACGCGGTGTCCCAGTCGACGTCGCGCTCGGGATCGAGCGTTGCCTGGAGCTGCGGGCGCTGGAGAATGACGCAGCGCTCGGGTTTCACCGGCGAGAGCTCGATGGCCTCGTCGAGCAGCGGCTTGTAGGCGACGACACGTCCCGGCTCGATCCCGCACGATGCGGAGACGATCACCCTCGGCCTGGCGTCGGCGATGCGCTTGGCCAGCTCCGGCGGCGCGAATCCGCCGAAGACCACCGAGTGCACCGCTCCGATGCGCGCGCAGGCGAGCATCGCCACCACGGCCTCGGGGACCATGGGCATGTACAGGATCACCCGGTCGCCCTTGACCACGCCGAGGCGCAGGAGCGCGCCGGCGAAGCGGGCCACCAGGTTGCGCAGCTCGCGATAGGTGAAGGTCCGGACCGTGCCGGTGAGCGGGCTGTCGTAGATCAGCGCCGCCTGACCCCCGCGGCCGCGCTCGACGTGGATGTCGAGCGCGTTGTAGCAGGTGTTGGTGATCCCGCCCGTGAACCAGCGGTACAGTGGCTCGCCGGAGCGGTCGAGCACGCGGTCCCATTTCCTGAACCACTGCACGTCCGCCGCGGCGTCGCCCCAGAATCCGTCGGGATCCACGATGGAGCGGGTGTAGACGTCGTCGTAGCTGGGCATGGCGACTCCCTTCGTCGGGTGCCGATTATTACGCCGGCCGCGCGTCCTCCGCTTCCTTCCAGATCTCCGTGCGGTGGCTCTCATTGAGGGCGAACGTCCCGACCAGGAACGTCATCACCGCGACGCCGATCACCCAGTACAGGCCGGCGAAGATGTTGCCGCTCTGGGCCACGAGCACGCCGGCGATGAGCGGGAGCGTGCCGCCGAACCAGCCGTTGCCGAGGTGATAGGGGAGGGAGAAGGACGTATAACGGATGCGGGCCGGGAAGGCCTCGATCAGGAACGCCGCGATCGGCCCGTAGACCATGGTCACGTAGATCACCTGGATGAACACCAGGAGAGTGAGCATGAACATGTTCGGGTTCTTCGGATCGGCGCCGTAGTGGACCATGGCCTTGTAGATCGGGATGTAGGTGAGGGCGGCGATGAGGTTGCCGGCCATCATGATCTTGAGGCGGCCGATCTTGTCCGACAGCGCGCCGAACACGGTGAAGAAAGGCATGCCCACGAGGATGGCGATGGCTACGATGATGCTCGACTTGACGATGTCGATCTTCATCACGCTCTGCAGGAACGAGAGCGCATAGAACTGGCCCGTGTACCAGACGATGCCCTGGCCGGCGGTGGCGCCGAAGAGGACCAGGAGGACGATCTTCAGATTGGACCAGCGGCCGAAGGACTCCTTGAGAGGTGCCAGCGAGGTCTTGCCCTGGCTCTTGAGCGCGGCGAAGAGCGGCGACTCTTTCATCTTCATGCGGATGTAGAGGGACATCGCCACCAGGAAGATGGAGAGGATGAACGGCAGCCTCCAGCCCCAGGCGCTGAAGGTCTCGGGCGCCATCAGCTTCTTGATGCTGAGGATCACGGCCAGGGAGACGAACAGGCCGAGCGTCGCGGTGATCTGGATGAAGCTCGTGTAGAAGCCGCGCCGGTTGTCCGGCACGTGCTCGGCGACGTAAACCGCGGCGCCGCCGTACTCGCCGCCGAGGGCCAGGCCCTGGAGGAGACGGAGGACGAGGAGGATGGTGGGGGCGAGCAGTCCGATGGTGGCATAGCCCGGCAGGAGGCCGATCAGGAAGGTCGACAGACCCATGATCGTCATCGTCACCAGGAACGCGTACTTGCGTCCGATCAGATCGCCGATGCGCCCGAAGACGATCGCGCCGAAGGGGCGGACGACGAACCCGGTCGCGAACAGGGCCCAGGTCTTGATCAGCGCCCACACCGGGTCTCCCTTCGGGAAGAACACCTCGGACATGATCAGGGCCAGGCTGCCGAAGATGTAGAAGTCGTACCACTCGATCATCGTTCCCAGACCGGCGGCGAAGATGATCTTGCGGACCGGGTATTCGGTGCGGGCGGGGGCGGCGGCGGGGATGGCGATGCCGTTGGCGGTGATGTCACTCATTACGCTCTCCTCGGTTCAGAAGTAGAAGAACTGGATCTGGATCGTGAACTGGCTGACTTCGCGGGTCTGGTCGCGGTCGATGCGCTGATAGAGGGCCTTGACGTTCGTGTTGTGGCCGGAGAGGAAGTAATTGAGGCCGGCGGCGTAGCGGACCTCGTCCCAGCGCGAGGCGTCGGTGTAATCGCAGCTGGTGACCGACACGACCGGCATGAACCGGGTCTTGCCGATCAGGTATCCGGCCTCGAAGTGGGTGATCTTCTGGTCGGGGAGGCTCCTCAGGAAGTTGCCGCCGTCGTAGCGGATGTGATCGAGCTGGGTGGTGAGCGCGCCGCCCTTCACCGGATAGTCGAAGAAGACGTCGAAGGCGTAGCCCTCGTACTGGTGCTGGCGATCGATGCCGGCGCCGACGGCCAGGACTTTCTTCTTGCCGAGGTAGGTGCCGGTATAGAAGAAGCCCGTCTCCGGCTCGAGGAAGTTGTACTGCACGCGGCCGATGAAGCGCAGCTCGCGATCCTGCTGATCGCGCATGCCCTGGAACACGCCGGCGCGGTACTCGAGCTTCTTGCCCAGGAAGTAGCCCTTGGCCTGGACGCCGGTGTCGCGCCCGACGTTGCCCTGCGTGGCGCTGTTGAAGGCGAAGGTGTAGGCGCCGTAGTCGATCGGCAGCAGCGTGGCCGCGCTCTGCAGGCCGTTGCGGGAGACCGACGGCAGCATCAGGCCGGCGTCGATGGCCAGCTTGTCGTTCACCTTCAGCTCGACATAGGCGTCCTGGAGGTAGAGCGAGGGCTGGTTGTTCTTCGTCCCCGTGCTCATCGACTTGCCGAGGTTCGGCGAGTCCGTCTCGATGAAGAACGAGACGTTCTTGGCGATCTGCCCGCCGACCAGGAAGCGCACCCGGCGCACGAACACGTTCTGCGCGTAGCCGCCGGTGGCGGGGTCCTGCAGCGCGTCGGCCTGGGTCTGCAGCAGCAGGCCGAGCTTGAAGAACGTGTCGTCGTTGACTTTGATCTGCACCTGCGCCGCTGCGGCCGGCGCGAGGAGCAGGGTCAGGATGAGAGTGACTGCGACTGCGTGGATTCGGTGACGCGGACCTTTCATGCGTTCCTCCTGGCGCACATGGCGCGTGTGATGGTTGTCATGGTGCGCCGTGCCCCCCAGCTGCCACGATCTGGCACATGCATCATTTCCGGTGATGCAGTCGCATCACGCGAAATGGGAAACGGAGGTCGTCATGGCCACTCTCTATCCGGGCGAAGAGGAGATGCTGGACACCCTGGAAGTGTTTGGCCTGTCGAGTGATCCGCTCTACGTGGTCGACGAGCGCTGCCGCATCGTGTTCTGGAACAGACCGCTCCAGGACATCCTCGGCTACACCCACGACGAGGTGGCCGGCCGCTCCTGCTCGCTGGTGTTGCAGGGCGACGACTCCTTCGGCAACCGCTACTGCTCCAGCGACTGCGCGGTGCAGAAAATCGCCCGCCGCGGCGACGCCGTGCGCCCCTTCCGCCTGCAGCTCCTGGCCAAGAACGGCTCGCGCATGACCTTGGAGGTGACCGTGCTGCGCTTCACCCTGCGCGTGTCGAGGCGCCTGCTCGTGGCCCACCTGGTGCGGCTCGTCGAGGAGCAGGTCGCCGCCGTCCCTCCCGCGCCGCCCGAGCAGCCGCGTGCCCTGGCCGCCCACGCCGACGCCCGCGTCCGCGAGCTGACCACCCGCGAGATCGAGATCCTCGGCCTCCTCGCCGCCGGCCGCAAGCCCCGCGGCATCGCCGACGCGCTGAACATCTCCCCCCTCACCGCGCGCAATCACATCCAGCACATCTACGAGAAGCTGGAAGTGCACTCCCAGTCGCAGGCGGTGGCCTTCGCGTACCGGATGGCATTGATCTAGGAGCGCCGGCGGGGATAGCGGTGTGGATATCCAGTAGATATACTTCTATCGTGCCCAAGGTACTGGTTTCCCTTCCCGAGACGGACCTGAAGACCATCGACGCCGCCGCACGTAAGGCGGGCGAGACCCGCAGTGCCTTTCTCCGGCGAGCGGCTCTCGCCGAGGCCCGCCGCGTCGCTCGTCCGATCGATGATCCGAAGGTCCGTAGAGCCTACGCGGGATTGCTCAGCCGAGCCGCGCGGCGCAAAGGCATTACAACCGCGGATGCGCTCGCAGCCCGGGACCGGGGGCGTCGCTGAGCGATCTGGTTGTCGACGCCTCCGTCGCCTTCAAATGGCTCATCTCCGATTTCGCTGAAGAGGACGTTCCTGCTGCGAAAGCCCTGCTCGACGATCATATCGGGGGAAGACAGGAGATCGCCGTACCCGCTCTTCTCTATTACGAGGTCGGGAACGTCCTCGTCTTTGGTCGATCCCGTCCTCTCATCGAAGACGCTGCGCAGGCGTTCAGAGATCTTTTGTCGATTCCGCTGACGGTGGTGCCTCCCACTACTGACGCCGCCAATGCGGCGTTGCGGCTCGCTTCGGATCATGGGCTCACGTATTACGACGCTACGTATGTCGCGCTTGCCGAGACTCTGGACTGCACTCTGGTCACTGCCGACCGGCGCCTCGCCCGCAGCATGGGCGCCAGCGGCCGCGTGCGGTTGCTCGCCGAGTAGGCAATCCTGATGTCGCACTACCTCGATCTCTCCACCTGGAAGCGGCGCGACCACTTCGAGCTCTTCCTCCGCAGCCAGCAACCCTTCTTCAGCGTCACCGTCGAAGTCGACGTCACGGACCTGTGGGAACACTGCCGGCGAACGCCGCAGACGTCGTTCTTCCTCGCCTCGATCTATCTGGCGTTGCAGGCCATCAACGCCACCGAGGCCTTGCGCCTTCGCCTGCGCGGCGAGCGGGTGTGGCTGCACGACCGCGTCGCCCTCGGCACGCCCATCATGCGCCCCGACGAGACCTTCGGCTTCGCCCGCTTCGACCTGACCGATTCCTTCGACGAGTTTCACCGTGCAGGCGAGGCCGCGATCGCCCGCGTCCAGTCCGGCCGCGTCCTGGAGGCCAGGGCCGAAGAGGACGATCTGGTCTACCACACCACTCTGCCCTGGCTGCGCTTCACCGCCTTCACGAACGCCATCGCCACCAGCGGCTCGATCCCGCGGCTCGCCTTCGGCAAGTGCGTGCGGGAGGGCGGGCGGCAGGTCATGCCGGTCGGCGTGGAGGTGCACCACGCGCTGGTGGACGGGCTGGATGTGGGGCGGTTCGTGGAGAGATTCGAGAGGGGGCTGGCGCGGTATGGCGAGGTTATCGGGGCCAAGATTTGATGAAACCACGATCGATCCCGATCTGCGCGGCCGCTGCGACCAAACGACGGAAGAGGGAAGGCCGAAACAATGTCCGCGCTTGCAGGTCTGCCTTCATAACAGTTGCTGACTTTTGCAGAAGTCGGACGGCACGACGGAGCTCGGTCGGAGCATTCGGGATGTCGGTTTGAAACGTGTCCAGGAGGCACGCAACCATGCCGTTGGACGTGCCGTGGTGAATCAGTGGATCGCGTCCTTTGTAGTCGCTGAGCGTTTTATCGAGGCGGTAATTGACAGCATCGAGCACGAAAACTTCGTATGACGAAGGATTCTCGAGTTTCAACGCGCAGGCGAGGCCCATCTCAAACGGCATATTGAAGCGAACCGGTGTTCCTACGCGACTCAGCTCGTGCACCGAAACCCGGCACTGCCGGATGAGGTTGAAAATGCGCAGCAGGCGTCCTTCGCCCTTCTCCGGCACCTCCAGAACGCAATGAGGGTCCTGTCCGAGAAAGATCAGTGTGCCGATGAGCGTCACGAACAGCGGCTCGTATGCGGCGTCAAAAGGTGCGTTGATGAAGACGTGCCGAGGATACGGTTCAGCCATCAAGCTTTACGTTTCGCCTTGGCACCCTTCCGGTAAGCGACGCGGAGCTCCGATGTCTTTCGGCGAGACCCATTGGAACCGCCTGTCGCGCCCTTTTTCGCGGCGGCAACCGCTCTCTGCGCGTGTCGGAGCTCGCTGGGCGTGATCCGATGTCCGGCCAGAATCTCCGATGCCGTCGATTTCGGTAATTTGATCTTGCGAGGTGACTTCACGACGCTTCTCCGTTCTGCGGCCGGCATATGTTCAGTGAGGTTAACACGCGTGCAGCAGTCGGCAGGAGTACGATCCCCCAATGCCCTCCCGCGTCATCGCCTCGCTGCTGGTGCTCCTCACCGCCGCGGCGGCTTGGATCAGGTGGAGGACGAGAGCGTCGCTCCCCGGCCCCGAAATTCCGGATCGTGGAAACCTACGACGGCTCACTCCAGGTGGAGAGCACCTATCGCGGCCGGATCACCGTCGACGGGGTGTCGCGCGGCTCGTGCAGTCGCCGCATCTCCCGCATCATCACCTCGGCGGCGTCGCCTTCGTCAACCGGTGACGTTCGAGATCGAGTCGCTTTCCATCACCCACGAGGGGGAGCGGCAGTGGCTGTCGCTGTATCGGGCGAAGATCCTCCCGGAAACTCCACCGCCGCCTGTTTCTCCTCCTCCCACGGCGGCAGGAGTTTGATCAGCACGTACAGGATCACGAACGGCAGGATCATCAGCAGGATGGCCGGGAGCAGGCCCTCGCGCGTGGCGAAGGCCATCTTGTAGCTGGTCAGCCCGAGGAAGCTCTTGGAGAAGAGCTGGCCGCCGATGACGACGTTCCAGCGCATGGCGAAGATGCCGATGAGCGTGAGCGAGGCTGCGAGGACGTAGATGCCTTTGCGCGCGCGCTCGGAAAGGGACACGAGCTGGGTGAGCGCAAGGAGGCCCAACGGAATGAGCGTGCCGAGGACGATCTGGATGAGGACCTGGGAGGTCCACAGGCGCGAGTCGACGAGGAAGCCCTGGATCTCCAGCGACTCGTCGGCTTCATAGGCCCGATGGATGAGGTCGAGCATCTCCAGGGAGAAGTCGATGATGAAGGCATAGAAGAGGTACTTGGCGATGGTGTCGACGCAGGGGACGTCGATCTTCGTCCCCTTGAACCACGACACGACCATGTACAAGAGCAGCACCAGAGCGATGCCGGAGACCATCGCCGAGAAGAGGAAGACGATGGGCATGAGCGGGGTGGACCACCACGGATTGGCCTTGACCGAGCCGAAGATGAAGCCGACGTAGCCGTGGAGCAGGAACGCCGAGGGGATGCCGACCACGGTGATGAACTTGCCCACGGCGTCGTCGATGCGCAGCGCCTCTTCGCTGATGTCGTCCACGCCGAGGGCCATGATCTTGTAGACCTGGCCCAGGAAGCCCGGCGTCCTGCGCCACATGAGGACGATGTCCTTCCGGTAGTCGAGCCAGATCTCGAGCACGAGCACGGCCATGAGGTACCAGAGGTAGACGAAGCCGAACATGGCCATCGCCGAGGTCGTGTGCGGGGTCAGGTACATCTCGAACGAGCGCTCCGGATGCCCGAGGTGCAGTTGCAGCGGCAGTGGCGCGACGAGGAGGAACGCCAGGGCCGTGAGCAGCGCCAGCCGGTAGGTCGGCTTCACCGCCTCCACCTTGAACACGCGCTCCAGCGACGCCAGGATGAACGCCCCGGCCACGAGGCCGGTGATGAACGGATACAGCACCACGAGCACGCTCCACTGGAGCTCGATCTCGTTCGGGTACATGTAGCCGTGGACCTGGGAGAGGATGGCTTCTTCCATGACCGTTCCTTCAGCGGACCGCGCCGTCGAGACCGCGGTAGTAGGTCTTCGATCCGGTCGCCATGTGCGGCTTGAGGACCTGGATGTCGCTGCCGAGGAGGAAGGCGTGGATCGGGTCTTTCGGGTCTTTCAGATCGCCGATCTTCCGCGCCTCGGTCGGACAGGTCTCGCAGCACGCCGTGGTCAGGCCCTTGACCAGGCGGTGATAGCAGAGCGTGCACTTGTCGGCGGTGTTGGTTTTCGGATGAATGTAGCGGCAGCCATAGGGGCAGGCCTGCACGCAGTAGCGGCAGCCGAGACAGTAGGAGGCGTCGACGAGCACCACGCCGTCGGGCGACTCGAAGGTCGCCCCGACCGGACACACCTGCGTGCACGGCGAGTGCGCGCAGTGGTTGCACATCTTGGGGACGAAGAAGCTCTTCGCGCCGTCGCCGGGGGCATGGATCTCCGGGAAACCGTCGTAGCCGCCGTTGGGCGAGTCGACCTCCGGGTGCTCGCGATCCGCGCCCTTGACGTGATAGCGCTCGACCCAGGTGCGGAAGAAGTGGGCATTGAGCGGGACGTCGTTCTCGGTCTTGCAGGCGCGCACGCAGTTGCCGCAGCCGATGCACTTGTCGATGTCGATGGTCATCGCCCACCAGTGGTCGGAGGCCGTGTAGTTCGGCGCAGCGGACGGCGTGCCGGCGGCGACGTAGTCCCAGGCTACGGCGGCCGCGCCGCTCAGGAGGATGAAGCGGGCGCTCCGGGAGAGAAACTCGCGGCGGTCGTTCATCGTGATCTCCTCACATCTGCGGCGCGTGCGGCGGGTGGCAGGTGGTGCACGACTCGCCGGACGAGTGTTCCGCGGATTTGACCTGCTTCAGCCATTTCGGACGGGCCACGTTCACCTCGTGACAGGACGGGCAGAGCGCCTTCGGGTCGGGCTTGCGCGGTCGATTCCGCGCCGGATCGACGCCGTGTTGCATCAGCGCCCCGTGGCAGCCCTCGCAACCGAGGGCCGCATGCTTGCCGGCCTGTTTCGCCTCGACGACGGGCGTGTGACATGACGCGCAGGCCGCGCGTCCCGCGTACCTCACCGGGCGCGCCGCCTCCTCGTCGATCGCCGCCGCGCGATAGTGGCCGTACCGGCCGAACGTCTTCGGCACGAGCAGCATCTGCAGGCCGAGAAAGAGGGTGATGCCGATCCCGAAAATGCCGGCCATGCGTACCAGGTGCTTTTTGTTTCTCAGCAGCGGCGGTCTGCTCATGTGAGCCCTCGCACATTCATTGTGTTCAGCGCGCTGGCAGGGAGGGGTGGTGGGAATCACGTACGAGTGTGAAGGGCGACACGGACGTGGGGTAGCCAGTGGCCAGTAGCCAGTGAGGTTGCTGGTACAGGGTGCGTGGAGTTGATCAGCTTTTTGGAGTGCGGCGGCTGCGCCGCCGCTTTGAAAGCGGCGGCATTGCCGCCGCACTCCAAAAAGCTGCAAACCGCTTCTATGGGCCCCGGGAACCACAGGCGGCTTGCAGCTGAGTGAAAGGACCTTATCCGGCAGGTTCAAGCAGATTGCTGGCGTTGGTGCGTAAGGGCCGAACCCCACCGCCACTGGCTACGGGCTACTGCCTACCGAGGCGTATCCTAGTCCCGTCCAGTGAGCCACAGCTCGTTCCTTCCTCCCATCGAGGACACGGAGCTCGTCCTCGAAGAGCTTTTCCGGCACACGCCGGTGGGGGTGGTGCTGTCCGACCTGCACGGGACGATCGTCGAGGTCAACGACGCGCTGTGCGCGATGGTCGGGTATCCGCGCGCGGAGCTCGTCGGGCACAAGCTCACCGAGATCAGTCACCCGGACGATCTCGCGGACGTCCTGTCGCGGACGGCGGATCTGCGCGAGGGGCGGAGCGGCAACTACGTGGTGAATCGCCGCTATCTCCGGCGCGATGGGACGGTGGTCCACGCCAAGGTCTCGGTGTCGCTGGTCTTCTCGCGCACCGGCGAGCCGGTCTGCGGCATCGGCATCCTCGAGGACATCACCGAGCGTGTGACCATGGAGACCGCCCTGCGCCAGAGCGAGGCGCGCTACCGGCGGGTGGTCGAGGATCAGACCGACCTGATCGTGCGCTGCCTTCCCGACGGCACGCGCACGTTCGTGAACGAGGCCTACTGCCGCTACAACAACGCCATCGCCCAGGAGCTCCTCGGCACGTCCTTCTTCGCCTGCATGGACGAGGAGGAGCAGAAGCTGGTGCGGGACAAGTTCGCCGCGCTCCGTCCCGGCCGGCCGGTGATCACCGATCAGCATTGGGTCATCGCTCCCGACGGAACGATGCGCTGGCACGAGTGGACCGACCGCGGATTCTTCGACGAGGACGGAACGCTCATCGAGATCCAGTCCGTCGGGCGCGATCTCACCGAGCAGCATGAGGCCAGCGAGCAGGTCGTCCGCAGCGAGGCGCGCTACCGGCGGCTCTTCGAGAGCCTGCCCATCGCCGCGTGGGAGAACGACTGGTCGCGCATGATGGCCGAGTTGCGGCGGCGGGGACTGGACAGCGCCGACGCGCTCACCCGCACGCTGCGCGAGCGGCCCGCTCTCTTCTACGAGCTCGGGCAGTACATCCACATCGTCGGGGTGAACGCGGTCGCGCTGGAGATGGCGGGCGTCCGCACCGTCAGTGAATTTCGAGCATGGCTGCAGAAGGCCTGGACGCCGGAGTCGGGGCTGCGTTACGGCCTGGCCCTGCCGGCGCTCATCTTCGGCGACAGCAAGTTCATCACCGGCGAGTACACGCTCATCCGCACCAGCGGCGAGCCGGTGGACATCCTGTTCCGGGTGGCGCGCTCGGAGCACTGGGGCGAAGAGTGGATGACGTTCCCGGTCGCGGTCGACATCACCGACCGCACGCGCATCCAGCGCGAGCTCGAGCACAAGCAGGAGCTGACCGAGCGGGCCGAGGCCGC
Organism: Thermoanaerobaculia bacterium; assembly: GCA_044866315.1. GTDB lineage: Bacteria > Acidobacteriota > Thermoanaerobaculia > Gp7-AA8 > Gp7-AA8 > QHVT01. The sequence goes on along the minus strand of JBIOTX010000244.1, from coordinate 30,999 downwards.
CGCGCATCTCGGGAGCTGGGAGTGGAACACGGCCGAGGACGTGATCTACGGCTCGGCCGAGTTCTGGCGGATCCTCGACGGCCGCCCCGGCGGCGGGCCCTTCGAGCGTCCGATGCAGGAGTGCCTCGCCCTCATGGATCCCGAGGACGGCGCGGCCTCGGCGGCGACGTGGGCGTCGCTGCGCAGTCCCTCCGCCGGGCCGAGGCCTCCGGTGATCGACAGGGACTTTCGGATCGCGCGCGCCGACGGCACGACAGCGATCGTGCGAGGACAGAGCTTCCTCAGCTATGCGCCTGACGGATCGCTCCTCCGCGCGTTCGGGATCATGCGCGACATCACCGACGCGAAACGGGCCGAGGAGGAGACCGCGCGGCACCGCGACGAGATGGTGCGCGCCGACAAGATGATCTCCCTGGGCATCCTCGTCTCCGGCATGGGCCACGAGATCAACAATCCCAACCACTCCATCGGCCTGAACGCGCCTCTGGTGCGCGAGGCCTGGCGGGATGTCACGGCGCTGCTCGACGAGATCGCCGCCTCGCGGGGCGACCTGCGGGTCGGCCGGATGCCCTGGTCCGAGGCTCGCGGCGAGGTCGCGGCGATGATCGACGACATCGAGCTGGCCTCCGAGCGCATCCGCAACATCGTCACCGAGCTGCGCGGCTTCGCCCTCGATCACGATCCCGGCGCGCGGCGCGACGTCTCGGTCAACGACATCGTGCAGGCCGCGTTGCGCCTCCTCGGCAAGCACATCGCCCGGGCCACCAAGCACTTCGACGTCGTGCTGGCCGAGGATGTGCCGCCCATCGCCGGCAACGCCCGCCGGCTCGAGCAGGTCGTGGTCAACCTGGTCCTCAACGCCTGCCAGGCGTTGGAGCACGACGACCAGTCCATCCGCATTCAGACCGGCGTCGAGGCCCAGCGGGCGTTCATCCGCGTGCGCGACGAGGGACGGGGCATCGCCGCGGAGCACCTGGCCAACATCCGCACCCCCTTCTTCACGACCAAGCGCGCCGAGGGAGGCACGGGTCTCGGTCTGGCTGTGTCCGACCGCATCGCCGGCGAGCATGGCGGCGAGCTGACTTTCGAATCGGAGCCGGGCCGCGGCACGAGCGCCACGCTCTGGCTGCCCCTCGGGCGAACATGACTGGGCGCGACGCAGTGACGATTCTCGTGGTCGACGACGAGGAAGCCGTCCTGAACGGCGTGCGCCGGACCCTGCGCGCGGAAGGGTTCGAGAACGTGCTGATGTGCCGCGATCCGCGCGACGTCGAGCCGCTGCTCGATGCCGAGCCGGTCTCGCTCATCCTCCTCGATCTGATGATGCCCCACATCGGCGGCCGCGAGCTGCTGGGGCGCATCGCCGCCGCGCATCCCGAGATTCCGGTGGTGGTGGTGACGGCGGAACAGGACATCCGCACGGCCGTGGAATGCATGAAGATCGGCGCGTACGACTACCTGCTCAAGCCCGCCCCGGCGGCGGAGCTGATGGCGGTGATCACCCGCGCGCTGGAGCATCGGGAGCTGCGCGACGAGAACGCCCGGCTGCGCTCGAAGCTGCTGCAGGAGGAGCTGGCCCATCCGGAGCAGTTCGGCGAGATCATCACCGCCGATCCGGCCATGCACGGGCTGTTCGCCTACCTGGAGGTGATCGCGAGCGGGTCGAATCCGGTGCTCATCAGCGGCGAGACGGGGACGGGCAAGGAGCTGTTCGCGCGCGCCATTCACAACCTCAGCGGCCGGCGCGGTCAGTTCTGCGCGGTCAACGTGGCCGGCCTCGACGACACGATGTTCTCGGACACGCTGTTCGGCCACAAGCCGGGCGCGTTCACCGGCGCGGTCGGAACGCGCAAGGGGATGATCGAGGCGGCCGGGCGGGGGACGCTGTTCCTGGACGAGATCGGCGATCTCTCCGAGGCCTCGCAGGTCAAGCTGCTGCGCGTGCTGCAGGAGCGCGAGTATCACCCCCTGGGCGACGACGTTCCGAAGCGCCTCGAGGCCCGCGTCGTCGCGGCCACGCACCAGGATCCGGCCAGGCTGCGCCGCGACCTCTACTTCCGCCTGCGCGCCTATCACGTGCGCATCCCGCCGCTGCGCGAGCGCCTCGGCGATCTGCCGCCGCTCATTCATCACTTCCTGCGCGAGGCCTCCCACGATCTCGACCGCAAGCCGCCGGTCGTCCCCGAGCGCCTCTATCGCCTCCTGTCCCGCTACGACTTCCCGGGCAACGTGCGCGAGCTGCGGGCGATGGTGTTCGACGCCGTCGCGCGGCACACCGGCGGCCCGCTGCCGGTCGAGCCGTTCCTGGAGTCGATCGGCGGGACGGATGTCGAGGAACAACCGCCGGGCGACGACCTCGTGCGCGACACGGTCATCCCGGAGCCTGCCTGGCGCGAGCTCGAGCGCCGCAACCTCCTCAACGCCCTGCGGCGCGCGAACTGGAAGATCTCCGGCAAAGGCGGCGCGGCGGAGCTGCTGGAGATCAAGCCGTCGACGCTGGAGTCGCGGATGAAGGCGTTCGCGATCGAGAAGCCGTGATTTGGAGTGCGGCGGCCATGCCGCCGCTTTCAAAGCGGCGGCGCAGCCGCCGCACTCCAAACCGAAGGGGGCGCGGTGCTGGTTGCGGCATGAACGTGGCTGGCGCGAGCAGTCCGCTTCCTCGGCGAACGATGCGCGTCGCTGGGCGAATGACGGGTGATGCTGCACGCAGCATCGGCGACCGTACGCGACGATGCGCATTGCTGGGTGAATCACTCGCCACGGAAGGCCTACGACGCGGTCATCGGATTTTGTCAACCGCCGCGCTGGCGCGACGCGTCGGGCTGCTTCGGCCAGCCGGGAGTGTGCTCCGCGGAGGACACAAACGGCTCCAAAAACCAGCAGTTTTGATCCCGCGAGACCGTCGCGTCATTCGCGCAGCAACGGGTCTCGTTCCCACAGCCTGCGGAATGCTTCCAGCAGCACTGCATGTGCTTCCCGTACGGTCGCAAGTGATTCCCGCAGCAACACGCACCGTAGGGCTACCGTCGCACTCGCTGGGAATGCCTCACGGCGTGATCGCGACTTTCATCACCCCGTCGCGGCGCTCGCCGAACAGCGCGTATGCGGCCGCGATGTCGGCGAGCCTGAAGCGGTGGGTGATCAGCGGCCGGAGGTCGAGCCGTCCGCTGCGGACCATTTCGATGAGGCGGCGCATCCGTTCCTTGCCGCCGGGACAGAGGGTCGTGACGATGCGGTAGTCCGCGAGGCCGGCGCCGAAGGCTTCGTAGGGAATGGCCAGCTTGCCGGAGTAGACGCCGAGACTGGAGAGCGTGCCGCCCGGGCGCAGCACGCGCAGCGCGCTCTCGAACGTCTGCTGCGCGCCGAGGGCCTCGATGGCCACGTCGACGCCGCCGGTGAGTGCGTGGATCGCGGAGACGGGATCGACCTCGCGGTAGTCGATGACCACGTCCACTCCCATCTTCCTGGCCATGGCGATGCGCGTATCGTCGCCGTCGACGCCGATGACCATCGATGCGCCGAGCAGGCGCGCCCCGATCGCGGCGCACAGCCCGATCGGTCCCTGGGCGAAGACCGCGACCTTGTCCCCGAGCGTGACGCCGCCGGACTCGGCACCGCTGATGCCGGTGGAGGCGATGTCGGCGAGCAGGACCACCTGCTCGTCGGTGAGCTCGTCCGGCACCTTCGCCAGGTTGGCCTGCGCGTTGGGCACGAGGAGGTACTCGGCCTGCGCGCCGTTGATGGTGTTGCCGAAGCGCCAGCCGCCGAGTGCCTCCGCATCGCCGCCGTGACCGCACTGCGAGAGGTGGCCGGAGAGGCAGGCGTGACATTGGCCGCAGGGAGTGATCGCCCCGACCAGCACCCGTTCGCCGACCTTGTAGCCGGTCACGCCGCTGCCGAGCTCCTCGATGATGCCGACCGGCTCGTGACCGATCACCAACCCGGGCTTCACCGGATACTCGCCGCGAACGATGTGCAGATCGGTCCCGCAGATCGTGGTGGTGGTGACGCGGATCAGCGCTTCGCCGGGCCCGGCCTGGGGGCGTGGGACTTCTTCGACGCGAATGTCGTTGACGCCGTGAAACACCGTTGCGCGCATCACGAGTGCATCGTCGGCTCTGCGCTCGGAGCCAGCCGCGATGACGGACAGCCTCGGCTGTGCGATGCGTCACGGAGCGCCGGCCGCTGGCCCGCGCTACCCGTACGGCGTCTCCTCGTCCCTCTTGAACGGATACGCCAGCTGCCCCAGGTACGTCTCCGGCGGCTGGAACTTCGTCGTGCCGTAGCGCTTCGGCCAGTAGTCGGGCATGTGCGCGGTGCCGAAGATCACGTCGATGAACGACAGGAACACGGCGAAGTTCTTGTCGATCCCTTCCTCGTCGGAGGTGTGGTGCCAGTGGTGGAACTCCGGGGTGGCGAAGATCCAGCGCAGGTAGGGCCAGCGGTGCCTCACGTTCGCGTGGATGTAGACGGCGTGGAAGGACACGAAGATCAGGTAGGCGTACAGGGCGGCCGGCGAGAAGCCGAGGACGAAGATGGGGAGGAAGCCGAAGAAGCGGTTCACCACGGTGTCGACGATGTGCGAGCGCGAGCCGGCCAGCCAGTCCATGTGCAGGCTGGAGTGATGGATGGCGTGGAACTTCCAGAGCGCCGGGATCTTGTGGAAGGCCCGGTGCACCCAGTAGCTGAAGAGGTCCGCGACGAGAAGGATCTCGAAGAACTGCAAACCCACCGGCTGCGCGGCCACGTAGCGCTGGAAGTCGAGCTTGACCGTCCAGGCGAAGAGGACCTGCACGGGGATGATGGTCAGGAAGGAGAGCAGCTGCACGCCGGCGTGGCTGGCGAAGAAGTGCTTGATGTCCGTCTGCCAGCCGGTGCGGAAGATCTTCTCCTCGCGCAGGGGCCAGATGCGCTCCATGGGCACGAAGACCAGCGCGAGCACGAGCAGCTCGAGGATGAAGTAGTCCAGTCCCGCGCTCATCGCGCGCGGCGTCTCGGTGATGGCCTCGGCCTTCGAGCCGCCCATGAGGATGGCGATCACGCCGAGGGCGATGCCGGTCAGGCCGTAGACCTTCGAGCGGATGAGCAGCACGCTGGCCGCGCCGAGGACGAAGGTCGTGAGAATCGTGCCGGCCAGGATTCCGCGGAAGAGCGGCAGGTTCTCGCGATACATCGGCAGGGCGTCCTGGGCCACGAGCAGATGCGGGAAGAGGAAGCAGAATTCGCCGAGAACGCACAGCGCTCCCAGGACGCCGGAGGTCACTCCTGCACGTTTTCCGATGTCGACGACACGCATGAGAAAAGGGTACATCACCCCATGTGGTCGTAGACGATCTTGATGCCGATGGCGATCAGTCCGAGCCCGCCGAGCACCTCCATCGTCCGGCCGAAGCGCTCGCCGAGGAAGCGGCCGAAGGCGGCGCCGGCAGCGCTGAAGAGCAGCGTGACCAAGCCGATCATGGCCAGGGAGACGATCACCGGCGTGCCGAGGGTGGGAAGGGAGACGCCGACTGCGAGCGCATCGATGCTCGTGGCGAAGGAGAGGACGAGGAGGGAGGCCAGGCTGTCCTCGGCGGGCTCGCGCTCGTCATCGCCCGTCATCGCCTCCTTGATCATCTTCACCCCGACGCCCGAGAGCAGCACCAGCGCCACCCAGTGGTCCCAAGCCGCCCAGAGATTGCCAAGGGCTGCGCCGCCGAACCAGCCCACGGCGGCCATGACCGCCTGGGCGAGGCCGAACGCGCACGCGAGCACGGCCCCGCGGCGGGGCGTGACCCCGCGAACGGAGGCGGCGATGGCGACCGCCGTGGCGTCGGCGGCCACGCTGCAGGCGATGACGAAGAGCGTGAAGAGCGGCGAGGTCACGAGCGGGCCGATCATCCCGCATTCTCGGGAAAACTCCCGAGAGTTCGTGATTCACGTGTGGACCGCAGGACCGCAGATTTACGGTCAACCACCCGCCCTTCAAGCATTTAGCTCCGTGCCAGCGCGTGGCGCCCCGCTTGCGCTAAGGGCGTCCCGACATGGTGCTCGATCCGAACATTCTGGAGATGCTCGCGGCCCAGCGGTCGGCCGCGTGGGACGCAACCCATGACCCGGTGACGGGTCTCCCCAACCGCCGCCAGCTGCAGGAGCAGCTCGCGTACGCCGTGGCCCGGGCCCGGCGCGAGGAAGAGACCCTGGCCGTGCTGCTGGTCGACCTCGACGCGTTCCGCATCGTGAACGCGGCAGCGGGACAGGCGGTCGGCGACGCGCTCTTGGCCGCGGCGGCGGAGCGGCTGGCCTGCTGCGCGGCCGCGCACCTGGTCGCCCGCACGGGCGACAACGAGTTCACGGTCGTCATCGCCGGCCAGTCGCCGGAGTCGATCCGCAAGATGGCCACCTCGGTGCTCGCGGCGTTTCACGAGCCGTTCGAGTTGGCCGGGCGGGAGATCCACATCACGGCCAGCATCGGCGTCGCCGAGCTGGAGGAGGACGGCGAGGGCGCCGACGCGCTGCTGCGCGCCGCCGCCGCGGCGCTGCATCGGGCCAAGGAGCTCGGCGGCAACCAGCGCCAGCACGCCTCGAGCGCGCTCACGCTGGCCGAGTTCGAGCGCCTGCACGTCGAGCATCGCGTCCGCCGCGCCATCGGCGCGGGCGAGTTCTCGCTGGTCTATCAGCCGCAGGTGCGGCTGCGCGACGGCGCGCTCCTCGGCCTCGAGGCCTTGCTGCGCTGGAACCGCGACGGCCGGGTCATCCCCGCCGCGGCGTTCATCCGCGCCATCGAGCAAAGCCCGGTGATCATCGACCTCGGCGAGTGGGTGATCGGCGAGACCTGCCGCCAGATCGCCGAGTGGCGCGCGGAAGGACTCGCCGTGCCGCGCGTGGCCCTCAACATCGGCGCGCGGCACTTCCAGCAGCCGCGCCTTGTCGAGGCCATCGAGCACCTGCTCGCCCAACACCGCGTCGAAGGCGGCGCGCTTGAGCTGGAGATCACCGAGACCACGGCCATGCACGAGGCCGAGGCCACGGTCCGGACCATCGACGCCCTGCGCCGGCTCGGCCTGCAGATCACCATCGACGACTTCGGCACCGGCTACTCCTCGCTGGCCTACCTCAAACGCTTTGCCATCACCGGTCTGAAGATCGACCGCACCTTCGTCTCCGACGTCCCTGAGTCGCGCTCGGCCACGGCCATCGTGAACGCGATCGTGGCCACCGCCCACGCTCTGGGCCTGCGCGTCATCGCCGAAGGAGTGGAGACGCACGACCAGGCCGAGTTCCTCACTGAATCCGAATGTGACGAAGGGCAGGGCTATCTGTTCGCCCGGCCCATCGCCGCCGAAGACATCCCCGCATTTCTGCTGAGCCGGAAGGAGACGCCGCATGCACCGTAAGAAGATCCTGCTCGTCGACGATTCGAGCACCATCCTGATGATGGAAAAGTTCATTCTCCGCAACGACCCCTACGTCCTGATCACGGCCTCGAACGGCGAGGAGGCCGTTCAGAAGGCGATCAGCGAACGGCCCGATCTGATCCTCCTCGACGTGGTCATGCCGCGCATGAGCGGCTTCGAGGCCTGCCGCCTGATCCGCGATCACGAGGCTGCGAAAGACATCCCCATCATCATGGTCACCACGCGCGGCGAGGCCCAGAACGTCGAGACCGGATGGGTGGTCGGATGCACGGACTACGTGACCAAGCCGATCAACGCCACCGAGCTCCTGGCCAAGGTGCGCAGCCTCCTCAGCGACCCGGTGGAGGTGACCCAGTGAGCGCCGGACGCACCTTCATCTCCCAGGCCCGCGAGGAGCAGCAGCAGTACATCAATGGCCTCTTGCGCGAGAACGAGAAGCTTCGGGCCGCCGTGGCCGTGGCCGAGGAACAGCAGCGCGCCGCGACCGGCGAGCTGGAGCGGCTGCGGGCCCGCTTCGAGGAAGTCTCCGGCGAGAACAAGCGCTTCGCCGAGCAGTACCAGCACATCGAGGAGCAGAGCAGCAACCTGGCGAACCTCTACGTCGCCTCCTACCAGCTGCACGCGAACATCGAGCGGGCGGCAGTGCTGACCTCGATCCAGGAGATCGTCATCAACCTGGTCGGCTCGGAGCAGCTGGCGATCTACGAGCGCGACGGCGACGAGCAGTTCCACCTGGCCGCGTCGTGCGGCCTGGACGAGGAGCTGCTGGTGGGCGTCGTGGCCGGCGAGTACGCCGTGGAGAAGCTCGGCGAAGGGCACATCTTCATGGAGCCCGCCGACCAGCAGCCGCTCACCGCGTGCATCCCGATGCAGATCGGCGAGCGGGTCACGGGGGCGATCCTGGTCTTTCGCCTCCTCGACCACAAGCCCGCGCTGCAGCCGGTCGACTACGAGCTGTTCGAGCTGCTGGCGGTGCACGCGTCGACGGCGCTCTACTGCGCGTCGCTGCACGCGGAGACGGCGGTGGCGGGATGAGCGTGGCCCGCTTCATGGCCGCCGAGGAGGCGCCGGCCAGCGTGTACGTGCATCCGGGCCAGATCTACACGGCCTCGCACGCCACCCTGGTCTCGACCATCCTCGGCTCCTGCGTGGCCGTGTGCCTGTGGGACCCGATCGCCCGCGTCGGCGGCATGAACCACTTCCTCCTGCCGCGAGGCAAGGGACCGCGCTACGGCAACGACGCCATGGTCCAGCTGATCGAGGAGATGACCGGCCGCGGCGCGTTCGTGGCCCGCATGGTGGCGAAGGTGTTCGGCGGCGCGTGCGTCATCGAGGGCTTCACCGGCGCGCGCAAGGCCATCGGGGCTCAGAACGCCGAGGCGGCGCTGCAGTTCCTGGCCGCGCACTCGATCCCCGTGATCGGCGAGCAGACCGGCGGCCGCCGCGGCCGCAAGCTCCTCTTCCACACCGGCACCGGCCAAGCCTACGTCAAGGAGATCTGAGATGAACGAGCTGGCAGAACTGATCGAGGCCTTCCGCTCCGAGAGCGAGGAGATCTTTGCCTCACTGGAGGAGCTGCTGCTGCGGCTCGAGCAGTCGCCGGACGACGGCGAGCTGCTGCACGAGATCTTCCGCGGCGCGCACACGATCAAGGGCAACGCGGCCTGCCTGCAGTTCGACGACCTGACCGCGTTCGCGCACATCGTCGAGGAAGTGCTGGAGAACCTGCGCAACGGGACGTCCCACGCGACCGGGGCGAGCATCTCCTGGCTGCTCGAGGCGGTCGACCGGATGCGCGACCTGGCCGCGCGCGCGGTGTCCGGCAACGGCGCGCAGGCGCAGCGCGCCCTGCACTCGCTGCGGGTCGACATCCACAAGCTCAATCGCATGCTCGACCTGACCGGCGAGATCGCCATCGCCCGCGGGCGGGTCCGGGAGCTCGCGGGGGGCGACGAGCGCGTGCTCGATGCCATCCGCGAGGTGGACCGGCTCTCGTTCGATCTGCAGGAGCTGGTCATGCGCGCGCGGATGGTGGTGCTGGAGCCCGCGCTGCGGCCGTTCCAGCGCGTCGTTCGCGACGTCGCCGTGTCCCGGCAGAAGCGCGTGGCCCTGGTCATCGAGGCTGGCGACGTGGAGGTCGACGCCGCGGTCATCGAGCAGCTCCGCGATCCGATCACACACATGCTGCGCAACGCCGTCGACCACGGCATCGAGAGTCCGGACCAGCGCGTCGCCCGCGGCAAGAGCCCGGCCGGGACGATCCGCATCAGCGCCTCGCACGACCGCAGCGGCATCACCATCCAGCTCTCCGACGACGGCAACGGACTCGACGAAGAGGTCATCGCCCGCCGGGCGCTGGAGCTGGGGCTCGCGCCGCACAAGGACATCATCTTCGAGCCCGGCTTCAGCACCGCCGGCTCGGTGACCGAAGTCTCCGGCCGGGGCGTGGGCATGGACGTCGTGCGCCGGAACGTGGAGGCGCTGCGAGGCACGGTCTCCGTAGCCTCCGAGCGCGGCGCGGGCACGACCATCACCATCCGTCTCCCGCTCACCGTCAGCGTCATCGAGGGATTCGCCGTCGCCGCCGCGGGCGAGACCTACGTACTGCCCATCGACGCCGTCGCTGAATGCATGGCCATGCCCGAGAGCGCGGCCGGCGACGCCTTCGGCGTGCTCAACGTGCGCGGCGAAGCGCTGCCCTATCTGCGCCTGCGGGAGCTCTTCGCTTTACCCGAAGGACAGGCAGGATTGCCTGTCCTCCACCGTGAAAACGTGGTGGTCGTCCAGCACGATCACGGCCGCGCCGGCATCGTCGTCGACGAGCTCCTCGGCGCCAACGACACCGTCATGAAGCCCATGGGCGGCCTGCTCCGGCAGGTCGCGGGCGTGGCCGGCTCCTCGATCCTGGGGAACGGCCGCGTCGCTCTGGTTCTGGACGCACGCGAGATCGTTCGCTGCGCCATCCAATCGCAATCTGCAAATCAGTAAGGAGTCTCACCCATGCTCAGCAACTGGAAAATCGGGAAACGGCTGGCCCTCGCCTTCGGCATCACCCTGGCCCTGGTCGGCGTCGTCGCCGGCGCCGGCTTCTGGGGCTTGTCCCGGATGGTCTCCACCATCGACGACATCCTCAACCGGGACGCGAAGATGATGGAGCACGCGTCCAACCTCGAGGCCAAGACCCTCAACATGCGCCGCTACGAGAAGGACGTCTTCCTCAACGTCGGCGACCGGGAGAAGGTCGCGGACTACGCCGACAAGTGGCGGTCCGCACGCGCCGCGGCGGCGGAGGACCTCAACTACCTGCGCCGCCGGAGCGAGGTCAGCGAAGAGCCGGCCATCGTGGCCATGCAGAAGGACCTGGCCTCGTACACGACCGGCTTCGAGGAGGTCCTGCGCGGCATCGATGCCGGCAGGATCCGCACGCCGGACGCCGCGAATGACGCCATCGCCGCGTACAAGGACGACATCCGCCGCCTGGACGCGGTCTCGTCCGAGCTGGCCGCGAAGAACGTCGAGCGGATGAACACGAAGGGGAAGACCGTCCTCGAGGCCGAGACCCGCACCCGGGCCACGATGTGGGCGGTCTGCCTGGCCGGGGTCATCGTCGTCTTCGTGATGACGGTGCTCATCACGCGCAGCATCACCGCCCCGATCCTGGAAGTAGTGGAGCTGGCGAACAAGCTCGCCGAGGGGCAGAACGACTTCAATGTGCCGGCGCGCGGCGACGACGAGACCGGAATGCTCCTCGCGGCCATGAAGAAGATGGTCGACTCGAACGCGGAGATGATCACCGCCGCGGCCGGGATCGCCTCGGGCGACCTGCGCGTCCGCGTGACGCCCCGCTCGGACCGCGACGCCCTCGGCAAGGCCCTGTCGAACATGATCGACAAGCTGACCGAGATCATGACCGAGGTGCGCTCCGGCGCGAGCGCGCTGACCGTGGCCTCGACCCAGGTCTCCGCCAGCGCCCAGTCGCTGTCCCAGGGCACGAGCCAGCAGGCCTCGTCCGTCGAGGAGACCACGTCCAGCCTGCAGCAGATGAGCGCCTCCATCACCCAGAACGCGGAGAACAGCGGGCAGATGGAGACCATGGCCGTGAAGGGCACGGCCGACGTCGATGAGAGTGCACAGGCCGTCCGCCAGTCGGTCGAGGCCATGACCCGCATCGCCGAGAAGATCTCCATCATCGAGGAGATTGCCTATCAGACCAACCTCCTCGCGCTCAATGCCGCGATCGAGGCGGCGCGTGCGGGCGAGCATGGACGTGGGTTCGCCGTGGTGGCCACGGAAGTGCGCAAGCTGGCCGAGCGCAGCCAGGCGGCAGCGAAGGATATCGGCGGGCTGGCCACGTCCAGCGTGGATGTGGCCCAGCGCTCCGGACGCCTGCTCACCGAGCTCGTGCCGACCATCCGCCGGACCGCTGATCTGGTGCGCGAGGTGGCGGCGGCGTCGAACGAGCAGTCGGCCGGCGTGGCCCAGATCAACAAGGCCATGACCCTCGTCGACCAGGTCACGCAGCGCAACGCCTCGGCATCCGAGGAGCTGGCTTCCACCGCCGAGGAGATGGCCGCCCAGGCCGAGGCCCTGCAGCAGACCATCTCGTTCTTCACCACCGCGGGCGCGGCCGCGCCGGCAGTCGCGCGCAGGCCCGAGCCGCGTCCTGCGACGGTGCAGCCGTTCCGCGGGGGACACGTTCCCGCGGTCGCTCCCGGCGGCGTCGCCCCGGCCGCCTTCGCCGACTACACCCACTTCTAGGAGCCGGTCATGAATCAGTACCTCACGTTTTACGTGGCCGGCGAGGAGTACGCCGTGACCATCCTGAAGGTAACGGAGATCATCGAGTGCGTCTCGCTCACCCACGTGCCGGGCACGCCGTTGTGGATCCGCGGCGTGCTCAATCTGCGCGGCGCGGTCGTGCCGGTGGTGGATCTGGCGGTGAAGTTCGGCCTGGCCCCGACCGCGCTCACGCGCCGCACCTGCGTGGTGATGGTGGAGCTCGAGCACGAGAGTGAGCGCATGGTCCTCGGCGTGATGGCGGACTCGGTCCACCAGGTCGTCGAGCTCGGCCCCGATCAGATCCAGCCGCCGCCGTCGTTCGGCCCGAAGGTGCGCGTCGACTGCATCGAGGGGATGGGCGTGAGCGGCGATGCGTTCGTGGTGCTGCTGGACATCGACCGCGTGCTCTCGTCGAGCGAGATCCTGGCCGCAAGCCTCATCGAGGACGTGGCCGAGGTCGCGAGCTGACCATGGACCTCACCAACCGCGAGTTCGCGCGCATCCAGCGCCTCATTCATGGCCAGACCGGGATCTTTCTCCCCGAGGCCAAGAAGGCGCTGGTGGTGGCGCGGCTGAGCCGCCGGCTGCGGGCGCACGACCTGACCAGCTACAGCGCGTACCTCGAGCTGGTCGAGCGCGACCCCAACGAGCACACGGTGATGCTGGACTCGATCTGCACGAACGAGACGCGGTTCTTCCGCGAGCCGCGCCAGTTCGAGTTCCTGGAGACGACCGTCCTCCCGCGCTGGAGACAGCGCGGGGAGGACGGCCTGATCACGAAGCGCATCCGCGCCTGGAGCGCGGCCTGTTCGACGGGGGAGGAGCCGTACTCGCTGGCCATGCTTCTGCGCACGCACTTTCCGCTCGACGCCGGCTGGACCGTGGAGATCCTCGCCTCCGACATCTCCACGAAAGTGCTGGCCGAGGCGCGGGAGGCGGTGTGGCCGATCGCGCGGGCGGAGGACATCCCGCCCGCCTACCTGCGCGCCTACATGCTGCGCGGCGTGCGCGCGGAGGAGGGGAAGATGCGCGCGCAGCCGAACGTCCGGTCGCTGGTCGAGCTCCGGCGCATCAATCTCAACGACGAGCAGTACGCGGTGGACGGTCCGTTCGATCTCATCTTCTGCCGCAACGTCCTCATCTACTTCAACCGCGAGACCAAGGCCGCGGTGATCGATCGCCTGACCCGGTATCTGTCGCCCACGGGCCTTCTCTTTCTCGGCCATTCCGAGACCCTGCACACCGCGGCGCACGCGCTGCGACATGTCGGACCGACGGCCTACGCCCGGTCCTAGGAGCTCACGATGCGAAACCTGTTCTGCGCGATCGCGCTCATTCTTTCTCTGTCCATCCACGCCGACGAGCCGGCGGTGAAGGTCGGCGCGACCATCTTCGCCGACTACACCGATGCGCCGGCGGCGAGCTCGTTCAACGTCAGCCGCGCGTACATCAACGTCACCGGCACGCTGAACAAGCGCATTGCCTTTCGGGTCACGCCGGACATCGCCCGCGAATCCGCCGGCGGCTCGCAGCAATTCCGGTTGAAGTACGCCTATGCCCAGCTCAATCTCGACGAGTGGATGAGCAAGGGCTCCTTCGTCCGCTTCGGCATGCAGCAGACGCCGTACCTCGACGCGACGGAACAGGTCTATCGCTATCGCTTCCAGGGCACCGCCTTCGCCGAGCGCGAGGGGTATCTGTCCTCGTCCGATACGGGCGTCACGTTGCGGTATGCGTTTCCCAACGACAAGGGCGACGTGCACGGCGGGGTCTACAACGGTGAGGGATACACCAAAGCCGAGGCGAACGACGAGAAGTCGTTTCAGGTGCGCGCGACGCTGCGCCCGTGGAAACCGCTGCGCGCAACGCTGTTCGTGGTCGAGGATCGCTATGACCAGAGCGCGCGGCGCGAGCGGTTCATCGGACAGGTCACGTACGAGCACGCCCGCGTCAACGCCGGCGTGGACGTGCTGTCGACGAAAGACCGCGATCTCGAAGGCCGCGGCTGGTCGGTCTTCGCCACGCCCCGCCTCGGCAAGGGATGGGAGCTCCTGCTGCGCCACGACCACAACCGGCCCGACCGCCACAGCTCGGTCGTGAGAAAGCGCGACATCACCGGCATTGCCTGGTGGATGCCGAATCTGCAGAAGATCACCGCTGCCGTGCTCGTCGACCGCGACGCGCTCTCGGTTACCGGCAAGGACAACGAGACAAAGTACGGCATCAAGCTCCTGCTGAGCTTCTGATGATCCGCCTGCTCGTGGTCGACGACTCCGCGGTCATGCGCCAGGCCATGATCGCCATCGGCAAGGCTGCCGGCGACATCGCCGTCACCGTGGCCGCCGACCCGGTCATCGCTCACGCGAAGGTCGAGCGCGAGCCCTTCGACGTGGTCCTGCTCGATGTGGAGATGCCGCGCATGGACGGGCTTACGTACCTGCGCAAGCTGATGACCGAGCGCCCGCTGCCGGTGATCGTCTGCTCGGCGCTCGCCGGCCGCGGCTCGGACGTCGCCGTGCGCGCGCTGGAGGAGGGGGCGGTGGACATCGTGGAGAAGCCGCGCGTGTCACTGCATGAGTTCCTCACCGAGGCGAACGTGCGCCTCGTCGATGCCATCCGCGCCGCGGCGGCGGCGCGCCTGCGCAAGCGGCGCGCGCAACCCGTCACCCCCCTGCCTTCGCTGCCGCTGCCTCGCACGACCGCGAGGGTCGTGGCCATCGGCGCGTCGACCGGCGGCACGGAGGCCCTGCGCGAGATCCTCCAGGCCCTGCCCGCGGAAGCGCCGGGCATGGTCATCGTGCAGCACATGCCGGAGCTCTTCACCGCCGCCTTCGCCCGGCGCCTCGACGAGACCTGTCGCGTGCAGGTCAAGGAGGCGGCCGAGGGCGATCGCATCCTCCCGGGGCGCGCGCTCATTGCACCGGGCAACCGCCACGTACTCGTGCGCCGCGATGGTGCCCAGTACCGCGTGCACCTCAGCGACGGCCCGCTCGTCTCCCGCCACCGCCCCAGCGTCGACGTGCTCTTCCAGTCCGTCGCCCGCGCCGCCGGGCCGAACGCGGTGGGTGTGATCCTCACCGGCATGGGCAACGACGGCGCGGCGGGGATGCTGGAGATGCACCAGAGCGGCGCGGTCACCCTGGCCCAGGACGAGAGCACGTCCATCGTCTTCGGCATGCCCGGCGCGGCCATCGCCAAAGGCGCGGCGCGGTTCGTCCACCCGCTGCACGCGATGGCGGCGGCGATTCTGAGTCACGTGGAACGGGACTAATATTCAAGGATGCGCGTGGCTTCGGCGGTCCTCCTCCTCCTCGTCAGCTCGCTCGCCTACGCCCAGCCCGCCCCGGAGCTCGTCGTGGCCGTCTTCCGTCACGGCGTGCGCTCGCCGCTCAAGCATTTCGCCTGCGACGCCGGCGAGTCCTCGAATCCGTCGTCCTGGCCTCGGCTGCAGGAGGACTGGAACTCCGGCGACAACACGAAGACCTGGGGCGACCTCACGCCGCACGGCCGCGAGCTGGCGAAGCTTCTCGGCAAGTACTACGCCACGCGCTACTGCGGCAGCAACTGCAGGAACGGCTACAAGGCCGTGTTCTGGGCGGACCTCGATAATCGGACGAAAGACACCGCCGCCGGCCTGAGGGACGGCATGATCGCCGCGGGCGTGCCGCAGGGGGACGTCACCGTCGGCTTCCTCCCCGTCGAGCGCAAGGGCGATCCGCTCTTTCATCCATTCAAGGCGAAATGCGGTACCCCGGATGCGGACACGATCCGGAAGCTGGCGGACGACATCAATCGCCAAGTGCCGAGCTGGTATGGAAGCGAGCAGGAACGCCTCAACACCCTCTATGACGCGCTCGGCTGCCGCGACAAGAAACAGTGCGTGAAGCCGGTGCCGACCGTCCAGGACCATGCCGCGCCGTGCGTGGGCGACGACTGCTCGTCCCCGCTCAAGTGGACC
This sequence comes from Thermoanaerobaculia bacterium, assembly GCA_044866315.1. Taxonomy (GTDB): domain Bacteria; phylum Acidobacteriota; class Thermoanaerobaculia; order Gp7-AA8; family Gp7-AA8; genus QHVT01. The sequence continues at coordinate 14,865 of JBIOTX010000244.1, read as the reverse complement.
GGTCGATTCTCCTACGGCTCCTCCTCCTCGGAGGCGTTCCTCCTCGAGTACGCGAACAACATGGCCATGAAGGACGTCGGCTGGGGGCGGGTCGTGTTCGGTCAGCCTTCGAACGGGAAGTCCCTCGTGCATCTTCACGAGTTCTTCTTCACCCAGACCGAGCGCCCCACCTACATCTCCACCCTCTCGGGCTCGAATCTCATTCGCGAGGTCTTCCACCTCGTCAACCGGAAAGCAGGCATCCTGATCCACGGCTGTCCGCGCGCCCGTCCCGAAGCGAAATTCGTCGGGCTGGTCGGCCACGACACGAACCTCGCGCATCTGGGAACGCTGCTGAAGCTGACGTGGTCCTTCGACGATAAGAACCTGCCGTCCGACATCCAGGGCCTTCCGGCCAACAACGCCCTGCCGGCCGGCGCGCTCGTGTTCGAGCTGCGGAGGCGCAACGGCGAGTGGCTCGTGGGAATCGAATACGTGACCCAGACGCTGCTGCAGATGCGCACGCGCGACAAAGCCGACCAGCCCGTCCGCGTCGCCGTCGGCTGTCCCGACCGCCCGTGCGAGATGACGCTGAGTGCGTTCATCAGGCTCGTCAACGGCGCTCTCGGGAAGGACAATCCGTTCCTCTCGCAGTGCAATAAGGATCGCGATCAGGTGTGTGGAGTGCGGTAGCGCAGCTACCGCTTTTGAAAGCGGCGGCATCATCGCCGCCGCACTCCAAATCACTGCTCTACCGCCAGCTCGAGGATCTCCCCGCTCTTCGCCAGGTAGTACATCCGCCCGAAGTAATACGGCTCGACCATGGATCCGGTGCTGATCGCCGTCAGCGGCTGCGGCGTGCGGGCCAGCTCCCGGCCGGTTGCGGCGTCCCGCCAGACCACGAAATCCTCGGTCGTGGCGCCCAGCGGTTGGCCGGGCGGAAGCTCGGTGCCGACGAGCACGCGGCGATCCGGCGGGCCGATGAGCGCGAGAAACTCCGTGGTGCGCTGCGGTTCCGTCCAGATCGTGTGCAAGCCATCGTCGCGCAGCTCGAGCGCGCCGATGCGTCCGGGTCCGGCATCCAGCGCATAGATGCGATTGTGCACGGCGTCCACGGACACGGCCGAAGGGGAGATGCTCCTCGGGTACCGAGGCGGTGCCTTGAAGTCGGCGAACGGCTGCGTCGCGAACTGGCGAGTGGCGTCGGCCTGGTTGATGGCGATGACGCTCAGCGGGGTCTTCGCGGGAGCGGCATTGGTTTGCAGGATGACCCAGTCGTTCATCACCACCATGGCCGTGGCGCTGGTCTGCCCTTTCTTGTAGATCGGACCGGGATCCCACGACTTGTCGAGCGTGAATTGGCCATCCTCGTACAGGTAGCGAAAGGCCGTGGTCGTGCCGGCGAGGTAGACGTAGTCCTTTCCCTGGAAGCGGGCCGTGGTGAGCCGTCCGCCGATGAATTCCGGCGCCCCGACGACGCCGACGACCTTCAGGGTCTGCGGGTCGATGGCCACGACCAGGGAGTTGGGCACGTTGGTGGGGTCGCTGCAATTGAGGAAGGCCGAGAAGCCCTGCTCCTCGCAGCCGGCTTCCCGGTAGACCGTCTTGGCGATGAGGGTCCCGTCCGGCAAGGCATCGAGGCCGTTGTACGACGTATCGCGCGGAGCGGCCAGTGTGGGCAGCTGTACCACTCCGAGGACCGTGCCGTCTCGAGGATCGAGCCTGGCCAGGCGGTAGCCGTAGATCTGGTAGAGGAAGCCGTCCCGCAGCGCGCTGAGCACGCCCGGGTAATTCCACTCGTCGGTCTCGACGGTGTTGATCAGCTTCGTATGCCAGACGGATTCGAGCGAGACCGGATCCACCTTCGCCACGAACGCGCCGGTCCCACCCGGCACGTCGCCGTAGCCGCCTCCATACACGAAGACGTCACCGGGGCCGAGGTAGACGACGTTGTACGGGGTCGGATACGCGCGGGGCGAGGTGCGCGCGGAGACCCGGTTGGGACCTTCATACGAGCCGTTGAAGACGGCCTCCGGGAACAGGTGCGAGCGGCCGGTGTCGTAATGCTCGTAGGCCATCAATGACGGGAACCACGGCGGATTGAGGTCGCGATGTTTTTTCATGGAAAGAGTCTCCTGTCTTTGAGAACGTCTGCTTCCGAGCCATAGACGCCGATAGGCGCGTAGTCTCCGATGAACTGCTCGGCGGATCGGGTCTCCTGGTCGCTGTAGAACGGCACCGCCGCCGCGGAGTACGGGAAATACCGGTTGGAGGTGATGTTGCGGTACACGAACAGGATCTTCTGATGCAGTCCCCAGGGCAGGAAGTTGAATCCCTCGCTCTTCTGGAGAATGGAAGGACGCCTGCCGAGCACCACATAGACGAAGCCGTCTTTGGCCACGACGGCCTCGTCGTCCGCCAGGCACGCGGTGACGTTCGTGAGCTCGATGCTGTACACGTTGAAGGACCAGTAGCGCACCATCGCCTGCGAGCGGATGATGCCGGCCGGGTCGGAGGTGTCGGTGTGCGTGGGCGGCTTGATTCGGATCACCGCGACGGAGTCGCCGATGTCGTCGAAGATGGTCGCCAGGTATGCGCTGTCTTCGTTCGGGTACAAGCCGCCGCCGGCGAGCCGGTAGAAGCGCACCTGGCCATCCGTGTTCGGGCCGGGGACGGGCGGCGCATCGCCGCCGTTCGCGTTGCTGTCGCCGCTTTCGTCCTGCACGAGGATGTTGCGGGTAGGCAGACACGGCACGGGTGATCCGGTCTTCGTATCGAAGTCTTCGATGGTCGGCAAAGGCACCCCGCCGGACAGATAGAGGGGATCGCCTTTCAGATTCTGGTCCGGGAGATAAACGCGCAGGAAGATGGAGAGGTTTTCCACGCTCGTGGGAAAGGTGATGACGTTGCTGTAGGCCGACGTGTCGCTCCCCTCGGGGACGACCCAGACCGTGTAGTCGCGGTCGGACGCATCACGGGGCACGGCCAAGAGGTACGGATTCCTGCTCCCGGCGTCGGGCACGATGTCGACGTCACTGAGCGCGGATTTGTGGGTTGCGTCGTCGCCCCAGACCAGGTCCTTCGTGTCGTCGTTGTAGACGTTGTAGGCCTGATAGCGCGCGTGGGCGAATTGGCCGTGGAACTTGAAGCCGGTCGTGTCGTTCTGACTTCGAGTGACCGCGTAGTACCAGTAGGTCGCGTTCATGTCCGGGTCGAAGATGACCCAGCGCTTCGTTCCGCTGAAGGCGATGCTCCAGCCAGCAGTGCAGTCTCCTTGCGTTTCCATGGCAGCCTCCCTTTTCGTCACCCCTTCGGTGCGGGGACGGGTGTGAGCTCGACGACGGCTTTGTAGGTCTGGGCGAGGTAGTAGAAACGCCCGTCGAAGCCGGGGCCGACGGTCGAGCCGTTGAAATTCGGATCGAGATAGGCGCTGCGCGCGACCTCGTCGCCCGTGGCCGCGTCGCGCCACACGACCTGATCGCCGTGGGACGAGTCATAGTCCGTTCCGACGATCTGTCTGTTTCCGACGCCGCCGAACAGGGACGGGAAGCAGAACATCTTCTGCTTGCGAGTCCACCTGGTCTTGAAGCCCCGCTGCGGATGGAAGTCGAGGCAGACCAGCATCTCCGCTTTCCAGTCGGCGACATAGACCCGGTTGTTCTCCGCGTCGACGGCGGACTTCGAGCCGACCTGGCTCATCGGATAGCCGTCGAGCGGCGTATGGGTAAAAGTCCGGTTGCTGTCCCGGATATGGATTGCCCAGATCGTGAACGGCTCGTAGGACGAGAGGAAGCCGTCGTTCTGGATGATGACCCAGTCGCCCATGATGGCAGGAGCCGTACCGGGCGTCCCGGTGCCGGCATAAGGCACCGGTCCCCAGGTCTCGTCCAGCACGAGCTCGCTGCCGGTGAAGCGATAGCGCCACAGATTCTGGAGACCGGGACAGTACACGTAGTCGACGCCGTCATGACGCTCCGTCGCGATGCGGCTCATGATGAAATCGACGGCCTCGGTCTGGGCGACGATGCGGGGCTCGGCCGACTTCGTGTCGACCGCGACCAGGAACGAGGGGATCTTGTGATACGCGGCGCAGGCGATGCCGAGGTTTTCCAAGAGATCGTTTTGCTGGCAGGGCTTGCCTCGCTCCAGCGACTTGGTGAAGAGGACGCCGTCGGGAGAGACGACGAAGCCGTTGTAGGCCGCCCCACCCTGGCCTTCATGCTGCGGCAGCGTCAATTGCCGGGCTTCCCCTGTCCGGGCATCCACTTTGGCGAGCAGGTTTCCGGCGACGGCATAGGCGTTTCCGTCCTCCAGCACCGCCATCGCTCCGGGATAGTTCCAGTGGTCGGGGAGCCTCAAGGTCGCGCGCCAGGACTCCGCCAACGACTGGGCGTCGAGCTTTGCCACATACGCCCCGCCGTTTTCGCTGACGTAGCCGCCGTAGGCGAAGAGCTCCCCGCCGGCGCCGGTGGAGACGTTGTAGAGCTTCGAGTAGTTGCCCGAGGTGTATCGGGCGTTCAATGCGACCGGGCTCGCGCCGGCGATCTCTTCCACCGCACGGGTGCTGCGAAAGAGCGACGTGCGGGACGCGTCGTAATGCTCGGATGGGTTCGGGTTGTGGTGGTTCATCGCTTCCTCCCGCGGGAAGAATCGGTTCGGGAGGCGCCGCGAACCATCTGTCGATGGACCGGACTTAGTATGTCGAAAGTGGTAGAGCCACCGGGAATCGCGCGACAGGTATCGCGGTCACGGGCGGAGCGCCTGGTGGCGACTGCGCGCCTGCTCGCTCACGCGTTCGGAGTGGTCGCTGCCGCGGTCACGGCCCGCAACTACGGCACCTTCGTCCCGCTGGGCTTGCTGCTGCCGTGGTGCGTCATTTCCGCGCTGCTCCTCTGGGACACGCACCGACGCGGCCGCCTCTTCCGGCCGCCCCTTCTGCTGCTGCTCGACGTGTTGATCTTGGCTGTGGTCATCGCCCTGACCGGCGGCGGAGCCAGTCCGTTCTTTCCCCTCCTGCTGATCGCGCCGTTCGGCGCGGCCAACCTCTACGGAATCCGGGGCATGCTCTGGGCGGGCTGCGGCACGCTGGCCACGTACCTGGTGATCGTCATGCTTGCCACCGAGCACGGGGTGACGGACCCGCGCCTGCTGATCATCCGCGTGGGCGTGCTGGTGCTCATCGCATCGGTCATGATCCGGCGCGCCCGTCACGAGGAACGGACGAACGCCGACCTGGAGAGTCTGGCCGCCTGGCCGCGCGTGGCCACCGCCGATCGCGCAGAGGGCGTGCGCATGCTCCTCGAACACGCTGCGGCAACGCTCCGGACGAAGGGCATCGTCATGGCCTGGTCCGAGCGCGACGGAAGCGAGTACGTCGCACGCCATGAGCGCGGCGGGGACTTCAGCCTGGAGGAAGAAGCGCCCCCGGAGCTCGCCGGCGGCATCCCCTTCGAGTCGCGCACCGCTCGGGGCCGGCTGTTCGTACGCGACGCCCGGGCCGCGGACCCCGATGATCTGCGGCTCGCGGAGATCGTCGCCCGCCTCGTCAGCGCCGGCCTCGATCAGATCAACCTGGTGGAGATGATGCGCGAGGGAGCCACGAGCGAAGAGCGCCTGCGGCTCTCCCGCGATCTGCACGACGGCCTGCTGCAATCCCTCGGCGGCCTGGCGCTGCACGTGCGCGGCGCGCGGCGCACCGCCGCCGGCGACCCGCGCGGCACCGAGCAGCGGCTCGACCTCGTCGTCGAGCAGTTGATGGAGGCCCAGCGGGCGCTCCGCGATTTCGTGGACGGCCTGCGGCCCGAGCTCCAGCGGCGGCGCGAGTCGCTGCGCGCGCGCCTGCTCCGCTCCGCGCACGCGGTCGAGCTGCAATGGAACGTGGCCATCGACTTCGAGGCCTCCCGCGAGGTCGACGCCGTCCCGGTCCGGCTGGCCGATGACGTGGTGGCGCTGGCCACGGAAGCGCTCACCAACGCCGCCCGGCATGCCGGGGCGACGCGCATCCGCGGCCTGGCCGCGATCGAAGAGGAGGTCGTCCGCATCGACGTCGACGACGACGGGCACGGCTTTCCGTTCCACGGCCGATACGACCTGGCCCAGCTCGTCGCCAGCGGCCACGCTCCGTGGAGCCTGAGGGAGCGTGTCACCGCCCTGGGCGGCGATCTCGCCATCGAGAGCTCGCCGCGCGGCGCGCGCGTCAACATCCGCCTGCCTAGGGCATCATGAGTCCGTGAGCGCAGACACGCCCATCCGCGTCGTTCTGGCTGACGATCACCCCATCGTCCTGGGCGGCCTCGTCCAGCTCCTGTCCGCGGAGCCGGACATTACCGTCGTCGCCCGCTGCACCAACGGCAACGAAGCCCTCGCGGCCATCGCCCGCGAGCATCCCCAGGTGGTCATCGCCGATCTGACCATGCCCGGCCGCAGCGGCATCGACCTCTTGCGCGAGCTCCGGGCCATGCGCTCGCCCGCGCGTCTGATCCTGCTGACGGCGCGCATCGAGCACGAGCAGGTCCTCGAGGCCCTCAAGCTCGGCGTGGCCGGCGTCATCCTGAAAGAAAGCGCGCCCCTGCAGATCCTCGACTCCATCCGCCGCGTCGCGGCGGGAGGACAGTGGATCGATCCGGTCATCAGCAGCCGCACCCTCGAGGGCGTCCTGCGCCGCCAGTCCGGAGTCCGGAAGGCCGCGGCCGTTCTGACCGCGCGCGAGATCGAAGTGGTGCGCCTGGTCGCCCGCGGCCTGCGCAACAAAGAGATCGCTGACCAGCTCTCGATCACCGAGGGGACGGTCAAGGCGCACCTCCGGACGATCTTCGAGAAGCTGGGGATCGACAGCCGGATGAAGCTGATCGTCTACGCGCGGGAGATGCGGCTGGTGTGAGCGGAATAACTGTTGACTTCCAGGTAGACGGCATTTATTCTCCCGCCTCTTTTTCATCGTTCAAGATCCGCTAATTCGCTCGGAGGTCCATTCATGTTCCGCAGCACTCACGGCGTGCCGCGTGTGCGAGGTGTGTCGTTTTCTCGCCCGCTCCTCGCATCGCTTCTGCTTCTTCTCGCCATTGCCCAGGGAGCCGCAGCGGCCACGTTCAACGCTTACGGCCCGCGGCAGTACACGCGCGACACGGCCGAGCCGGTAACGGTCTCCGCGACGTTCGCCGTTCGCAATCCGAACGCTCCCTACTCGATCGTTCTGGAGCAGAACAGCGTCTCCAGCGCGCTCGTCCGGCTGAATGGGGTGACCGTTTTTCAGCCCCAGGACTTCAACCAGACCGTCCAGACGCTCACCCGAAGCGTCGTCGTCGCGGCCCAGAACACCCTCGAGGTGGAGCTGCGCGGCAAGCCGGCTGAGAGCTTCGTCCTGCGCGTGGTCGGTGTCGACGAAGATCTGCCGACCATCACCGCCACCGCCGCGCCGGCGCCCAATGCCGCCGGCTGGAACAACGGCGACGTGACCGTGTCCTTCGCCTGCGCCGATCTCACCAGCGGGATCGCCCAGTGCCCGGAGAGCGTGGTCGTGACGGCCGAGGGGGCGGACCAGGTGATTTCGGGCCTCGCTCGTGACGTGGCGGGCAACACCGCCGCCGCCTCGGTGAGTCTCGACATCGACCGCACCGCGCCGCTCCTCACCATCACCTCGCCGGAGAACGGCGCCATCATCGGCGGCCTGGAAGCCACGGTTACCGGCGAAGTCAGCGACGGCCTCTCCGGCGTGACGACGGTCTCCTGCGGCGGCGCGAGCGTCCCCGTGACGAACGGCCAGTTCACCTGCACCGTCGCCCTCGAGGCGGGGGAGAACACCCTCTCCTTCGCCGCGACCGACGCCGCGGGCAATACCGCGAACGCGTCGCGCACGGTGCGCGTGGCCGCCGCGCCGGTGGTGCACATCACCGAGCCGGCCAGCTTCTCCTTCGTGAACATCAGCCCGATCACGGTGCGCGGCACGGTCTCCGACCCCAATGCCACCGTCACCGTCGGGGGCATCGCCACGCCGCTCAGCGGCGGCGTCTTCTCCGTCCAGGTCCCGCTCGTCGAGGGGAACAACAACATCACCGCCGTCGCCCAGAGCGCGTCGGGCATCGCCGGCACGGGCGCCGTGCAGGTCACCCTCGACACCACTCCACCGCACGTCACCATCTACTCGCCGGCCGACGGCGCCGTGACCACCGATGACCGCATCACCGTCTCCGGCCTGGTCAACGACATCGTCGTGGGCACGGTCAACGACCAGCAGGCCCAGGTCACCGTCAACGGCGTGAGCGCGTCCGTGGCGAACCGCAGCTTCGCCGCCCTGAACGTCCCGCTCCAGATCGGCGAGAACGTGATCAGCGCCACCGCGCGCGACCGGGTGGGCAACGCCTACGCCGCGCAGATCACCATCCGCCGCGAGGCGGTCACCGGCGCACACATTCAGACCGTCGTCGGCGACGCCCAGACCGGCGCCATCGGCGCGATCCTGTCCCAGCCGCTCACCGTGCGCCTGGTGAATGCGCAGGGGCAGCCGGTCGCCAATCAGAACGTCGTCTTCCGCGTGGTCCAGAGCGACGGCACCCTCGGCGACGTCTCCGGCGGCAACAACGGCCGCAGCTCCTTCGCCGCGGTCAGCGACGCGAATGGCCTGGCCCGGGCGAGCTATCGCCTCGGCACGCGCGCCGGCGCGGGCAACAACCGCGTCGAGGCCACCGCCACCGGCTTCGGCGGCACGGCCGTCTTCGTCATCAGCGCCATTGCCGGTACCCCGGCGGCAGTGAACGTCGACGCGGGCGCCGGACAGACCGGCAGCACGGGTGCGGAGCTGACCTTCCCGTTCGTGGTCGTCGTCACCGACGCCGGCAACAACCGCCTCGAGCACGTACCCGTCACCTTCCATGTGCGTGAAGGCGGCGGCAGCTTCGCCGGCCAGAACGCGATCACCGCGACCACCGACAGCGACGGCCGGGCCCTGGCCGTGCTCACCCTCGGCAACGAGACCGGCAACGACAACAACATCGTCGAGGCCACCATCAACGGCGTGGCCGCGGCCGCGGTCTTCACCGCCTCGGCGAAGGTCCCGGGCAACGCCGCCGACACGCGCATCACCGGCGTGGTCCTGGACAACAGCAACCTGCCGCTGCCGGGCGCGACGCTGCGCCTCTACCAGGCCTATCAGGCCAGCAACAGCAACATCCCCATCCCGGTGGGCACGACGGTCGTCTCCGACGAGGACGGGACCTTCGTGATCGCTCCGGCTCCGGTCGGCGCGTACAAGCTCGTCGCCGACGGCACCACCATCCAGCAGTCCGGCGTCACCTATCCCTCGGTGGAATTCGACATCGTCACCGTGGCCGGTCAGGACAACACCGTGGGCATGCCCATCTACCTGCCCGCGCTCGACACCGTGAACCGCCTTTGCGTCAGCCCCACCGTCGGCGGAACGCTGACCCTGCCGAGCGTGCCGGGCTTCTCGTTCACCGTGCCCCCCGGCTCGGCGACGTTCCCCGGCGGCTCGCGCACCGGCTGCATCACCGTCACCCCCGTCCACGGCGACAAGGTGCCGATGGTGCCGGGCTTCGGCCAGCAGCCGCGCTTTGTCATCACCATCCAGCCCGCCGGCACGCACTTCAACCCGCCGGCGGCCATCCAGTTCCCGAACGTCGACGGTCTGGCCCCGCGCCAGGTCACGGAGATGTACTCGTACGACCACGACCTCTCCGCCTTCGTCGCCATCGGCACGGCCACCGTGTCCGCCGACGGCGCGGTGCTCCGCTCCGATCCGGGCGTGGGCGTGATCAAGGCCGGCTGGCACTGCGGCGGAAACCCGAGCCCGACCGGCGCGGCCGCCACGTGCCCCGAGTGCCGCAAGTGCGTGAACAAGAAGTGCGAGCCGGACGACAGCAAGACGCCGAAGCAGAAGGCGCCGGACGACTGCACCAAGCAGATCTGCAAGGGCGGGAGCGTGCTCTCCATCGCCAACGACTCGGAGAAGCCGAAGCAGAAGTCGCCCAACGACTGTAAGAAGGAGATCTGCCAGGGCGGGAAGATCACCACCGTCCCCGACCTGACGGAGAAGACGGAGGAGGATCCGCTCGCGGAAGAGAAATTCTGCGCCTTCCATCCGATCGACTGCTACAACGCCCAGGGGATCGCCGACGAGGCCCTGGCCTGGGCCCAGGCGAAGGCCGCGGCCGGTCTGTGGCCTGACACTTCGCTCTACAACGGCATCGGCGATGCCGCCCGCCACGCCTACTGGAACTGCCGCATGACCCAGGAGTTCGGGGCGGCGTTCGCCAAGGGGCTGTCCGATGCCCACGAGGCGGACACCGACGGCGGCGATCCGTGCGACGAGAAAGACATGGACGATCACAACAACCAGGTCGGCCGCAACCTCTGGAGTGCCGGAGGCAATTGCGAGACGGCCGTGCTCAGCAATCTGGGATTGCTGAAGACCCTTCCGTAGCCACAGGGGACCACCATGAGACGACTGATTCTTCTGAGCCTTTTCACTCTCGCGCTCGCGGCGGCGGCGTGCGCCGGCGAGACGCCGGTCGCGTCGACCTTCCCGATGCCTGCCGGTTTCGAGAACGTGCATCTGGGGATGACCTTCAACGATCTCCAGGCCGCGCGGCCGGGACTTCGCCGCGACCAGTTCGCGCCGCACTATGACCTGGCCCACGAGCGGCTGTCCGGCGACGGCTATTTCACCGCCGCCACCTACGAGTTCACCAACAAGCGCCTGGCGAAGGTGGTCCTCACCCGCACCGGCACGTCCGAGGAGATCGCCGGCCGTTGCGCCGGCCTGATCGAAGGGACGACCCGCAAGTGGGGCGAGCCGACCGACCGGGCCGTGGGCATCATTCGCCGGCATCCCGTGACCGGGGCCGACTACGAGTACCCGCTCCTGACCTGGAAGCGCGGCGACGCGACAGTGGTGGTCAACTGCATCACTACCCTCGACCTCAAGAACGCGCCGAACTTCTACACCGTCGCCATCTTCGATCCCTCCATCCCCCTGGAGAAGGCCTGGAAGGCGGACGTGCTCCCGGACAGCAGCCCGGCCGAGTTCGACCGCCGCTTCCGTGACCTCCTCGCACCCGGGGAGACGCGCGGGCCGCTCTTCCAATGAGTCGCCGAAGACACGAAAGGGAACCTCTCATGGCTCACGCATCGCACTCCCGTCTGGCCGGCGCTCTGCTGCTGCTGATGCTGTTCGTCGCGGCCGCTCCTGTCTTCGCGCAGGAGGAGCCGCCGGCGACGCTGCCGCTGAGCGAGAACTGCACGGTCAGCGTTCTGAATCGCAACGCCGTCGTCGCTCTCGACGGCTCCTGGATCATCCCCAACGTCCCGGCGGGCTTCGGCATGGTGCGCGCGCGCGCCACCTGCGTCGAGAACGGATTGACCAAGGCCGGCGAATCGCAGCCGTTCCTGGTCACCGCCGACGGCGACGTCAACGTCCCGCCGATCCTGCTCGGCGAGACCACGCCCATCCCGCAGCTCATGACCGTGACCGCCACGCTGCAGTCGCTGGCCAGCATCGGGGCGACCTCGCAGCTCACCGTCGTCGGCGTCTACGCCGGCAACCAGAGCCGCAACATCACCGCATCGACGGATGGCACGACCTACGCGTCGAGCAACCCGGCCATCGCGACCGTGACCGCGGAAGGCCTGGTCACCGCCGTCTCCAGCGGCACGGCCATCCTCCAGGCCACGAACGAGGGCGCCTCGGGCCTCATCGCCGTCAGCGTCGTGCTCTCCGCCGACTCCGACGGCGACGGCATCCCCGACGACGTCGAGATCCGGGAGGGCTTCGACCCGAACGATCCGAACGACGCCCTCGAGGACGCCGACCGCGACGCTCTCTCCAACCGCGACGAGATCACCCGCGGCACGTTCCCGAACGACTCCGACTCGGATGACGACACCATTCTCGACGGCGAGGAAGTGGTCGCCGGCGCCGACTCGTTCGTCACCAACCCGCTCAGCAAGGACACGGATGGCGACGGCGTGCGCGACGCGCTGGAGATTCAGACCGGCAGCGATCCGACCGACCGCAACAGCCTCAACCTGGCCGCGGCCCTCTCGAGCATGGAAGTCGAGCCGCCGGTCTTCACCCTCCTGGTCAACACCCTGATCGGCGAGGCCTACACCCAGCTCCGGGTGACCGGCCATCTGCGCGACGGCACGACCATCGATCTCACCCCGACCTCGCGCGGAACGAACTACAACTCCTCGAACCTGAGCGTCTGCAACTTCGGCGCGATCGACGGCCGCGTGTTCGGCTCGAGCGACGGCTCGTGCGTCATCACCGTCACGAGCAGCGGCTTCACCGGCACGTCCAGCGGCGTCGTCCGCACCTTCGCCCCGCTGGCCCTCTCCTCGGTGAGCATCCCCGGCTACGCGAACAACGTCGAAGTCGCCGGCGCGTACGCCTACGTCGCCGCCGGCTCGACCGGCCTGCAGGTCGTGAGCGTCTCCAACCCGGCCGCTCCGGTGGTGGTGGGGTCGCGCGATACGACCGGCACGGCCATCGACGTGCGCCTGTCCGGCCGCTACGCCTACATCGCCGACGGCGCGTCGGGCCTGCAGATCATCGACATCGTCAACCCGACCGCTCCGGTCATCGTCGGCACCGGCGACACGCCGGGTACGGCCCAGGACGTGGCCGTGGCCGACAACCTGGTCTACATCGCCGACGGCTCCGGCGGCTTGCAGATCATCAACGCCGCCAACCCCGCGGCGCCGATCATCGTCGGCTCGGTCAGCACCGGCGCCCAGACCCGCGGCGTCGACGTCTCCGGCACCATCGCCGTGGTGGCCGACGACGCGGCGGTGCGGATCATCGACGTGTCCAATCCGGCCGCGCCGGTCGTCCGCGGCAGCGTGGCCATCCCGGGCGGTCCGAAGGACGTCCGCGTGGTCGGCAACCTGGCCTACGTCGCGGCCTACACCGGCGGCTTCCGGGTCATCGACTTCACCAACCGCACCGCCCCGATCCAGATCGGCAGCCTGCCGACGCAGTTCGTTCCCCGCGACGTCGAGGTGGCGGGCCGCTTCGCCATCTTCGCCGAGCAGCTCTTTCCGAACGCCGTGCCGTTCGTGGACGTCATCGCCCCGAACGCGCCGGCCCTGAAGGGCATCATCAACTTCTCGCCCCTCGGCGACTATGCCGGCACCGGCATCGCCGTCTCGGGACCGTACGTCTACATGACCGGCGAGTTCTTCGTCGTGGGCAGCGACTTCGGCTCCAGCGGCAACACCCGCCTGTTCATCGGCCAGTACCTGCCCCTGGAGGATCTCGCCGGCGTGCCGCCGGAGGTGACCATCACCTCTCCGGTCGCGGGCCAGACCTACATCGAGGAGACCCAGCTCAACGTGGAGGCCACGGCCACGGACGACGTCGCCGTGCCCCAGGTGCAGTTCTACGTCAACGACCAGCTGGCCTTTGTCGACACCTCCGCCCCGTACGTCTACACGTTCAACGTCCCGGCGGGCATCGGCAGTCTCAATCTGCGCGTCCAGGCCTCCGACCTGGGCGACAACGTCGGCTCGGCGCAGGTGACCGTGCAGGTCATCCCCGATCCGCTCACCACCGTCAGCGGCATCGTCGTCGACACCGACGGCGCGCCGGTGGTCGGCGCGACGGTCACCACCCTCGACGGCCTGTCGGCCGAGACCGGGACGGGCGGTGCGTTCTCGATCTACGGCGTGTCCACCGTCCGCGGCGACGTCGTCGCCAACGCCCGCTTCACCGAGCCGGACGGCACGCTGCTCACCGGCTCCTCGCCGTCCGTCGCGCCCGTGCGCGCCGGGGTGACCAACGTCGGCACCATCGTCATCGCCGAGTCGGTGTTCGAGGAGAACATCGGCACGTTCGTCTCCAGCTGCGACGACTGCGCGTTCGCGCGCATCCTGCCGTTCCCGTTCACGTTCTACGGCCAGACCTGGAACCAGGTCTTCGTCGGCACGAACGGCTACATCACCTTCGGCAGCGGCGACTCGACGTACACCGAGACCCTGCCGGCGTTCAACAGTCTCCCGCGCATCTCGGCGTTCTTCGACGACCTCTACGGCCGCTCCACCGGCGGGCTGTACATCAACGACACCCTCCCGGGCCGCTTCGTGGTCACCCACAAGACCGTCCAGCACTTCTCGACCGGCGGCTCGAACACGCTGCAGATCATCCTCTACGCCGACGGACGCATCCAGTTCGCCTACCGCGGCATGACCGCGCTGACGAACGGCTCCATCGTCGGTCTGACGCCTGGCCCGAACAAGCCGTTCGTGCAGCTCAACTACAGCAGCACGCCGCAGGCCGACGTGCCGCCGGGCACCTCGGTGTACGAGTACTTCAACTCCAACAATCCGTTCGACCTCGACTTCGGCTACATCAACTTCACCCCGACGGCCCAGGGCGGCTACACGGTGCGTACGACCACCGCGCCGCCGGCGGCGCAGGCGATGGAGCTGAGCGGTGCGCCCGCCGGCACGTCGGCGGCCGCGCTGAGCGCGGCGTCGAACGGCGAGACCAACGCCACCGCGCAGAACGTGTTTGCCAAGGCCGAGGTCGAGGTGACCTCGTCTCGGGACCTGAAATACAAAGGCCACACGAATACCGATGCCCATGGCCGCTTCAAACTGAAGAAGGTGCCGGCGGGCGGTGTGAGCGTGGTCCTGAGGCGCCGCGGCGAGATCGTGGGCATCGGCTCCGGCGTCTTCGTGCCTCAGGCCGGCGGTCCGAACACGTTCCACATCGAGATCATCAGCCCCCTGGCGGAGTCCAAACCGCCTGACACGGAGGGTGGTCAGTGAAGAAGACTCTCCTCACTGCCGCCGTCACCTGGCTGGCGCTCGTGTCCGTCGTCCTCGCGGCGACAGACACGCGCCGCCAGCGCGCCGGCATCGGCCGCGGGG
>JBIOTX010000243.1:0-6844 GCA_044866315.1 Thermoanaerobaculia bacterium | reverse complement strand
GCGTCGACGGTGTAGTGCCAGATCAGCAGCGGCAGGAGGCCGAAGCGGTCCATCAGCAGGCCGCAGACGATGCCCACCAGCCCGACCTCCAGGCCGCGGATGTAGAACGGCTGCTGCGGATAGGTCGAGTGTCCGAAGCCCCAGATGAAGCCGGCCAGGACGATTGCGAAGATCCGCGAGCGGACGATGCGCTGGAAGAACGGGATCGAGAACGCGCGGGAGAGGAACTCCTCCGACAGCGCGGGAAAGAAGCCCGCGAACAGCACCGCCGCCCACGGCAGCGCGCTGTTCAATATCTCGTCGTACGGCACCTCGGCCGGCGCCCAGGCGCCGAGCCGCCGCGCGCCCAGGTAGAAGACGACCTGGTAGGCGATGAACAGCGGCACCAGCGCGTAGCCGAGGATCAGCGAGAGGAAGACGCGCTTCGAGGCCAGGGCCTTGCGCGTCCAGAGCCGCGGGATGGCCAGGTGCTGCGGCAGGCGCTCCCGGTAGAGCACCTCGCCTGCGCCGCAGATCACGAGCAGCAGCATGGCCGTGCCGAGGCTCTCGATCAGGGCCTGGAATCCGAGCTGGGCCAGGAAGGCCGGATACGACGTGGTCGTGTCGTAGTACGCCAGCTGCGCCGGCATGGAGTTGAGGGCCACGCCGCCGACGAGCACGGCGCAGGCGATGGCGATGGCGAAGAGGAAGCGCAGCTGCAGATCGCCGCGCCTCAGGCGCGTCACGAACACCACCAGCGCCGCGATCATGGTCAGGGCGTTGAAGATCAGATCGATCGACCCCGCGGCCACGTTCTTCGAGCGCAGCTCGCGGTACGAGCGCAGCCAGCTGTCCGGCACCTTCAGGCGCTGCGTGTAGCCGGTGATCCGGTCGCCGTCCACGGTGATGATGTGCCGGTACGGCGCGCCCGCGGGCCGCACGCTCTTCGACTCCCACGTGTAGATGCGCTGCACGCGCCGCGGCAGCTTGCGCTCGCTCACCGAGACCAGGGTCAGGTCGCGGAGGTCGAGCCCGAACGGTGTGGTATAGGCCTCCGGCCTGTCCTCCTTTGGCGGTGGCAGCGCCCGATCTTCCGGGATCTTGTGCGTGAACCCGACGATCTGCCCCGTCGGGGCCACGTCGACGCTGAGCTCCTCCTCCTGCAGCGGCCGGAACCAGCGGTGATGCCAGTACCAGACGTGCACCGACTTGCCGGTAATGAGGTTGGCCTGGTCCAGTCCCAGCGAGCGCTCCAGGAAGATCTGCGCGCCGGAGTCGGACTCGAAGCGTACGGCGTGCTTCATCCCCCGCACGTCGCGCTTCTGCGCCCCGAGCAGCCGCTCCGCGACCGCCCGCGACTGGTTGCGGTCGTATCGGAAGTCGATCGACGCCTCGGGGAACGCGGAGTGGAAGTAGCGCGCGACGATGGCGATGGCGACAGCCGCGAGGACGACGCAGACGCCGATGAGGACGAGGTCGCGGCGCGACAGACGCTCGTTCACAGCAGCCCGGTCAGAATCAGATCCGCGACCTGCTCGCTCTGCGCGGCCAGGTCATAGTCCTTCTCCGACAGCATCCACGACGTCACCATCTCGTCGAGCACCCCGAAGACGGCCTTGGCCACCAGCTGGGGGTGCACGTTGCGGCGGAACACGCCCTGCTGCTGCCCGTGCTCGACGATCTTGCGGATGACGTTCAGGTAGTCGGCGACCTCTTCCTGGGAGAAGAGGCTCATGAACTTGAGGCTGTGGCGGAGCTCGACCTGGGACACCACCGCCAGGGCCCGGTCGCGGCCGAGGGTCTCCAGGTGGTGGCGCACGGCCACGCGCAGCCGCTCCTCGGCGCGGTTGATGTTGGCCAGGGTCCGCTCCAGCGAGCGCAGGTAGTTGCGGGTGTGCTCGCGGAAGATGGTGATGAGCAGGTCTTCCTTGCCGTCGAAGTAGAGATAGATCGTGCCGTCGGCCACGCCGGCGGCCTTGGCGATCTGGGAGACCTTGGCGTTGAAGTACCCGTGCTCAGCGAACACGTCCACGGCGGCGCGGAGGATGCGCTCGCGCTTGGACGTCCCGCGGAAGGCCTCGGGGTCGGTGGTAGGGGGGGTGGTGGTCGCAGACTGACGAGGCATGGCCGAATGAATGCTCATTCAGTCGCGCCCCTCTGTCAATAGCGCGGTTTTCACGCGGTCCACGAACGCGGTGTCGCGGGGGACGCGCGTCTTGCCGTCGATGGCCGTGAAGACCTCCTCCCGGGAGGCGGACGCGGCCACGGGATAGAGGTGTACGTGCAGATGCGGCGTGGCGATCCCGAGCTTCATGACGATGGCCCGCTCCGCGCCCGTCAGCTCGAGCAGCACGCGCTCGGCGCGATGCCAGACCCGCGCGAGGTGCAGCCACTCCTCCTCGGCGAGGTCGGAGGCGTTCTCCACGTGGCGCCTGCCGACCACCATCGCGTGCCCGAGGACGGACCAGTCGTCGTGGAGGATCACCCAGGCGTGGTCGTCCTCGAACACGACCTCACCCGCGCGCGTGGCATCGGTGCAGAAGACACAGGACATAGAATCGCTCGCCATGCGCATGATCCGCTTCGGCCGCACGAACGTCCACGTCCCCGCCGTCTCCTTCGGCACCTGGGGCCACAGCGGGCCGCAGGTGACGGAAGACGGCACGTCGGTCGGCTGGAGCGGGCACGACGACGCCCAGGCGCGCGAGGCGCTCGTCGACGCGTACCGCGCCGGCATCACCCACTGGGACACGGCGGACGTCTACGGCGACGGCCGCGCCGAGCAGCTCATCGGCAGCGTGTGGGACGACGTGCCGCGCGGGGCCATCTTTCTGGCCACGAAGTTCGGCTGGGACTACGGTCCGGCGGGCCACCCGTACGATCCGAAGCACATGCGCGCCCGCGCCGAGCGCTCGCTGCGCAACCTGCGCGCCGACGTCATCGACCTCTACTACTTCCACCACTCCGACTTCGGCGCCGGGGAGCAGTACCTCGACGGCGCGCTGGAGACCATGCACCGCCTGCGCGAGGAGGGGAAGGTGCGCTTCGTCGGCCTCTCCGACTGGAACGGGTCGAAGATCATGAAGGTGATCGAGCGCGTCGACCCGGACGTCGTGCAGCCCTACCGCAACCTCGTCGACGACGACTACGAGTCCTCCGGCCTGAAATCCTGGGTCGACACCCACGACCTCGGCGCGGCCTTCTTCTCCCCGATCAAGCACGGCCTCCTCCTCGGCAAGTACGACCAGCCCGTGCAATTCGGCGAAGGCGACTTCCGCAAGCGCATCGCCGACTTCAGCGACCCCGCCGCCATCGAGCGCTACAAACGCGCCGCCGCCGAAATGCGCCGCCGTTTCGCCGACCACCCCGAGCCCGTCCTCCACGCCGTGGTCGGCGCGCTCCTCACCGGGAACCCCACCGCCTGCGTGCTCCTCGGGCAGCGCAATCCGCGGCATGTTACGGCCGCCGGGCGGGTGGGGGAGGGGTTGTCTACAGAGGATGCGGAGTGGGTGCGGGGAATGTACCGCGCGTAACTAATACCCCAGCACCAGCCGCGCCGCACGCTCGACCTGTTCCTCGCTTGGCAGGAACACTTCCTCGAGAGGCGGCGAGTAGGGCACGGGCGTGTCGAGGGCGCCCACGATGCGGATCGGCGCGTCGAGGTACTCGAACGCCTCCTCCTGAATGATGGCCGCGAGGGACTCGCCGATGGAGCCGGTGCGGGTGTCCTCGTGGACGATGAGCACGCGGTTGCAGTGGCGGGCGAGGGCGAGGACGGACGCGCGGTCGAGCGGAGCGAGACTGCGGAGGTCCAGAACGGCGCAGTCGTGGCCGTCCTTCGCCAGCGTTTCGGCGACGCGCATGGCCACGTGCACGTACGCGCCGTAAGAAATGATCGCCAGGTCGTCGCCGGCGCGGCGGAGGGCGGCTTTGCCGATGGGGATGGGTGGGGGCGGCTCGTCGGCAAGGGCCTGCTTGACGCGCGGGTCGCGGTAGAGGGCGATGTGCTCGTAGTAGAGCACGGGATCGGGATCGGCGACGGCGGAGGCCATGAGCGCGCGCGCGTCGTGCGGGGTGGATGGCGCGACGATCTTGAGGCCCGGCGTCCGGTAGAACCACGCCTCGGTGTTCTGGGAGTGGAACGGTCCGGCGTGGCGGAGGCCGCCCCAGGGCATGCGCAGGACGAACGGCGCCTCGCCGCCCCAGCGGTAGCGCAGGTTCGCGGCGTTGTTGACCAGGGCGTTGAAGCCGGTGGCCACGAAGTCGTTGAACTGGATCTCGCCGATCGGGCGCATGCCCGCCAGCGCCGCGCCGGTACAGACGCCGATGGTCGCCGCCTCGGAGAGGATCGAGTTGAGGATCCGGTCGCCGTAGTCCTTGAGCAGCGGGCGCAGGAGCAGGAACGCGTTCCCGTATTTGCCGCCGACGTCCTCGCCGTAGACGAACGTCCGCGGATCGCTGCGCAGCACGTCGCCGACGCCGAGCATCACCGCCTCGAGGAAAGTCTTCCCCTTCGGATCGAACGGCGGCGCCTCTTCGACGTGGAGGACAGGCAATCCTGCCTGTCCCTGCCGCCACTCCTCGTCGAGTACCTCGATGTGCCGCCGTGTCTCCTCGCCGGCGAACACGCCCTCTCCGGCGCGCTCGCCCTCCGGCCACGGCGCCTCGATCACCTTCCGCGCCTCCGCCTCCACGAGCTCCTGGGCTTCGCGCTTCCAGCGATCGAGATCGCCGGCGGCGATGACGCCCTCGCCCTCCAGCTTCGCCGCGTACATGGCGATGGGATCGCGCTGCCGCCAGAACTCGTACGCCTCGCGGTCGGCGTATCCCTGCTCGGTGAGCTGCGGGTACGACCACGAAGGATGCGGGTCCTTGCCGAGGTAGAGCATGTCGTCGTGATGGGCGTGGCCGCACATGCGCATGGCCACGAGCTCGATCAGCGCCGGGCCGCGGCCGCCGCGCGCGCGCTCCGCGGCCCAGGCGAACGCCGCCGCGATCTGCTCCGGGTCCGTGCCATCGACGGTCACCGCGGGCATGCCGTAGCCGATGGCCTTGTCCGCGAAGACGCGCACCGCGGAGCTCTCGCGCGGCGGCGTCGAGAGCGCGGTCTGGTTGTTCTGGACGCAGAAGATGGCCGGGAGCCTCCGGGCGGCGCAGGCGTTGATGGCCTCGTGCCACTCGCCGAGGGACGTCGCCCCTTCGCCGATGAACGAGACCGCGACGCGCTCTTCCTTGCGCAGGGCGAAGGCCATGGCGATGCCGGTGATCGTCAGTGCGGGACTGCCGAGGGGGGCCATGGCCGGGAGAATGCCGTGCTCCCAGTCGCCGACGTGCAGGTCCTTGCCGTCCATCGGCGGCCCGGCCTTGCCCATCTGCGCGCTCAGCACCATGCGCACCGTCTCCGGCGCGTTGTGCATGCCGAGCACGGCGCCGAGGTCGCGGATCATCGGGGAGATCACATCGCCGAACGGCTCGCGGCGCAGGCGGATCACCGCCGCGTAAATCGCCTCCTGCCCGAGAGAGCGGAAGCCCTTCCCCTGAAACGAGGCGCTACCCCAGCGCACCTCGCCGCCGGTGAAGAACTGCTTGAGGCGGTTGTCGGTCGCGCGGGTGAGGAGCATGCCCCGCAGAATCTCGCGCTTCTCGTCCGCGGTGAGGGACGCGGCGAGCTCCTGGCGGCGGAAGAAGCCCTCGCAGGCGTCGAGGATCTCCTCGCCCGCCTGGCGCAGCCGCTCCGCGGCGCTGACGCGCGGCGTGGTCTCGCCGAGGCCTTCCGGGGCGACGAGCCAGGAGTCGATGGCTTTGCGGACCGAGTCCAGGTCGGTGGCGTCTTTCAGCGCCGGGAGGGCAAACGGGTACCGTTCGGCGATGAACGTGGCGAGGGGCGTCATGCGCGGCGGATTATAGGTTTCGTCTCCAGAACACCACGTCCCCCTCGGCGAAGTCGGGGTGGAAGCGGGTCTGGAGGTACTGCCAGACCAGCGGCGCGCGCTCCTGATTGAGCACGCCGTCCACGATGTAGCGGTGGCTCGGGCCGGGAAGGAGGACGGCCCGCACGCGCGGGTCGTTCTCGATGCGGCGGATGACCTCGCGCTGGCGCTCCTCGGTCTCGTAGAACGCCACCTCGTAGTAGCGGATGGGGCAGTCGCGGCGGAAGAGAAAGTACAGGAGGCCGCGGTTGGTGAAGTCGAGGAAGGTCTCGTCGGGACCGAGGGTGAGGGAGAGGTACTTGCGCACGGCGGCGATGTCGTGCGCGTCCCCTTCGAGGAAATACGCGCCCCTGGCGCGCGGCAGGTCGGGGATCTCCACCCATCCCGGCTCGACCGGACCGCGCGCGTCGCGCATCCAGCCGACGACGCCGATGTGCGTGGTTGGCGCGGCCATGACGATCAGCGCGGCGACGACCACCGGCGCGAGCGCGGAACGTCTGCGCACGAGGAAGAGGTACGTCGCGGCCACGACGATCGCCGGGGCGAGGCTGGCGAAGTAGAGGTGATGGCGCTCGGCGTACGAGATCGCGCTGAGCACGATCCAGACGCCGGCGAGGACGAACGGCTCGACCCGCCGCCGCGCGCGCCGGGTCACCGTCGCGGCGACGAACACGACGCACACGCACCAGAAGAGGTAGAGGAACCCGTCCCGGTGCAGCAGCTTGATCAGCGCCTCGGGGAAGGTCCGGGCCTCTTCGAGCACGGGCGGCAGGAGGAACATCGTCAGCGCGTACACCGGCCCGAGGGAGAGGACCTCCACGAACGTGCCCCGGAAGAAGTCGTCGAGGATGCCCAGAAAGGCGAAGCCGAGGAACAGCGGGACCGCGGCGATGGCCATCCCGGCGAGGGCCTGCAGTGCCGTGGAGCGGTGGGCT
>JBIOTX010000242.1:0-43493 GCA_044866315.1 Thermoanaerobaculia bacterium | reverse complement strand
CCCCTCCACGGGATGCAGCCGCTCGTCCGCCCAGTTGTGAATGACCACCGCCTTCGGCACGCGCGCGGCCATGAGGTCGCCGAGGACGATGTTGGCGCGGGCGCGGCGCAGCGACCAGTCGCGCAGCCGCCGCAGCACGCCCGGCGCGCGAATGCCCAGCGCCGAGGCCACCTCGGGGAAGAGGTCCTGCACCCAGTTCACCACCCGCTTCGACGCCAGCGCGGCGATCACGGATACCAGCGGCGGATCGGTCATGGCGACGATGATCGCGTCCTTCCGCTTCCGGATCGCCAGAAACGCATTCAGATAGAACGTGAGATAGTCCACCGCCCGCCCGGGCAGGAAGGCCCGGCCGAAGCGCGTGGTGGCAATGCGCGTGACGGTCACGCCGTCGATGACCTCGCGCGCCGGCAACCGGGCGCGGGGATCGTCATAGCGCTGGCGGCTGGTGATGGCCTCCACCTCCCACCCGCGCGCGGCCAGGTGGAAGGCGAGGTCCGACGCAATCTGACTTGTTGCAGAATGATCGGGCGCGAAGTAGCGATTGACGAAGACGACCCGCACGCAATGATCATTCTAGGCATCAACGCCCACCACGCCGACGCCTCCGCCTGCATCGTCGTCGACGGCAAGCTCGTCGCCGCGGCCGAGGAGGAGCGCTTCCGGCGCGTCAAACACTGGGCGGGCTTCCCGAGCGTGGCCATTCGCTACTGCCTCCGCGAGGCCGGCCTGGAGAGCATCAACCAGGTCGACCGCATTGCCGTGAACCGCGACCCGAACGCGCGGCTCTGGCAGCGCGCGAAGTTCCTGATCGCTCGGCGTCCATCCCTGGGCGCGGTGAAGCGCCGCCTGGAGAACCGGGCCAAAATCCGCGACATCCGCAGCGAGATCCTCGAGGCCTTCATGGTCGACTCGCTGAAACCCAAGGTCCACAACGTCGAGCATCACCGCGCCCACCTGGCCTCGGCGTTCTTCGTGGCCCCGTTCGAGGAGGCGGCCGTGCTCTCCATCGACGGCTTAGGCGACTTCGTCAGCGCCATGTGGGGCCGCGCCCGCGGCAACCGCATCGAGGTCCTCGGCGAGATCGGCTTCCCCCACTCCCTGGGCATCTTCTACACCGCCATGACCCAGTACCTCGGCTTCCCGCACTACGGCGACGAGTACAAGGTCATGGGCCTCGCGCCGTACGGCACGCCGGCGTTCCTGGACGCGATGCGCGACATCGTGCAGGTGAAGGACGGCCGCTTCGCCTTGAACACCGACTACTTCACCCATCACACCATCGGCCTGGACATGGTCTGGCACGGCGGATCGCCGGTCATCGGGCCGGTGTTCTCGGACAAGCTCATCGCGAAGCTCGGCCCCGCGCGCGCGGCGCAGGACCCCATCGAGCAGCGCCACAAGGATCTCGCCGCGTCGATGCAAGCCATGTTCGAGGAGGCGTACTTTGCGCTGGCCAACGGGCTGCACAAGAAGACGAAGCTCAGCGCGCTCTGCCTCGCCGGCGGCTGCGGCTACAACAGCGTCGCCAACGGCCTGGTGTTCGACCGTTCCCCCTACCGCGATCTCTACATCCAGGCCGCGGCCGGCGACGCCGGCGGCGCGATCGGCGCGGCCTACTGGGTCTGGAACGAGGTCCTCCGCAACGAGAAGTCGTTCGTCATGGATCACGCCTACTGGGGTCCCGAGTACGACGACGACGCCATCGACAAGGCCCTCGCCGCGCGCCGCGGCGACCTCGAGGAGGCGCACTGCGTGCTGGAGCGCGTGACCGACGAGCGCGAGCTCTGCCGCCGCACCGCCGAGCAGGTCGCCGTCGGCAACGTCGTCGGCTGGTTCCAGGGGCGCATGGAGTGGGGCCCCCGCGCCCTCGGCAACCGCTCCATCGTCTGCGACCCCCGCCGCGCCGACATGAAGGACATCCTCAACCACAAGATCAAGCGCCGCGAGTCCTTCCGCCCCTTCGCCCCGTCCGTCCTCCGCGAAGCCGTCGGCGAGTGGTTCGAGACCGACTACGACGTTCCGTTCATGCTCCAGGTCTACCAGATCCGCGAAGACAAACGCCCGCAGATCCCCGCCGTCACCCACGTCAACGGCTCCGGCCGCCTGCAGTCCGTGACCGAGGCCCAGAATCCGCGCTACCACCACCTCATCGAGGCTTTCCGCGACCTGACCGGCGTGCCGCTCGTGCTCAATACGTCGTTCAACGAGAACGAGCCGGTGGTGAACACGCCGGCCGAGGCGCTGGACTGTTTTCTCAGGACGAAGATGGATCTGCTGGTGATGGGGGATCTGATGGTGCGGCGGGTATGACGGCGAGGCGGGCGCTCAAGCGCCTGGTGGAGTCGCTGTTCCACGTCACCATCTACAGCGCGGCGCCGCACGGCCGCGACGACTGCCGCGACCTGCAGCGCAGCGGCGCACCGATCCGGACGATCCTCGACGTCGGCGCGAATGACGGCGGGTCCGCACGGAAGTTCATCGGGGCCTTTCCGGAGGCGACGATCCACTGCTTCGAGCCGGTGCGCGCGACTTATGAGGAGCTGCGCCGCACCGTCCAGGCGCACCCGTCGATCCACTGTCACCAGCTCGCCCTCGGCGCGGAAGAAGGGGAGGCCACGATCTACCTCACCCCTCACTCTTCGACGAGCTCGCTCGTGCGTCCGGACAACGCCCGAGGCGAGGAGCGGGTGCGGGTTACGACCGTCGATCGCTTCGTCGCCGAGCAGGGACTCGGCCGCATCGACCTGCTGAAGGTCGACGCGGAGGGGTTCGACCTCGAAGTGCTCAAAGGCGCGGAGGAAACGCTCACGCGCGGAGGCGTGGGTTTCGTGCTCGCGGAAGTGGCGTTTCACCGAGACTCTGCGCGACACGTGCTCTTCGATGAAGTGCGAGACTTCCTCGTGCCGAAAGGCTTCGCGGTGTTCGGGATCTACGATCAGCAGCCGGAGTGGTCGGGGGAGAAGAAGCTGCGCTACGCGAACGTCTGCTTCATCGGTCACCGCCGCTCGCCCTGAATCGCTTCCGAAAGACCAGCAGGGTGATCGGCTCTTCGCGGCCGATTCTGAATGGCAGGGGTGCGTCGAAAGCGCCCGATCTCACCAGCTGGCGAATGAGCTCCGCATTGTGACGATTGTCGATGTTCTCGTCGATGCCGAGTTGCCTGGAGACCCGATGGCGGGCGCCGGGCGGAACGACGAGCACGGCATCGCTCTGCTCCACCCTGGCCATCACCCTTTGCCAATCGATCGATCCGTCTTCGAAGCGCCAAAGCCACTCCACTGCGGCTTGTCGTCCGGCGATTCTCCAGCCGAAGCGAATCTCGGGCGGCGAAAGGGATGGCCAGCCGCCGAGGAATGCGATGCGAGGAGAGTCGGCAGGGACGAGCTCCCGCAGTCGGGTCCAGTCGGTCTGTTCCACACGGCGCAGCGACCGCTCGTGCGTCGCCGAGAGGAAGAGAGTTTGGGCAAGCACGGCGGCGGCGACAGCGATGCGGAGACCCGGAGCGAGCGCTTCGATCCCCAGGGCGAGGATGACCGCGAGGCCCAGGAGCGAGGCCGCGTAGTGGCGGCCGACAAACACCGGTGACAGGAATGCCAGGCCGAGGAGCGGCACGAACGCCGCCACGCCGATCCAGAACGCTCGCCGGGCCTGCGGACTGTCGTTGCGGACACGCACGACGGCAACCGTGATCAGGACGATGACGGCGAACATCACGCCGATCCCCCAGGACGACCGAACGAGATCGTTCAGCTTGGCGCCCAACGCCGAAGCCGATATTGGCTCGGCAAAGGCGGCCCGCCGGAACGTGCGGCCGAGTTGCGCGAATTCGAGAGCGGCGCGGAAATGCCAGAACCACCAGCCGAAGGCAATCGCCGTTCCGGCTGCCGTCGCGTCGATCAACCTCAGAATCTCCCGCCGCTCACGCCAGGACACGATGAGCGTCACGAGCAGGACGGGCGCGCTGAGAATCAGAAAGGACGCTTTCGAGAGCAGGCCGAGCGCAACCGCAGCCGCGAGAAGGACGGGGCGAACGCGTTGGACGACTGCGAGAAGAAGCAGCGCCATTCCGGCAATGAGGGCGAACTCGGTTCCGTACCAGGTGCTGTGGATGGCGATGGCCGGCGCAGCGAATGCGATCGATGACGCCAGAAGGCCGGAGGCGGGGGACGTGCTTTCCCCGGCCGCCCGGGCAACGACTCCGAACGCGAGAATGACCGCGGTCAAGGCAACGGCCCGCAGAAGGAAGACGGACGGAGGAAGGCAGGCGACGACCGGCAGGGCGATGGCGCGATAGGCCGGCGGCCGGATTGGGTCGTTGAAGAGGAGGGTCTTGATCGTCGCCAGGATGCCGCGGTCGAGGAGGGTGTCCCGATCGTCGAGCGCCTGATTGATGTACGCCGCCTCGTCCCAATACAGCGGCAGAGGATGATCGCGATACCACAACGCGGCCATCAGCACAGCAGTGCCGAAAATGAGAATGGCAGCGACTGCCGTCGAGACCGAAGCGGTTCGCATCTTCAAGATCGCTTGAGCAGCTCGCGCGACAGGATCAACTCGGCGATGAATCGTTCCCATGTGTAGCGCAAGCCGGCGACGCCGTCGAGAATCAGGCCCTTCACGAACAACGTGTGCACCAGCACGGCGAAGGGCGCAATGACTACCAGCTTGCGGACGCGTCCGGAAACGCCCAGGGTGCGGGGATCGGCGACGCGCAGCTTTTCCGCCTCCTGGCGCATGTACTTTTTCTGCCGCTCGACGAAGCGGGCGAAGCTCTTGCGGTCGTCGTGGATGATCTTCGTCTGCAGGTCGCCGACTTCGCCGTCGACGAGCACGCGGTGCGCGTGGCCGTCCTGCCAGACCTTTGCGTGCTCGCGTTGCAGAAGCACGATCCGCGGCGGGTAGAGCGACGCGCGCAACGGCCGGCCGCCGACGGCGTAGGTGAAGGACGCGCGAAAGGCGCGGATCTCCAGGCGCGGCTCGAGCCCGCGCAGCTCGGCGGGGAACGCGTCGGGGACGAAGTAGTCGGCGTCGAGGAGCATCACCCAGGGCGTCCGGGCCTGCCGGATCCCATAGTTGCTCTGTTCCGCGAGCGAGTCGATCTGGCGCTGGAAGACCCGCACGTTCGGAAAGCCGCGCGCGATCTCGAGCGTGGCGTCGGTGGAGAAGCTGTCGACGACGACCACGTCCCTGGCCCAGCTCAACTGCCGCAGCGTGCGCTCGAGGTTCGGCTCCTCGTCCCGGGTGAGGATCAGCGGGGTGACGTCGTCGAGCAGCATGCCCGGTACGCCTCCTCCATCTCTTCGGCGACGCGCGGCCAGGTGAAACGCGACTCCACGAGCGCGCGTCCGCGGTGCCCCATTTCGGCGCGCCGCGCCGGATCGCCGAGCAGCGGCTCGATGGCCTCGAGGCCGAGCGCGCCGGCGCCGGCCTGCACCACGTCCTCCGCGAGCCCGACGCCGCCGGACAGGACGGCCGGCGTCTCCATCATCAGGGCCTCGAGCACGGCGTTTCCGAAATTCTCCGAGCGCGACATGAGCACGAAGAGTGTCGCACGCGCCAGGAGCTCGTTCTTCGCGGCGCCGTAGACCGGCCCGAGGAATGCGACGCGATCGCCGACGCCGAGTCGTGAGGCCAGCTCGCTGAGGCGCGGCGTCAGACCTTCTTCGTCATTGCCGGCGACGACGAGGCGCACACCGGCGAGTCGCGGAAGGGCGGCGATGACCTGGTCCAGCCCTTTCTTCCAGTTCACGCGGCCGAGGAAAAGCAGGGTGCGCTCGTCGCGTGCGACGCCGGGACGCGCCTCGAGGTCGATTCCGTTCGGGATCACGACCGGCGACGGCAGTGGCAGCGCGACGCGTTTGGCATCGTCCCATTCGAGCTGCGAGGTGAAGTGAATCGCGGCGGCGCCGGCGAATCCCCTGGACTCGAACATCCGCAGCCAGAGCGACTTCACAAGCCGGTTCTTCCGGCGAATCAGCTCCGGCACGAGCATCCCCCGCGGCGAGATCACATACGGAACCGCTGCTTTCCGGGCGGCGCGCGCCGCCGCTACGCCCGGCCAGAGGTAGACGGCATGGATGTGCACGACGTCGTACCTGCCGACGCTCCCCAGCGCCTTGCCCATGCGCGGCGACCAGTACAGGCGCGGAAACGGCGACGGAAAGTAGGTCACGCGCACGCCGTCCAGGTCGACCGGCGTCGCCACCGGGACGTCGAGCACGCCCTGGCCGTCCACGTTCGTGGTGAAGACGTCCACGTCATGCCCCCGCGCCGCCAGTGCCCTGCAGAGGCCGTGGACGGCGACGATCGGACCGCCGTAGCGGCGCGCCGGCAGATAGGTCGGAACGACGTGCAGAATCTTCACGCGGCGATGGCGATCCACCCGTCGCCCCACTGCCCGATTCCCCCGGCGATGAAGGTCCGGCGCAGCCGCTCGCGAAACGAGCCGCCCCCGCGGAGGAACACGCTCAGCAGCCCTTTGTCGTTGTAGGGCCGGAGCCTCGAAGGGTAGAGATAGGGCCGGATCTCCAGCGGAACGAGTCCGCTTTTCTCGAGCAGGGTCTGAAGGGTTCGCGGGCTGTAAAAGGCGACGTGATCGGGATGACACAGCTCCGCGCCTTGCGACCAGGCCTCGAGACCCTGCTGCGACCAGGGGCTCGGCACGGTGATGACCACCCGTGTACCGGGCGTGAGCCGCGCCAGGCGCGCCGCGTGCTCGAGAAACGTTCCGGCATCGGGTACGTGCTCCACGACTTCGGGGAGCAGGATGAAGTCGGGGCGGAAGTCGATCACGATCGGATCCGGCACGTCCTCGAGCCGCGCAGCGAGATACGGCCCGGCCGTCGGGTAGCGCTCCTTCAGCGCCTCGATGCCCTGCGCGTAGGGGTCGACGGCCATCTGTGCAGCGCAGACCCCCTGCAGGCGGGCGAAGAGGAGCTCGCCCCGCTCCTCCTGCTTGCCGGCTCCGCCTTCGGACGCGCAGCCGACGTGGATGACACGCCTATCCGCGCACAGCTCTTCGAGGTACTCGATGCGCTTCACGGGCGGTTCCAGTGCGACCCGCTGCAGGTAGTTCCAGCCCTCGGGCGACTCGACGGCCTGTCGTCGCAGCTCGGCCCACGGCGGTCCCAGTCCGTTGCGCATCAGTCGGATTGTATCGGGGCGTAGACCACGGCCAGCGTCGACTTGGCGAAGACGGGGATGCGGCCGATGCGATGAAAGTCGTATCGCCGGAAACCGGTGGCCTCGAAGAGCTGCCGCAGTTTCGCGTGGGAGAAGAACTTCACATGGCCGCCTTCCCAGAGCGGATCGAAGTGCCGGTCGAACCTGCCGGCGGCGATGACGGCGAGATTCTTCAGATAGCCGTGGTACGGCGTGGAGAGGATGCCCACACCGCCGGGTGCGACCAGCGAGGCGAAGGCGCTCATGAATTCGAGCGCGGAGGGGCAATGCTCGATGACCTCGAGACTGATGACCACCGGGAAGCGGCCGTACTTTTCGGCGAGCCCGTCGGCCGTGGATCCCGTGTCGAAGCGGAGCCGTTCCGACGCGTGCGCCGCGGCGATGGCGATTCCGGACCGCGAGGGATCGACGGCCGTGACGTCGTAGCCCTGGGCGGCGAGCATGCGGGCCGACGCGCCATTCCCGCATCCGAGCTCGAAGATCCGCGTCGGAGGCGGCGCGAGGCGATGGAGGACGCGCAGTAGCGGCGGCCAGAGGTACTGATTCGACCAGGTGGGCGCGCTGTTGGAGTATCTGTACTCGACCATGCTGCAGTGCGGCGCCGCTTACGGTACCCCAACCGCGGGTGCCGGGAGCGGCGCCCTCTGCGGCTCAGGCGCGGTTGCCGCCAGCCGCTCGTCCAGAGCGGCCGTGGCGAAAAGGCAGCCGATGAGGAACGCGGTGGTGAGCGCGAGCGTGGCGTCGGTGTAGGCCTGCGCAGAGGCCATGAACGTCACGGCGTTCGCGACCAGCAGCGCGAACAAGGTCACCCGCGCGAACTGGGATGAGCCGGGAACGTCGCCGATGCGCGTCAGGAGGAGGAGCGTCCGCATCAGCGCGATCCCGAGCAGGAGGACGGTGACGATCCCCGGAAGGCCGAGCTCCGCGGCGAACTTCGCCAGGCCGCCTTCCTGCCACCCGAGTTTGCGGTCGCTACTGACGAGGTGGCGGGTCCCCTGCGTGGCGGTGCCGAGTCCGCTGCCGAGCAAACCGGACTGACGGAACGTGCCGATCATGCCGCCCTCGAGGCGCTGCACCAGCTCGCCCTGCGTCGTTGCCGCGCCGCGCGCATAGACATTCGTCCTCTCGTCGGAGGCGAGCCTTTGAATGATCCCGGCCAGGACCAGCGCCACTGCGGCGAGAGCGACCAGCTGGGAGATGCGCATCCGGCGGAAATATCTCCAGAGGAACGCCAGGCCGAACGCGGCGACGTAGTAGATCGCCTTGCGCCGGCCGCTGATCATGCAGTTGAAGAAGCCCCAGGTCGCCACGGCGATCCATGGCCAGGCCTTCCGGCCGAAGCCGTGGCGCACGGCCATGGCGATGGCGATGGCCGTGAGGGTCGAGGCGTGCCAGCCCATGACGTCCGGCGCGCGGTAGAAGCCGGAGAGCATGCGGATCTGAAGGCCAGGCAGGTGGCGGATGTAGTCGCCCGGCGCGGCCACGAGGCCGAGGACCGGCGACTGGTAGCGGAGGTACTCGAGCAGCGTTCCGACCAGGGCGATGGAAGTGAGGGCCGCGTAGACGCGGAAAAAGCGATAGAGCAGCTCCTCGCGCTCCAGCCAGGTGTAGCCGAGGATCACCGCCGGAAGGGGAGCGATATAGGTAAAAAGGCTGAGCATGGGCACCTTCCACTGACCCATGCCGAAGGTGACCAGTCCGTTGACCGCGGCCAGGCCGAGAACGATCAGGAACGTGACCGCGGCGGTGTGAACGTTCGGGAAGCGGCGGCCGAACTCCTGCAGGTGCGCGATCAGGCTCCGCCGCGCGGAGAAGAGGATCACCGCGTAGATGGCGATCACGCTGAAGGAGATGACCACCGGCGCATTCGGGGTCAGCTTCCGCACGGGGTCCTGCAGCGCGCCGCAGAACAAGAGGGCGAGCCAGCCCATCCGCCAGTCGCGCAGCGCGAGCAGGCACGACGCGGCGAGGATGCAGAGGTAGACCGCCAATGGCATAGTGCGCAAGGTCGAAGCAAACGGCCGCCGGCCTGCTATTCCCGATGGACCCCGACGTCTCCATCATCATCCCCGTTTATAACCGGCCGCGGCTGGTCCGGGAGGCGATCGCGTCGGCGCTCGAGGGCGGCGGGCTGCTGCGGCGCGAGGTGATCGTCGTCGACGACGCCTCCACCGACGAGACGTGGGAGGCGGTTCGCTCGCTCGGCGATTCCGTGCGCGCGATTCGTCTTCCGCGGAACGCCGGGCAGGGCGGTGCGCGCAACGCCGGTCTCGACGCGGCGACGGGCCGGTACGTGAAGTTCCTCGACTCGGACGATCTGCTCGTGGCCGCGCACCTGCAGCGCGAGGTGGATGCGGCGCGTACGGAGGGCGCCGACATCGTGGTGTCGGGATGGGGCGACCTGCTCGTGGACGGCCGCCGCCGGGAGTCGGCCGCGCCGCAATTCGACTCGGTCGTCGACGATCTGCTCGCCGGCCGGAGCGTGCCGACGTCGGCCGCGCTGTACGCGCGCGGCCGCGCCGCCCGCTGGGACACCGCGCTCCCGAAGCTCGCGGACTGGGACTTCTTCGTGCAGTCCGCCCTCGGGGCATCGAAGATCGTGACCGTCCCGGGCACGGCTTACTGGCTGCGCGAGCACCGCGGCGCCCGGGTCAGCAGCACGACCATGCTGGAGAACGCGCGCGCCCACCATCGGATCCTTCGCAAAATCGAGGATCGTCTGGCGTCCGAAGGGAAGCTGAGCGCAGCCCGCAGGCTCCGTCTGGCGCAGTATTTCTACAAGGAGCTGCGCGTGCTGAGCCTCTACGACCGCACGGCGTTCGCTGCCGCGCTGGCGCACATCTTCGAGCTCGATCCGCACTTCGCGCCGCGCCAGGAGGAGCGGCAGTGGTGGATGCGCGTCCTGGCGCGCGCGATCGGCACGCGCGGTGCCCTCCTCGCTCACTCCGCGCTCAAGCGGGCCCTGGGCCGCAGCCGCTGACCTCCGCGCGCGCGGCGCAGGGCCATGAGCAGGCCCCGCATCTCGCCCACGAGCTTCGGCGGGATGAACCACGGGTGGGTCAGGTGATAGCGCGTGCCGACGTTCTGGCGCAGCCGGTGCGCGACGTAGCGCCAGAACGGCCCGACGTGCAGGCGGGCGAAGTAGTAGTCGCCGATCGAATGCGAGGGCCGGGCGCTGCGCCGGTGGTCGCCCCAGGCCCGGACGCCGCCGGTGGGGATCTTGAGATGGCGCAGGGAAGCGGCGGGCTCGAAGCGCACGCGCCCTCCGGCATGGACAACGCGCACCGCGAACTCGGTCTCGAAGCGGTAGGCGACGTCGCTGAAGTTCTCGTCGAAGCCGCCGAGCTCGAGCGCGCGCTCGCGGTCCACGGAGAGATTGCAGCCGATCACGTTCTGCACGTCGCAGGCGGTGTCGTGGTTGAAGCGGAAGGCGAGGTCCCGGATCAGCCCCGCGCGCAGCGTCGCCTCCTCGAAGTGCTCCGGCTCCTCGCCCGGCTGGAGCACCTGTCCGACCACGGCCCACACGGTCTGGTCGGCGTACACGCGCTCGTGCGCTGCGGCGAGGTAGGGCGGTGGGGCCACGTCGTCGTCGACGAAGAGCACGTGCCGCGTCGACGCCCGCTCGAGCGCGACGTTCATCGCGTGCGGGATCGACGGGGCAGGAAGTCGGATGAGGGTGATGCTTCGCGCGAGTTCCGCCAGTCGCCTCGCGACCTCGGGCGGATGCTCGGGCGTCTGGTCGACCACGATGATCTCGGCCGCGGGCGGGTCGAGCTCGAGCAGGCGCTCGAGGGTCTCGATGAGGATCCGTCCGCGCCTGTAGGTCGGAATGGCAATCGTCAGCGGCACGCCCGCAGCGCCTCCAGCACGCCGTTCACTCCCCGTTCGTAGCTCCAGTCGCCGATGATCTCGCGCGACCGCCAGCCCATGCGCTGCCGCAGGTCGCGGTCGGCGGCCAGACGGTCGAGGTGCGCGGCGAGCGCTCCGGCGTCACCGGCAGGATAGATCAACGCGTTGTCCTCCTCCTGCACGATATCCCCGATCGAGCCGCAGCGGTCGGTCACGACCACCGGCAAGCCGCAGGCCATGGCTTCGTTGATCACCGCGCCGCGCGGCTCGTACAGGGAGGGGAGCACGAAGACGTCGCCGATCGTGTAGTGCTTCGGCAGCTCGGCCTGATTGACGAAGCCGGCGAAGACGGCGTGGAGGCCCCGCTCGCGGGCGAAGCGCTCCAGCTCCTCGCGCAGCTCGCCATGCCCGAGGAAGATCACCGCGGCCCGGTCGCGCGCCTTCATCGAGTCGACCGCGCGCAGGAGGGTCATGGGGTCCTTGCGCGGGAGCAGTTTCGCGGAGTAGACGATGGCCAGCTCCTCCGGCCGGATCCCCAGCCGTGCGCGCATGGCCTCGCGTTCTCCGGGACCGAAGTGGCTCGCGTCCTCGAATCGGGCGTTGTCGGTCGCCCATGGAACGAGGAAGAAGCGCCGCGGATCTGCGCCGTAGTGGCGGTAGTACTCGCGGTTGAGATGGCCGCTGACGAGAAAGCCGTCGGACAGCCGGAAGATCGCCCGCATCAGTCCCGCGCGCAGCCGCCGGCGAACGGAGTCCGCGGGGGGTGGGAAGCTGCTGTCGCCGAAGAGGAATACGGGCGTGCCGCGCATCCGGCAGGCGGCGATGGCAAGGAGAGAGGTGATCGTTCCCCAGCCGAGGAAGAGGATCACCGCGTCGAAGCCGCCGAAGAGGATCTTCGGAACGATCGCCGGATTGATCAGCCGCGTGTAGCCTTCACCGAAACCGAAATTGCGGAGGAAGACGTGGCGGTAGCCGCCGAGGAGATCGAGGTCCCAGCGCAGCGTGGTCTGCATCTCCTCGTCGCGGTACGACTCGGCCCCGGCGGGGGAGCAGAAGTAGACGGTGAGGTCGATCTCCGGATGCTGCGCGAGGAGTCGAAAGAACGGCGCCTGGTACTGAATCACGTGCGAGGCGATCAGCGCGACGCGGTACACGCCGGACATCCTATCGTTGAAAAACGAGCGATGCCCAGGCGCGCAGGTGCAGTGGATCGCGGCGCGCGGCCTCGCGCACGTAGCGCCGCCATTTCGGGTTTCCCTGCCGGCGCAGACACTTGCCGATGAAGTAGAGCCCGGCCGCCTCCGCGCGCGGCGTGACGGGCGACGGCAGCACGCCCGCCGCCTCGTCCAGCAGCCGGGCCTCGTCGCCGCCGTCGCGCAGGGCCACGGCGATCTCGGTGAGCCGCACCTGCGACGCGCGGGCGGTGCCGCTGATGCCGCGGGCCTCCACGACGACGTCGAAGAGCACGTCGTGCACGATGTCGATGCTTCCGATCCGCGCCAGGCGAATCCAGAGGTCGAGGTCCTGGGCGGTGCGGAACTGGGCCCGGTAGCCGCCCGATGCCAGGTAAGCCTCGCGGGTGAACATCGCCGAGGGGTGGGAGGGGATGCCGTGGATTCGCGACGGCGGATCGTGAAGAAGACTGCGCCGCACTTCTTCGCCATCCGCGTCGGCCACGTACAGCGGGTCCCCCTCGGACGTGACGTACCGGGTCGCGCAGGAGACGAGCACGTGCTGCCCCGCTCGCAGCGTTGCCAGCTGCCGGGCGAGCCGCTCGGGATGCGACGTGTCGCCGCAGTCCTGGCGGGCGATCACCTCGCTCCTGGCCTCGGCACAGCCGTGGATGAGCGCCCGGGTGAGGCCCGTATTTGCCTGGGTAATGACGCGCAGACGCGGATCGGCGTACCCGGCGAGGATCGCCGGCGTGCCGTCGGTCGAGCCGTCGTCGACGACGATCAGCTCGAAGTCGCGCTCGGTCTGGGCGAAGAGGCTCTGCATCGTCGCCTCGAGCGAGCGCGCACCGTTGTAGACGGACATCACCACCGAGATCTTCACCATCGCATGCGGTCCGACAGGCAGGCCAGCTTTCCGGTCGCGCTCCAGCCGAGAATCCGGGCGGCGGCGGCGTAGGCGCGGAACTGCATCCGGTCGCGGTCCGGGCCCGACGCCTCACGGGCGAGCTCGAAGAGCGTCCGCGACTCGCCGGGCAGGCCGGCCGCGCCGCATTGCCGCGACAGGAGGAACAGCTCGCGCGCGAAATGGCGCATCTCTGCCGCGTCGCTGCCGATGCCGGCGCGGCGCGCGTGCTGGAAAATGAGTGCGTGTGCGCGGGCCCGGTCGCGGAGAACCTCCGGCGCCAGGCCGCGGGCGGAGAGGCGCGGCGCGTCGTGGTGCCGGAACTCGCACAGCCATTCCGGGCAGTAGTGCAGCCGCACGCCGGCGGCGGCCAGGCGGGCGTCGAACTCCCAGTCCTCCTCGTTGCGCAGCGGAAGCCATGGACCGGCATCGCGGATCAGCGAGGCGCGGTACAGCGGCGTGGGCGTGTGCCACCAGCGCTCCTGGAGCATGGCCGGAAACATCGCCTCGATGGTCTCGCCCGTGCGCCGGGCGGGCGCGGAGCCGAGAGTGCCGTCGGGAAATCGGAGCCGCGTCCAGCCGTACGAGGCGCCGCACTCGGGACGGGCGCGCAAACCACCGACCTGCAGCTCGAACTTGCGCGGGTAGAGGATGTCGTCGCTGTCGAGGTGCTGAACGAAGTCTCCGCGGACCTCGAGCCGCGCCGCCTCGCGGGCGAGGCCGACGCCCCGGTTCGGCTGATGAATGACCCGAACGACGCCGGGGCTCGCCGCCGCGAGCGCGTCGGCGACCGCGGCGGTATGGTCGGTCGAGCCGTCGTCGACGATGATCACCTCGATCGGGCGGTGCGTCTGCGCGAGCACGCTCCCCACGGCCTCGCGCAGCATGGCCGCTCGGTTGTAGACCGGCACGATCGTGGTGACGAGGCTCATTCCGGCCGAAGCATAATGCCGCCATGCCGCGCCTCTTCATCTGCACGCCGACCGCATCGCTCCAGGGCGGCGTGGAGCGGATCCTGGAGTCGCTGGCGACGCATCTTCCGGCGCATGGATTCGAGGTGATCTTCGGACTGGCCAGGGGCGCGCGCTTTCACAACCCGCGGCGCTTCCGGCAGGCCTACCCGATCGTGCGCGGCGTCGACGTCGACGGAACGAGCGGCTCGATGTACGGCCGGCGCCGCGCGCTGCGCCGGGCGATCGCAGAGGCGGATCCGGACGTCGTCCTCATCGCCCGGATGTTCGACGCCTATCCCGTCTGCAGCGAGCTCAAGGCCGGCGGCGCGCGCCTGCGGCTCGCCGTGACGGTGCAGGTCTACGAGCCGAATTACTTCGTCGACCTGGCGCGCTATGCCGATTTCGTCGATCTCTGCGTGACCAGCGGCGAGCTCATCGCCGCGGCCGCGCGACGCTTCACCTCCCTGCCCGCCGATTGCGTGCGGAGCATTCCCGGCGGCGTCGCGCCGCCGCGGCGCGCTCGGGAAGCCCATCGCGGGCCGCTGCGGATCGGATACGCCGGGCGGCTCGCGCAGAAGCAGAAGCGGATCCTCGACCTGCCCCTTCTCGCCCGGGAGCTCGACCGCCGCGGCGTGCCGTTCACGCTCACCGTTGCCGGCTCCGGCGAGGAGGCCGACGCGCTTCGGGCCAACCTCCCGCACGCGCAGTTCCTCGGGTGGCTGTCGGCGGACGAGTTGTACGAGCGGCTCTATCCCGAGCTCGACGTATTCGTGCATTTCGCAGAGTGGGAGGGGATCACCATCGCGCCGCGCGAGGCCATGGCTCACGGCGCCGTGCCGGTGATGTCGCGTTTCACCGGCCTCGAGGCGGAGGGACAGTTCGAGCGGGAGAAGAACGCGTTGCTGTTTCCCGTGGGCGACATTCGCGCGGCGGCGGACGCCGTCGAGCGCCTGCATCGCGATCGCGAGCTGCTGGAGCGGCTCTCGCGCGCGGCGCGCGAGTCGCAGAGCGGCATCCGCTCGGAGCAGGGCGCGATCGATGCCTGGGCGGACGCCTTCCGCGCCGCGCTCGCACAGCCTCCGCGCCTGGGCGCGTCGATCCCCCAGGCTCCGCGCGATGCGGGGTTGCTCAGCCGGCTGCGCGTTCCGGCGCCGCTTGCGGAAGTCGTGCGGCGCATCCGTCCTTTCGCCGCAGGCAGCGCGGGAGGGGAGTGGCCGCACTGGAGCGGAATCGCCGACCGCGAGCTCATGGCTGCGGTGGAGGCATTCGCGAGGGAACGGCCAGGATGACGTAGTCGCCGACGTCGTGGCGATCGATGACGGTTTTCAGCTCGTATCCGGCGTCGCGGAGCAGGGTCGAACAGCGATCGCGCTGCACATGGCCGTGCGCCGACAGGAGGATGACCGGCCGGCAGCCGCGGAGGATGCGCGCGGCGCCGGTGAGCACGTCGTGCTCCGCTCCTTCGACGTCGATCTTCATGAACGCCGGCGGCGGGACGGCGCCGCTTTCGAAGAGTCCGTCGAGCGACTCCGTCTTCACCTCGATCTCGCCGGAGGCGCGCAGTCCGCCCATCGACGGACTCTGCGCCGACGCAAAACGCGCCGTACCGCTTCGCGACGACACCGCGATCGGGAAGACGCGCACGTTCTCCACATCGTTCAGCCGCAGGTGCCGCTCCAGGTATTGGAGATTGCGCGGGAGCGGTTCGAACGAGCAGACCACCCCGGAGCGGCCTGCGAGCTTCGAGGCCAGGAGCGTGAAGAAGCCGACGTT
The DNA here is from genome assembly GCA_044866315.1 of Thermoanaerobaculia bacterium. Lineage (GTDB taxonomy): Bacteria > Acidobacteriota > Thermoanaerobaculia > Gp7-AA8 > Gp7-AA8 > QHVT01. The sequence continues at coordinate 27,657 of JBIOTX010000242.1, read as the reverse complement.
CGCACCGAGGTCGTAGACCACGGCGCCGGGGGCGATGCATTGCCCGAGGATGCGCTGCGTTTCGCGCTCGTAGGTCCCGAGCCAGCAGCCGTGCGTCGCCGAGCCGGTGACCCAGCGGCGCCCGCGGAGCGGCCCGGAAACGATGGGCACCACCCGGTCCGCCGGGACGAGCCGCAGCGGGAGCCGGATCAGACGGGAGAGCAGCCGCACGCGCGGAGTCTACCGATGCCTGCTGCTACGATCGAGCGCGTGAGACGGATCCTGTTCGTCACGCCGACGCACAACGTGTGGGGAGGAATGGAGCAGTGGCTTCACAACCACACGCTCTGGCTGCAGGAGAACACGGACTGGGACGTGCGCGTGGGGGTGGCCTGGGGAGCGCGGTATCACGATCCCGAGCGTTACCTGAAAGCGCATCCGCACCTGCGCCCGCACCGCATCGACGTGCGTGTCGGGACGGAGTACGCGCGTCGCGCGGAGTTGCAGAAGGCCATCGACGATCTCGCACCCGATCTGGTCGTGCCGATTCTCACCGGCTCGATCTTTCCCGCCGTCGCGGCGGCCAAGGAGCGCGGCTCGGGTGCGCGTTTCATCGTTCCGGTTCGCTCGCTGCTGCCGGAGCTCTTCGTGAACGTCGCGGACTTCCTGCCCGTCATCGACGCCGTGGTCTCGGTGAATCGCCTCTTCCACCGCTACTTCGTCGAGCGCTTCCCGTCCGAGGCGGAGCGGATCCATTACGTGCGCCATGCCGCGCGGGCCGCGGAAGTCGCGCACGTACCGCGCGGCGAGAGGCTGCGGGTCGGCTACGTGGGACGCCTCGAGCAACCGGCCAAGCGCGTCCTCGACTTCATCGGTCTCGCCCGCGAGCTGCAGCGCCTCGGCACGCCCGCCGATCTGCATCTCTTCGGCAGCGGTGCGCAGGAGGAGGAGTTGCGGCGGCAGCTCGCGGAGATCGATCTTCCGGTCGCGTTCCACGGCTACCAATCGCAGGCCGACCTCTATCGCCAGGTCTGGCCACGCCTGGACGTGGTCGTGCTTTTCTCCGAAAGCGAGGGGACGCCGAACGTCGTCTGCGAGGCCCTGCAGCACGGCGTCGTTCCTGTCGCCTCCCGGTATCCGGGGCTGACGTCGGAGGCGTTCGTCACCCACGGCGTGAACGGCTTCACCTTCGCGATCGGAGATGTCCCGGCCGCGTCGCGTTTCGTGGACGAGCTCGCGCGCGACGCCGCGCTTCTGCGACGCCTCTCGACGGCGGCGGCGACGGAGGCGGCGCGTGACGTGCCCGAGCGGATGAACCGCGACTGGGTGCGGATTTACGAGAACACGCTGGCGATGCCGCAGAAGCGCGGCCCGGTCGCGCCGGCCCCGCTGCGTCCGACCGGCCGCCTGGACCGGCTCTCACCCGCGGCCGCGCACCGCATCCGCAAATCGCTGCGGCGTTTTCACCGCCACGCCAATGCCAGCAGCGAGTGGCCGGTAACGCATCCGGCCGACCCGGCCGCCACCCGCGAAGTGCTGGCGTGGCTGGAGCGAAACGAAACGCGGTAGCGCCGTCAGATCCGCGCGTTCTCCCATTCCAGGAGCGGGGCGATCTTTCCCTGCCGCTCGCCGTGCCCGAGGAGGCTGTTCTCCTCGCTGACGGAGAACGAGATGATGTTGTTGCGGACCCGGTCGCGGTTTCCCGCTGGCTCGGTGACGGTCAGGAAGTAGTGTCCCGGCGCCAGAAGGTGCCCGGGGATGCGGCAGCGATAGGTCTGCCGGCCGAGTTGCCAGGCGTGGTTTTTCTGTCCCGTCCCGTCCGCGCTCGAAGAGGTGAGCAGCACCTCCGCGGTGTCGTTGAGCAGGCGCACTTCGAGATGGCCGGGGTTGAACGGCTCGTGGATGGTGATGTCGAAGACGATGTCGATCGGTGCATTCGCCGGGATGGCCTCGTCGTTCGGCCCGCCGTCGGCGCGTGAGACGGCGACGGAGTGGATCTCCAGCGGCGTGGTGCGCGGGTGGCGCGGCATCCACACGAGCTCGTTCTGCACGCCCTCCGACAGGTAGCGCCGCAGCACTTCCTGCGTCGGGCCGTAGGCGGCGACCTGTCCGTCGCGCAGCCAGGCCACCTTGTGACAGAGGTTGGCGATCGTGGCCATGTTGTGGCTGACGACGATCACCGTCTTGCCCGACTCGTGAATGCCGCGCATCTTCGCCAGGCACTTCTGCTGGAACGCGGTATCACCGACGCCGAGCACCTCGTCGACGATCAGGATGTCGGGGTCGAGATGCGCGGCCACGGCGAAAGCGAGGCGCACGTACATCCCGGACGAGTAACGCTTGACGGGCGTGTCGAGGAATCGATCCACCTCGGCGAACTGCACGATCTCGTCGAATTTGCGGCGGGTCTCGTCGCGCGACATGCCCAGGATGGCCCCGTTGAGATAGATGTTCTCGCGGCCGGTCAGCTCGGGGTGGAAGCCGATGCCGACCTCCAGCAGGCTGGCCGCGCGGCCGTACAGATGGGCCTCCCCTTCGGTCGGGTCGGTGATCTGGCTCAGGATCTTGAGCAGCGTCGATTTTCCGGCGCCGTTGCGGCCGATGAGACCGACGACCTCCCCCTCGCCGATGCTGACGCTCACGTGGCGCAGTGCCCAGAATTCGGTCACCTCTTCGCGCCGGCGGCGGAAGCGGAGCATCTCCATGAGCCGCTCGCGCAGGAGGTTCGGGGTGTAGCCACCGATGTGGTACTTCTTGCCGATCCCGAAGGTCTCGATGACCGCCGTCATATCAGGTCCGCGAACTCCCGCTCGGTGCTCTTGAAATAGATCACGCCCGTGACGAGGAGGAACAGCGAGATCGCGGCGCTGACTATGACGCCGGGAAGGTAGAGCTTCGTCGTGCCGAGGAGCGACCAGCGGAAGCCGTCGATCACGGCCACCATCGGATTGAGGGAGTAGAGCAGCCGCCACTTCGCCGGAATGAGGCTGCTCGAGAACGCGACGGGCGAGACGTAGAGCCCCAGTTGCACGATGAACGGGATGAAGTGCCGGACGTCGCGATAGCGCACGAAGAGCGTGGCGAACCAGATGCCGAGGCCGAGCATGAAGGCGATGCCGAGGAGGATGAAGAGCGGCAGCGCGAAGATCCGCGGGCCCGGGATGACGCGGTAATAGAGCATCAGCGCGATCAGAAACGCGAACGAGATCAGGAAATCGATCGTGGCCACGGCGGTCGAAGCCACCGGGAGGATCAGGCGGGGGAAGTAGATTTTCGAGACCATGTGGCCGTTGCCGACGATCGAGGCGCTGGTCTCCGAGAAGCCGGTGGCGAAGAACTGCCACGGCACGAGCGCGGAGAAGGTGAGAACGGCGTACGGGACGCCATCCGAGGGCAGCTTGGCGATCTTCCCGAAGACCAGGGTCATCACCACCATGGTGACGAACGGCCGGATGAATGCCCAGCCCACGCCGATCACGGTCTGCTTGTAGCGGACGGTGATGTCCCGCCAGGCCAGAAACCCGAGGAGCTCGCGGTACTGCCAGAGCTCCTTGAGATCGATCTGGGCCAGGCCGGTGCGGCGTTTGAGGACCTTGTGCATGCGCCAGGCCTCACATTACCGCATCGATCGTTGCGTGCACGCGCCGCACGAAGTTCTCGAACGAGAAGTGCTCGAGGCCGGGCGGGATGCGGCGCTCCCGGCGCGCGAGGAGCTCGACCATCGCGGCGCGGAGCTCGCCCGGGCTGGAGGGGTCGACGAGCAGCCCCAGCTCGCCGTTGCGGAGGGCCTCGCGGCCGCCGTCGTGTTTGCTGCCGATGGCGGGAACGCCGCAGGCCAGCGCCTCCAGGAAGACGAAGCCGAAGCCTTCGCCGCGGCTGGGCATGACGTAGACGTCGGCGAGACTGAAGAGATCGCGCTTGTCGGCTTCGGGGAAGAGACCGGTGAAGGTCACCCGGTCGCCCACGCCGCGGGCGGCGGCCCGGTCGCGCAGGCGCAGGTAGTCGTTGCCGCCGCCGGCGATGAGATAGACCACGTCGGCGGGGAGGTCGGGGAGGACGTCGATGACCTCGTCGAATCCCTTGTAGCGCTCCGCCGCGTCGAGGCGGCCGACGGTGAGGAGGACGCGTTTTCCGGTGAGGCCGTAGCGCTCCAGGAGATCCTCGCGCCGCGGCGCGATCCCGTACTGGTCCAGGTGAATGGCATTCGGCAGGATGTGCGTCGGGCCGCGGTAGCCGGACCAGGCCAGGAAGCGGTCGCGGGTCAGCTCGCTGATGGAGACGACGGCGCGGGCGCGCTGAACCATGCGTTCGGCAAGGCGCTTCGGCTTCCAGGCCTCGATGCCGTAGGTGAGCAGCACCGGACGGCCGAAGGCGACGGGGAGGAGGTTGACATGGCCGCAGATCACGAGATCGGGCCGCGCGCGCCGGGCCCGGGCGATCGCCTTCGTGTATGCGACCGCACCGCCTGCCGCCTCGGCGACGAAGGTGACCTTCTCCGGAACGGGGCCGGGCTCCTGACGAACGATCCGGGGAACGACCAGCACTTCCTCGCAGTCGCGGCGCTGCGCCAGCGCCGCGGCGAGGTCGCGGTTGTACAGGGCGATGCCGCCGTGGCCGCCATAGGAGTCGGTGCAGAGGAGGAGGATCTTCATGCGGTGCGCTCGAACACCGTCCGCGCCCAGCTGCGCATGCGCGTGGTCGTTCCGTCGGGAGGAAGATCGAGCCACTCTTTCATGGGCACGAAGAAGCCGGTCTTCTTCCGCTCGCGCAGCCACGGCGGGAGCATCGCTCCGAAGACGCTCTTGCAGGCCTTGCCGCACTCGAGGAGCAGCGGCGCGATCTGGCGGAGGAGCGCGGCGTCGACCAGCGGCGTGCGGACCTCGACGGAGTGGGCCATGCTCGCCCAGTCGGCGTCGCGCAGGAGCTGGTTGCGCATGTAGAGCGAGGCCTCGAGCGCGGCCACGCGGCCGAAGTCGGTGCCCGGGTCCGGCGTCATCGCGTTTTCCACGAGGGCCATGAATTCGGGGGGCACTTCGTCCGGCAGGATCAGTCCGCGCTGCAGCAGGTACGCGCCGGCCCACGTGCCGCCGTAGGCGTCGATCTGCTTTGCCTTCGGATGGCGCATCAGCTTCGCCGCATGCGCGAGCGGCGTGCGCGCCAGCCGCACCATGCGCGGCAGGTTGCGGAACGACGGGTAGCCGCCGAACAGCTCGTCGCCGCCGAGGCCGGAGAGGGCGACCTTCACCCCGGCCTCGTGCACGGCTTTGCTCACGAACCAGGTGTTGACGCCGTCGATGGTCGGCTGGTCCATGGCCGCGAAGATCTTCGGCAGCTCGGCGAGGAACTCCTCGCGCGACACGATGCGCGTGGTGTGCAGCGTCCCCGTCTCGCGGGCGAAGCGCTCCGCGAGCGGCGCCTCGTCGCCGGCGTGTCCGCGGAACTCCTCGAAGGCGAGGGTGAACGTCCGCAGTCGCTCGGCATAGAGCCGCGAGGCGATGAGCGTGAGGGCGGTGGAGTCGATGCCGGAGGAGAGGAACACGCCCACCGGTACATCGGAGACGAGGTGGTATGCCACCGACTCCTCGATCCGCTCGCGGAGAAAGATCTCCGGCGTGGTCAGGTGCGTGTAGGCGCGCTGGCCGTCGGCGTCGCGGAAGACTCCTGCGATCGAGTAGTGCCGTCTGGTCTCCCCGCGGCCGCGCTCCTCGTCGACGAAGAATGCCGTCCCCGCCTCGACCTGCCGCACGGCCGCGAGCGTGGTGAACGGCTCGGGGACCGAGCCGGTGAGGAAGAAGCCGGCCTCGCCGGCGGGATCGCGCGTAGGCGGAATCGCGCCTCCCGCGCGCAGCGCCTTGACCTCAGAGGCCAGGCGGATCGTCGCGCCGTCGTCGGCGACGTAGAGCGGCTTGATGCCGTAGGGATCGCGGGCGACGAAAAGCCGCCGCGCCCGCGTGTCCCAGATGGCGAACGCGTACATGCCCCGCAGCAGGCTGAGCATCCGCTCGCCGTCGCGGCGATAGAGCTGCAGCAGCACCTCGGTATCGGTATGCGAGTGAAAGCGCGCGCCGCCGCGCTCGAGCGCGGCGCGCAGCTCGCGGTAGTTGTAGATCTCGCCGTTGAAGACGATCGCCAGCTCGCGCTCGACGTCGAACATCGGCTGTGTGCCTTCGTTGCTGAGGTCGATGATGGCCAGCCGGCGGCTGCCCAGCCCCACCCGCCCGTCCGGCGAGAACCAGGTGCCGCCGGCGTCCGGACCCCGCGGGCGCATGGATTCGACGGTCCGCTCCAGCTCTTCGCGGCGAAAGGAGCCCGCGGCGCGGTAGGCGAAGATCGCCGCGATCCCGCACATTACGCGGTCGGCGCCTCGACCGTTCGCGTCCGCCGCGGCCAGCGCAGGATGAGCAGCACGAGAAGAGCCACGGCACCCGACGTGTAGCCGATGAGCTTCGTCTTCTGCACCACGGTCAGAACCGCCGCGCCCGCGAAGAGCAGGGTCACCAGCCAGATGGCGAAGATGGCCTTGCCCGGGCTGCCGTACTTGGCCACGAGAATGTGATGGATGTGCTGGCGGTCGGCGCTGAAGACGCGGGTGATGCGCTCGCTCAGCGGTGCGGACGTGGTGAAGCGCCGCTTCATCACGATCAGGGTGTCGATCACGGGCAGGGCCAGGGCCACGATCGGGCCGCCGATGATGAGCGCCGTCGGCGACTTGGTCGGCTCGATGATCGAGCCGGCCGCCAGGAGCAGGCCGATGAACATGCTGCCCGTGTCGCCCATGAAGATCTTCGCCGGCGGCTTGTTCCAGGGATAGAAGCCGATGAGGCTCCCGGCCAGGGCGGTCATGATCACCAGCGAGAAGACGTCGTTGCGCAGGATGGCGATGATGATGAAGGTGACCGCGGTGGTGATGGCCACCACCGTTGCCAGCGAGTCCATGCCGTCGATGAAGTTGACGGCGTTGATCACGCCGACGATCCAGATCACCGAGACCAGGGCCCCGAACAGGCCGAGATGGAAGACCTGGCCGGCCAGGGAGACGAAGTCGAACTGGAAGCCGAACACCACCAGGATGAGCGCCGCCGCGGTCTGCACGAGGAACTTCTTCGGCGCGTTCGCCCCGATGATGTCGTCGTAGACGCCCAGGCCCACGATGAGCGAGCCGCTGGCCAGGACGCCGAACAGATAGGAGAGGTTCTTCGTCACCAGCGCCGCGGCCCGCGGATCGCCGGCCATGAGCAGCAGCGGGAATCCGAAGCCGAAGATGATCGCCAGGCCGCCGAGTCGCGACGTGCCGCCCCGGTGGTGCTTGCGCTCGTTGGGAACATCGATCACGCCGATGTGCTCGCTGCTCCGCCGGACGATGTTCGTGGTCACGAAAGAGGTCAGCGCGCTGGCGAGGAAGAGGAGAAACAACGCGACGACGTTCTGCTCCATCAGACGAGCACAGCATACCAATCGACTATGATCGCCGCGAGTCATGAGCGCGCGCGTGTCGGTGCTGATCCCCGCCTACAACGCCGAGCCGTACGTCGATGCCGCGGTCCGCAGCGTGCGCGAGCAGACCTTCGGCGACTGGGAGATCGTGGCCGTCGACGACGCCAGTACCGACCGCACGCTCGAGATCCTTCGCTCCCACGCCGGCGAGCGCGTTCGCATCGAGCGCAATGAGCGGAACCTCGGGATGACCGGCAACTGGAACCGCTGCCTGGCCCTGGCCACGGGCGAGCTGGTGATCAAGCTCGACGCCGACGACGCGCTCAAGCCGCGCGCGCTGGAGCTTCTGGCCGGGGCGATGAGCGACCCGGACGTCGTCGCCGCCGGCATTCGCAGCCTGCAGTGCGACGAGTCGCTCGAGCCATTCGACGGAATCCAGGGCGACGACGCCATGTCCCGCGGCGGCATTCATCCGTACCGGGACACCGTGCAGAGCGGCGACCGCTGGTACGACATCTCCGGGCACGGCTACCAGCTCTGGTCGAGCTCCGCGCTGATGTTCCGCCGGGGCGCGGTGGACGAATGGGATGCGCGCTTCGGCTGTGCGTCGGACACGGAGCTGATCTGGCGCCTGCTCGAGACGGGCAAGCCGGTCGCGCATTGCGGCGCGGTCGGCCTCCTCTACCGCGTGCGTGCCGGATCGATCAGCGACGAGTACCGCTCCCGCGGCTGGCTGACCTGGGAAGGCACCGCCGCCAACCTCCTCAGCCTGAGCCGGGTCCGCGCCAAACGCCCCCTCTCGCGCGCCCTGCGGATGCATTACGTCCGCCTCTGGCGGCGCTGGCATACCACGGAGAAGACCCTGCCGGACGCGATCCGGGCGAGGCTCGAAGACATCATGCGTCACATCCCGCCGCCGCCGCTCGTCGATACCCTCATGACCCGGGCGCGGGACGCCGTCTCCGCATAGAATGCGGCGTCCCGAGCGGAGGAGTTACGAACATGGCCGAGCTTCCAGGAATCGAGCGCGAGACCCTCGACGTCGACGTGGTGATCGTCGGCGCCGGGCCGGCGGGGCTGGCCGCGGCGTACAAGCTCGCGGAGCTGATTCGGGTCCATAACGAGTCGGACGCCGAGAAGAAGCTCGAGGGGATCTCCATTGCCCTCCTGGAGAAGGGGAAGGAGATCGGCTCGCACGGGATCTCCGGCGCGGTGATGGACCCGCGCGGGATCGGCGAGCTGATGCCGGACTGGCTGGAGCGCGGCTGTCCGATCGAGTCGGCGGTGACCTCCGACGCGTTCTGGTTCCTGACCGAGAAGTACAAGGTGGCCGCGCCGATCATGCCTCCGCCACTGCAGAACCACGGCAACTACGTGATCTCGCTCGGCGAGCTGGCGCGCTGGATGGGCGGGATCGTCGGCGAGATGGGCGTGGACATCTTCCCGGAGTTCGCCGCCTCGCGCGTGCTCGTGGAGAACGGCCGCGTGGTCGGGGTGCGCACGGGCGACAAGGGCATCGACAAGAACGGGCAGCCGAAGCCGAACTACGAGCCGGGCGTGGATGTGCGGGCGAAGATGACCATCCTCGCCGAGGGGCCGCGGGGGACGCTGGCGAAGCAGCTGGCGGGCCTGTTCGACCTCTACGCCGGGAAGAACCCGCAGGTCTACTCCCTCGGCGTGAAGGAGCTCTGGCAGCTTCCGGACGACCGTTTTCCGGCCGGTTCCGTGATCCACACCATGGGCTTCCCGCTGGACAAGGACACGTTCGGCGGGGCCTTCATCTACGGGATGAAGGATCGGATCGTCGACATCGGACTCGTGGTAGGGCTGGACTACAAGAATCCGACCCTCGACCCGCACGACGAGCTCCAGCGCCTCAAGCTCCATCCGGCCATCCGGCAGATTCTCGAGGGCGGGAAGATGATCTCCTCCGGGGCGAAGGCCATCCCCGAGGGCGGCTACTACTCGATGCCCCGCCTGCACGGCGACGGCTTCATGATCCTCGGCGACTCCGGCGGCTTTCTCAACGGCGCGCGGCTGAAGGGCATCCACCTGGCCATCAAGTCCGGGATCATGGCCGCGGAGACGGCGTTCCACGCCCTCCTGGCCGAAGACACCTCGGCCGACCAGCTGAAGGAGTACGACGAGCTCTTCGAGGCCTCCTGGGCGCGCGAGGAGCTCTGGTCCCAGCGCAACTTCCACCAGGCCTTCGAGCACGGCGTGCTGGCGGGCCTGATCAACGCCGGCGCGGGGATCGTCACCGGCGGCCGCGGCTTCGGGCTGGCGAACAAGCTTGAAGGCCACGCCGGCCACGAGCGGATGGTGCGCATCAAGCGCTATTTCTCCTCCGATGACCCGCACCCGCCGGCGAAGGTGAAATACGACAACCAGTACACGTTCGACAAGGTGACGAACGTCTACAACGGCGGCGTCATCCACGAGGAGAACCAGCCCGCGCACCTCCTGATCCTGGACACGGAGGTCTGCATCACCCGCTGCACCGAGGAGTATGGGAACCCGTGCTTCCACTTCTGCCCGGCGCAGGTCTACGAGCCCCAGCCCACCCCCGACGGCCGCGGCCGCGTGCCGTTCCTCAACTTCACGAACTGCTTCCACTGCAAGACCTGCGACATCATGGACCCCTACCAAGTGATCACCTGGGTCCCGCCGGAGGGCGGGGGCGGGCCGGATTACAAGAAGCTTTAGGAGAATGCGCCCGGACTCGCCCCTGTTGCATCCGGGGATGTCGACCGAGCCCATCCCGGTCTCCCGATCCCTCGACCGGATTGCCGCACTGCAGAGCAACGTCGAGAAAGTCATCCGCGGCAAGTCGGAGGTGGTGCAGTTCTGCATCGCCGCTCTGCTCGCCAAGGGACACATCCTCCTCGAGGACGTGCCCGGCGTCGGCAAGACCACGCTCGCGCACGCCCTGGCCCGGTCGCTGTCGCTCTCGTTCCAGCGCATCCAGTTCACCAGCGATCTCCTGCCGGCGGACATCGTCGGGGTGACGATCTACAACCAGGACCTGCAGGAGTTCGAGTTCATCTCCGGGCCGGTCTTCACCAACGTCCTCCTCGCGGACGAGATCAACCGGGCCACGCCGAAGTCGCAGTCGGCGCTGCTCGAGGCCATGAGCGAGGGGATGATCTCGATCGAGAAGCGCCGCCTGGCCCTGCCCGATCCATTCCTGGTCATCGCCACGCAGAACCCGATCGAGCATGTTGGAACGTATCCGCTCCCGGAGTCGCAGCTCGACCGGTTCCTGATGAAGTTGACCATCGGCTATCCCAACGCGACGGACGAGAAGAAGCTCCTCCGCGCCGGCGGCGCGCAGGACGCGCTCGAGCACCTCGAGCCGGTGCTCGACGCGGACGAGGTGCGCGAGCTGCAGGCCGGCGTGAGCGCGGTGCACGTGAGCGAGTCGCTGGTCGAGTATCTGATGACCATCGTCCAGACGACCCGCACGCACGCCGAGGTCTCTCTCGGCGTCTCCACGCGCGGCGCGCTGACGTACTTCAAGGCCTGCCAGGCCCTGGCCATGGTCGGCGGACGCGACTTCGTCATTCCCGAGGACATCAAGCGGCTGGCCGAGCCGGTGCTGTCGCACCGCATCCTGCTCAAGGACCGGCGCATCGCCCGCGGCGACTTCTCGCCCGAGTCGCGGTTCATCCAGCGGATCGTCAGCGAGATCGCGGTTCCGAGGTAAGGGAGCGGCCTCGTGACCCACGCCTTCGAGTTCAACGGCGTCGTCCGCGTCACCCGCATCGGCACGACGTACATCATCGCCACGGTCGTTCTGGCCATCGCCGCGATCAACACCGGCAACAACGCCATCTACATCGCCGTTGCGTTCATGCTCGGCTGCCTGCTGCTGTCCGGTGTCGCCTCGAAGGGCGGCCTCAAGCACATCCACGTGGAGATCGGCGGCATCGAGGAGGCCTGGGCCGGCCGGCCGGCCGCGGGCGTGCTGCGCATCCGCAACCGCTCGCGGATTTGGAACGTGCGCGACGTGATCATCACCGCCGACGACCTGGCCGAGCCGGTCTATCTGCCGCTGCTCGTCCGCCGCAGCGAGATCGCCATGCCGGCCTCGTTTCTCTTCCGCCGCCGCGGCGTAGCCCAGGTGAATGCGCTCGACTCCTACACCCGCTATCCGTTCGGGCTCTTCTTCAAGAAGCGCCGGCTGCGCGTGGAGAGCGAGGTGGTGGTCTACCCGCAGCTGTTGCCCGAGGAGGAGCAGCGCGAGCGCTTCCGCCCGGCGGCCGGCGAGCAAACGGGCGCGAACCGTCCCGGCGCGGGGACGGAGATCCACTCCTTCCGCGAGTTCGTGCGCGGCGACTCGCTGCGCCACGTCTACTGGAAGAAATCCGCCTCCCTCGGGCGCTGGATCATGAAGCAGCCGGAGCTCGAGTCCGCGCGCGCGGTGCACATCGCCGTCGATCCCTACAAGCCGCGCGGGACTCCGGACGAAGAATTCGAGCAGATGATCAGCGCCGCGGCGACGTTCCTCTACGACGCCGCGCGCCGGCAGCTCGAGGTCACGCTGTCCCTCCCGCGCCTGACGCTGCATGCGCACGACCTCCGCTCCGCGGGGCCGCTGTTGCGCGCCCTCGCGCTGCTCGAGCCGATGTACGAGCCGGTGCACCAGACCCTGGAACGGCACACGATCCTGTTTGCGGTAGGAGTGCGCGATGACGCGAAGAGCGCGTGAGCTCGAGACGCTCCTGCTGACGATGTTCGCGGCGTTCCCGCTCTACCTGACCCACGCCATCGGCATTCTCCCGCTGGTGGTGTTTCACGCCGTGATGACGGGGATCGTGCTTCGGGTGTTTACGGGGAAGGGGCCGGAGCTGATCCCGGCCCGGGTGATGCGCTGGCTGGCCGTCGCCTACGTGCCCTTCTACATCCTCGACGCGGCGGTGCTCTCGCGCAGCGCGATCGCGGCGTCGACGCACCTGGTGCTCTTCATCGCTCTCTATCAGCCGATCGAGTCGGCCCACCGGAACAATCAGGCCCAGCGGATGCTGACCACCGCCCTGATCTTCGTGGCCAGCCTGGCCACGTCGACGCACATCAGCGTCGTCCTCTTCGTGGTCGCCTTCGCCTTCTTCATGTTCCGCCAGCTCATGTACGTGAGCCACATGGACACGGTGCGCTCGATCGAGCGCCCCTATGCCGAGGCGCCGTCGGGGCGGGCGGCGGCGTTCTATCTCACCGGCGCGACCATCATCGGCGCGGCGCTCTTCCCCTTCCTGCCGCGCGTGCGCAATCCGTTCGTGCAGGGGATCACCGGCAGCCTTCCCGGCGCGTCGACGGCCCTCAGCGAGACCATCGATTTCAGTGAGCCGCGCACCGGCTCGGCCGACGCGACGGTCGTGGCCCGGATCTGGATGGACGAGCAGGCCCGGCCGTTCTTCACCCCCGTTCGCCTGCGCGGCACGATCTACGACCGGTATTACGGCGGCGAGTGGCGGCAGTCCTTCCGCGGTCTGGGCGACGTCCGGCAGCGCGACGGCGTTTTCCAGTTGGCGCGTCCGGGCGGGATCGAGCGGCGGGCGGTGATTCAGACCCGCTCGCAGCGCGGCAAGCTCTTTCTGCCGACGACGACCTACGCCGTGGCCGGCGTGTCGAACCTCTACGAAGGCCCGACGCGCGAGACCTACTTCGTCTACCACGGCGGGATGCTGAATCTCGACCTGTCGCTGTCCACGGAGGCCGAGCCGCTGCGGCTCACGCGCGTGGCCATGACCGGCTATCAACCCTCGGCCGAGGTCATGGCTCTCGCCCACCGCATCGTCGGCCGCGAGCAGCGTCCGGAGAAGCGCGCGGAGCTCATCGAGCAGTGGATGCTGCAGAACTTCCGCTACCTGCCGAACTCCGCGACCGCCGGGCGGGCCATGACGGTCGACCAGTTCCTGCTGCGCGACCGCGCCGGACACTGCGAGTACTTCGCGGCGGGGATGGTCGTGCTGCTCAACGCCCTCGAGGTGCCCGCGCGCATCGCCGGCGGGTTCTATGGCGGGCGATTCAATCCGCTGACCGGCTACTACGCCATCCGGCGTGACGACGCGCATGCGTGGACGGAGGTGTGGGACGGATCGAAGTGGCTCACCTTCGACGCCACGCCGCCGATGCTGCGGCCGGGGACGGAGAGCGCGAGCACGTGGCGCGCGTACCTGGCGGCCATCGGAGACTCGATCACGTACTTCTGGGACCGTTACATCCTCACCTTCGGGCTGACCGACCAGATCGCGCTGGCCGAGGATCTGATCACCTGGACCCGGGACATGGTGGCGCAGACGCGCGGGCGCCTGGCCTCGAACGCGCGCGCCATCGCCAGCGCCGACTATGGGACCTATCTCGCCATCACCCTCACCATCGGCCTCCTGGTGATCATGATCGCCCGCCAGCGCCGGCCGCTCTTCGCCGTGCTTGCGGACGCGATGCAGCGCCGCGGAATCCGCGTCGAGCCGGGGATGACGCTCGAGGAGGCGCTGCGCAAGCTCCCGCCGGACGCGGCCGCGGAGCTCGAGCCGCTCGTGCGGCTGTACGAGGAGGAGCAGTTCTCCGGCCGGCGCGACGCGAAGCGGCGGCGGTTGCTCAAGAGGAAGCTGGCGGAGTTGTCTACTTGACCGTCGGCAATCGCCGCGGACTGCGCATCAGCGCAGCCATCTCGCGCACCGCCGCATCGAGGCCGACCAGCGCCGCCCGGGAGATGATCGAGTGGCCGATGTTCAGCTCCTCGATCTCCGGCACGGTGGCGATGGCGTCGATGTTCCGGTAGGTGAGGCCGTGGCCGGCCAGGACGACCAGGCCGAGCTTCTTCGCCGCGCGCGCGGCGGTGGCGATCTTCTCCAGCTCCAGCGGCCAGTTCCCGCCCTTCCAGGCGTCGGCGAACTTGCCGGTGTTGATCTCGATCTTCGGCGCGCGCAGCTTGTGGCACTGGCGGATCTGCTCGAGGTCGGGATCGACGAAGATCGAGACGTCGATGCGCGCCTCCAGGAGCTGGCTGACGACCTTCTCCACGTTCCCCGAGTGCAGCACCACGTCCAGCCCGCCCTCGGTGGTGATCTCGTCCTTGCGCTCCGGCACGAGCGTGACCTGGTGGGGCTTGATGGTCTGGGCGATGCGCACCATCTCGCTCGTCGCGGCCATCTCGATGTTGAGGTGCGTGGTGACCGTGCGGCGGAGCAGCTCCACGTCCCGGTCCTGGATGTGCCGCCGGTCGCCGCGGAGGTGAACGGTGATGCCCTGGGCCCCGGCCAGCTCGCAGATCACCGCCGCCGCGACCGGGTCCGGTTCGTCGGTTTTCCGGGCCTCGCGGATGGTGGCGATGTGATCGATGTTGACTGCTAGACGCATGGCCGGCCCGCTTTTTTACACGGAGCTGTGTTGACTGCTGAACGCATGATCGTAAGGTTAACAGTGTGCGAAAGCGTCGAACCGCCATTGTCATAGCGCTGGCCGTCGTGGCCATCGTTGCCGGCGCGCTGCTGGTCTACGGACGCTCGTACTGGTATCCGCTGCTGCTCCAGCTCCGTGGCCCGCGCACGGTCGCCGACGTCATCGCCAAGTACGGCCCGAACGCCCGCGCGCGGCTGAAGCCGCACTTCGCCCGCGCCGGCGTCGCCTATCCGCCGCAGAACATCGCCATTCTCGTCTTCAAGGACGAGCGCCGCGTGGCCGTCTGGGCGCGTGGAGCGGCGGGCTCTCAGCCCGCCGGCTGGAAGTTCATCCGCGACTACCCGATCCTCGCCGCCAGCGGCCACGCCGGCCCGAAGCTGCTCCAGGGCGACTACCAGGTCCCCGAGGGCGTGTACCGCATCGAGCATCTGAATCCGAACAGCAGCTATCACCTGTCGATGAAGGTGAGCTACCCGAACCCGTTCGACCGGCAGATGGCCCAGCGCGACCGCCGCACCCGCCTCGGCGGCGACATCTTCATCCACGGCAAGAACGTCTCGATCGGCTGCGTGGCCCTCGGCGATCCGGCCATCGAGGAGCTGTTCACCCTGGTCGCCGAGACCGGCCACCACCGGGTGAAGGTGATCATCGCTCCGAACGACCTCCGCATCCGGGGCGCGATCGTGCACGAGCACGCGCCGATGTGGGTGGGGCAGCTCTACCGCGTGGTCGCCGCGGCGCTGGTGGATTTCCCGGTCTGGATGGAGTCGAACAGCGCCATCGACGTCCGCGGAATGGAAAAGAAAGCGCGCATCTTTAAATAGGCCCGATGCTCTATCGCTTCGAAGCCATCGAGAAAAGCTACGGTCCGCACGACGTCCTCAAGGGCGTGACCTGGCAGCACAACCCCGGCGAGCACGTCGGCCTGGTCGGCCGCAACGGCGCGGGCAAGACCACCCTGTTCCGCCTCCTCCTCAAGCAGGAAGAGCCGGACCGGGGGCAGATCATCCGTGCCTCCGGGCTGACCATCGGTCACGTCGGGCAGCATCTCGACGCCGAGCCGGGGATGTCCCTGTTCGACTTCGTCGAGACCGCGTTCGCCGAGGTGCTGGCCATCGAGCGGAAGATGCGGGCCATCGAGCACGACCTCGGCGACGTGTCCCGTCCCGATCACGATCGCCTCCTCGAAAAGTACGCGCAGCTGCAGCACGACTACGAGCACGCGGACGGCTACACCCTGCACGCCGAGGTGGAGCGCGTGCTGACCGGCGTCGGCTTCGCGGACAAGAGCGAGTGGGAGCGGCCGATCCAGGAGTTCAGCGGCGGCCAGCAGAACCGGGCCATGCTCGCGCGCGTGCTGCTAACGCGCGTGGACCTGCTCCTCCTCGACGAGCCGACGAACCACCTCGACCTCAAGGGCATCGAGTTCCTCGAGGAGTTCCTGCAGGAGTTCAAGGGCAGCTACCTTCTGATCTCGCACGACCGCACGTTCCTCAACCGGACGGTGACGAAGATCGTCGAGCTCGCGCACGGCCGGCTCGTCGAGTACCACGGCAACTACGAGAAGTTCCTCCGGCTCCGCGGCGAGCGGATGGAGAAGATGGCCAAGGACTTCGAGCGGCAGCAGGAGTACATCGCCGAGACCCAGGACTTCATCCGCCGCAACATCGCCGGGCAGAAGACCAAGCAGGCCAAGTCGCGCCGGAAGATGCTCGACAAGCTGGACGAGCTGGAGCGGCCGGAGACCGACGAGACCCTGGCCAAGTTCAACCTCGACGGCGGCGCGCGCTCGGGCGCGGTGGCGCTGACGGCGGACCGCGTGACCGCGGGCTGGGGCCAGCGGGCGGTGGTGGAGAAGTTCAGCATCCAGATCCGGCGCGGCGAGCGCTACGCGATCATGGGTCCCAACGGCTCGGGCAAGTCGACGCTGCTGAAGACGTTCGCCGGCCGCATTCCGCCGCTGGACGGCACGGTCTCGCTCGGCCACAACGTCCGCGTCGGCTACTACGACCAGACCCTCGGCGATCTGAAGCCGAACGGCACGGTGATCGACGAGGTCTGGGACCTCGACCACAGCCAGACCGAGGAGGAAGTGCGGTCGTATCTCGCGCAGTTCTCCTTCTTCGGCGACGACGTGTTCAAGAAGACGCGCGAGCTGTCGGGCGGCGAGCGGGGACGGCTCGCGCTGGCGAAGATCATGTACGTCGGCGGGAACGTCATGCTCCTCGACGAGCCGACGAATCACCTCGACGTGTACACGCGCGAGGCCCTCGAGGAGGCGCTGGAGGGCTTCACCGGCGCGCTCATCGTCGTCTCCCACGACCGCTACTTCATCGACCGCGTGGCCGAGAACATCATCCTGGTCGAGGACGGCCACGCGGAGGTGTACTCGGGCAATTACACGGAGCTGGTGGAGCGGATGAAGGCGGGGGAGGCGGCGCCGATCACGCCTGTCGTGGTCGTGAAATCATCGCCGCCGCCTCCCGCCGCGCCCGCCGCTCCACGCGATCGCACCGAGCAGCGCCAGCGCGCGAAGCGCATCAAGAAGATCGACGAGGAGATCGCCCAGCTCGAGGCGCGCATCGCCTCGGCGGAGTCGGAGCGCGAGCGGAACGACTTTCTGCTCTGTTCCGAGGAGGTCTTCCGGGACGGCGAGCGGGTGAAGAAGATCCAGCAGCAGAACCATGACCTGAAGGCCATGATCGACCTGCTGTACGGGAAGTGGGAGGCGCTGGCCAAGGAGAAGGAAGAGTTGGAGAGCGCGGTCGTTTAACATCGCGCCTCATGCAGTCAGCCATTCTGGCCATCGGCTCGGAGATGCTCGGGCCGACCCGCGTCGACACCAACTCCCTCAAGATCACCACCGCGCTGGAGCAGTACGCGATCCCGCTCGTGCGCAAGTCGGTCGTCGGAGACAACCTCCGCGACCTCGTCGCGGAGATCGAGTTCATCGGCGAGCGCGCCGACCTGCTCGTCATCACCGGCGGCCTGGGACCCACGGAAGACGACCTGACCCGCGAGGCGCTGGCCGAGGCCTTCGGACTGGAGATGGAAGTCGACCAGTCGATCATCGACAAGATCGCCGCGCGCTTCGCCGCGCGCGGCTGGAAGATGCCCGAGGTCAACAAGCGCCAGGCGAACGTCTTCCGCGGTCAGACCACCCTGCAGAACGAGCGCGGCACCGCGCCTGGCTTTCATCTCCAGGTCGGGGGAAAGCACGTCTGGGTCTTTCCTGGCGTACCGCACGAGCTGGAGTGGATGCTCGAGACCTACTTCCGGCCGTGGCTGGAGCAGCTGCGCGGCGGCCGGGCGCGCTTCCGCCGCGTGTTCAAGATCTCCGGGATGACCGAGTCGGCGGTCGAGGAAAAGCTCGCGCCGTACTACGAGGCCCACCGCGGCGAGGACGTGACCATCCTCGCCACCGGCGGCCAGATCGAGATCCACCTGCACGCCGACGGCGGCGAGGCCGAGGCGGGGGAGGCGCTCGCCGCGCGGGAGAAGGAGATCCTCGACCTCTTCGGCCAGCGCGTCTTCGGCTTCGACGACGACACCCTGGAGAGCGTCGTCGGCCGGCTGCTCGCAGAGCGCGGCGAGACCCTCGCCGTCGCCGAGTCCTGCACCGGCGGTCTCCTCGGCTCCCGCATCACCGACGTCCCCGGCTCCTCCGCCTACTTCCTCGGCGGTGGCATCTGCTACGACGCGAAGGCGAAGGTCGCCCTCGCCGGTGTCGACCCGCAGCTCATCCGCGAGAACGGTGAAGTCTCCGAGCCCGTCGCCGTCGCCCTCGCCCGCGGCATCCGCGAGCGCTTCGGCTCCACCTGGGGCGTCGCCATCACCGGCATCGCCGGCCCCACCGGCGGCACGCCCGAGAAGCCCGTGGGCACCGTGCATGTGGCCGTGGCGTGGGCGGACGGGCACGAGCATCGGAAGATGCTCTGGCACGGGCCGCGGACGGTGATCAAGTGGTTTTCCACGCAGGGGGCGTTGGATTTGTTGAGACGGTGCGTGCTCAGGGAGGCGAGGGCTTGACAAGTCGGTACGGCGGTGTCACCTTATACACATGAAACGCACAAATGTTGTGCTCGACGAGCAAGTGCTCGAAGAAGCACTGCGTTTGTCCGGAGAGAGGACGTATTCGGCGGTGATCAACAAAGCGTTGGCCGAAATGGTGAGGGTCATGACCTTGAAACGGGGCATCGCCACGTTGCAGTCCGGCGGCGACCCGTTCTGGCCGGGATACATCGAGGAGATCCGGCCGAACTACTCCGGGCAGAAGCGCGCGGAAGAAAAAAAGGAGGAGCTCCCGTTCGGCTCGATGATCCGCGACGCGCCGCGGAAAGAACCGCTGCCGCCGCCGAAGAAAGGCCGACGTGGTCCTCGTTGACACCAGCGTCTGGATCGATGTTTTCCGCGCCGGCCGCTTTCTCCCCGATCACCTCGCGGTGGAAGAGATCGCGACCTGCCCGCCGATCATCCAGGAAGTGCTCAACGGCGCGCGGGATGAATGGCGTTATCGCCAGCTGCGAGTGACCCTCTTCGCCACCAGGATTCTCGATGCGCCGATGTCACTCGACATTTTCGAGGAAGCGGCGCAGCTCTATCGCCGCTGTCGTGCGTCGGGCTATACCATCCGTTCGAGCATGGACTGTCTGATCGCGGCCTGTGCGCTGCGTAACGGGATTCCACTTCTGCAGCGCGACCGGGACTTCGAGCATATCGCCCGGATCTCGCCGCTAGCGCTTTTCTAGCCGTTCCTGAGCCGCATCACGTTTGAGATCACGTCGTGGTACAGCACCACGATCATCAGCGTCGCCAGCACGGCGAAGCCCAACTGCTGGATGCGCTCCTTGACCCGCAGGGACAGGTCGCGTCGGGCCACGCCTTCGATCAGCAGGATCATGATGTGCCCGCCGTCGAGGACGGGGATGGGGAGCAGGTTCATGACTCCGAGCTGGAGGGAGATCATGGCCATGAGGGCCACCACTTCCATCCACCCGCGGCGGAGCATGTCGCCGGAGATGCGGGCGATGGAGATAGGCCCGCTGAGCTCCTTGACGCTTCCCTCGGCGCGGAACATGCGGCCGACGGCGGCGACGGCGTATTTGAGCATCTTCCAGTTCTGCTCGACGCTGTCCTGGAGGGCGGGGAAGAGGGAGAGCTTGCGCATCTCCGTGGGGGGGAGGAAGCCGCGGTAGTAGGGGTCCTTCGGGTCGGCTGACGCGGCGAGGGTGGCTTTGATGCGCTGGCCGCCGCGCTGGAGCTCGAGGGCGATGGGCTTGCCTTTCGACACGTCGGCGACGTTCTCGTAGTCGCCCATCTGGGAGACGGGCTTGCCGTTGGCGGAGAGGATGCGGTCGCCGGTCGTCAGGCCCGCGTTCGCGGCGGGGGTGTCCGGGCGGACGCGGCCGACGATGGGATCGATCATCGGGCGGATGCCCGCCCGCCCGACCGGGCCGTAGTCGCTGTTCTCGCGCTCGGGGGTGAGGATGGTCGAGCGCTTCTGGCCGTTGCGCAGGTACTCGATGCGCAGCGGTGTGCCGGCGTGCATGGTGATCAAGAGGCGCAGGTCGTCGAACTCCTTCACCCGCTCGCCGTTGACGCCGATGATCTGGTCCCCGACCTGGAGGCCCGCTTTCGCGGCCGGCTTGTTGGGTTGGACTTCGCCGACGATCGGCTTGATGACCAGCTGTTCCGTCCCGACCATCGCCAGCACGGCCAGGAAGACGATGGCCACGATGATGTTCATGGCCGGGCCGGCGAAGAGGATCAGGAAGCGCTGCCACTTCGGCTTGGACAGGAACTCGTGCGGATCCCCCGGCACGTTCTCCTCGGGGGAGTCCCCGGCCATGCGCACGTACCCGCCCAGCGGGATCAGGGAGACCCGGTAGTCCGTGTCGCCGTGGTGGAAGCCGAACAGGCGCTTGCCGAAGCCGAACGAGAACACGAGCACGCGTACCCGGAAGAGCTTGGCGACGAGGAAGTGTCCGGCCTCGTGGATGAAGATCAGGAAGCCGAGGACGAGGATGAAGGCGAACAGGTTCGTGGCGACGTTCTGAGCCATAGTTGTCAGTGCCTTACGGCAACATCGATCGCCCTCGCTTCGTTCCGGGCCCATCCGTCCCAGTGCAATGCGTCGTCGATCGAGCGAATCGCGCTGATGCGGCCTGCATGCCGGTCGAGCACTCGGGCTGTGATGTCTACGATTGCGGTGAAGGGAAGTTCTCCGGCCAGGAAGCGCTCCACGGCCACTTCGTTGGCGGCGTTGAGGACGGAGGGCATGGACCCGCCGGCGCGGCAGGCCCCGTACGCGAGCTCGACCGCCGGGTAGCGGCGCGGATCGACGGGCAGGAAGTCCAGGGAGCGGATCTTGGCCAGATCGAGCCGGGCGAACGGTGCCGGGACGCGGTCCGGGTACAGGAGCGCGTACTGGATCGGGAACTTCATGTCCGTGGTCGAGAGCTGGGCGATGATCGAGCCGTCGACGTACTCGACCATCGAGTGCACGATCGACTGGGGGTGGATCAGGATGTCGATCCGGTCCGCGGGCATGTCGAAAAGGTGGTGGGCCTCGATGACCTCCAGGCCCTTGTTCATCATCGTCGCCGAGTCGATGGAGATCTTGTGGCCCATGACCCAGGTCGGGTGGGCGAGGGCGGCCTCGATGGTGATCTGGTCGAACGTGGCCAGGTCGCGCTGCAGGAACGGGCCGCCCGACGCGGTGAGGATGATCCGCAGCAGCTCGTCGTGGCGGCCGGCGCGGATGGCCTGGTGCACGGCATTGTGCTCGGAGTCGACCGGCAGGATCTCCCCGCCGTGCTCGCGTGCGGCCTGGGTCATGACGTCCCCGGCGGCGACGAGCACTTCTTTGTTGGCGATCCCCACGCGCTTGCCGGCCTTCAGCGCGGCGTGAACCGGGGCGATGCCCGCGGCGCCGACGATCGCGGCGATGACGGCGTCGGCGGACGGCATCGACCCCACGGCGCAGGCGCCCTCCAGGCCGGGGATGATCTCGATCGGCTCCCGGACCAGGGCCCGGAGCCGCTGCGCGTCGGCCTCGCTGCGCACCGACACCAGCTCCGGGCGGTAGCGCGCGATCTGCTCGGCGAGCAGCTCGACGTTCGAGCCGGCGGCGAGGCCGACCACGCGCAGCTCGGCGGGGAAAGCATCCACCACCGCCAGCGTGGAGCGGCCGACCGAGCCGGTGCTGCCGAGGATCGAGACGTTGCGCATGTCAGCCCGTCATGATGTTCAGGCTTCTGAACCCATGCACGATCAGTGTCCAGTAGCAATAGAGGATCGGCGCGGTGAAGAAGATCGAGTCGAACCGGTCCAGGAAGCCGCCGTGGCCGGGGATCAGGGTCCCCGAGTCTTTCACCGCCGCGGAGCGCTTCCACATCGACTCGGCGAGGTCGCCGATCATTCCCGCGACGGACAGCAGCACGCCGGCGATGATGGCGTGCACGAGCGGGAAGGTCTTGAAAAAGGTGAAGTGGATGACCAAGGCGGTGATGATCGAGGCGATGATCCCGCCGATGCCGCCCTCGATGGTCTTCTTCGGGCTGATGCGCGGCGACATCTTGTGCTTGCCGAGGGTCTTGCCCACGTAGTACGCGCCGCTGTCGCCCAGCCAGACCACGAGCAGGAGGAAGAAGACCAGCTTCGAGCCCTCCTTGGGGAAGTCGTTGTGCAGGCGGATGAGCGACCCGCCGAGCATGCCCACGTAGGTCGTGGCCAGGACGGCGATCGCGCTCGAGGGCAGCGAGTCCTCGAGCGGCTTCTGGTGGCTGAAGACGTATGACGCCGGGATGACCAGCAGGGCCGTGAACATCCCCAGCTCGACGGAGAGGTCGTCGAGGATGAACGCGGCCATGATCACCAGCATGATCAGGATGCAGAGGACGATCGGGACGTCGAAGCCCTTGGCCTTGCCGAGGGAGAGGAACTCGTGCAGGGCCAGGACGGCGATCAGGGCGATCGCGGCGTTGAAGACGTACACCGGAGCCCATCCGATGACCCAGATGGCGATCGGCGCGCCGATGGCAGCCGTGATCTCGCGGGCGTAACGCATCACGACGAAGCCGAGTCGTCGGCTTCGACGAACATCTCCGCGTCGGCGGGCTCCACGCCGCCGTAGCGGCGCTCGCGCGATTGGAAGTCGATGATGGCTTCGAAGAGGTGGCGGCGGCGGAAGTCCGGCCAGAGCACCTTGGTCACGTGGATCTCCGCATAGGCGATCTGCCAGAGCAGAAAGTTCGACACCCGCAGCTCGCCGCTGGTGCGGATCAAAAGGTCCGGATCCTCGACGTTCGCCGTGTAGAGGTGGCTGGAGAAGAACTCCTCGTCGATCTGGGCGTCGCTCATCTCCTTTTCCCGGAGGATGGCCATGATCCGGTTGCAGGTGTCGACGATCTCCGCCCGCCCGCCGTAGTTGAGCGCGATCTGGAACAGGAGCCCGGTGTTCCCCGCCGTCTTCTCCTCGGCATACCGCAGCTCGCGCTGTACCGAAGGATCCAGCCCGTCCACGCGGCCGATGGGCGTGAAGCGGATGTTGTTCTCCATCAGTGTCTGCAGCTCCTTCCGGAGGTACTCCTTGAGGAGCATCATCAGCGTGGCCACCTCGTAGCGCGGCCGCTTCCAGTTCTCGACGGAGAAGGCGTAGAGGGTGATCACCGGCAGCTCCAGCCGGGCCGCGGTCTCCACGATCTCGCGCACCGAGGCGATGCCGGCGCGGTGGCCTTCGACGCGCGGCAGATGCCGGGCCCGCGCCCAGCGCCCGTTGCCGTCCATGATCACGGCGATGTGCCGCGGGAGGCGCCTCAGATCGATTTTCTCGAGGAGTGTCTCTTCGATCGAGCCGGGCTCGGCGAGCTTTTTCAAGTCGATCATCGAACCGGGGGGATGTTAGTACCGAATCTCCTTCAATACCAACCCCTTCGCCGGTGCGGTCCAGCGCGCCTCTTCGAAGAGTGCGCCGGGGTCCAGTTTGCCCCTTCCCACCTCGATCAGCGACCCCGCGATGCGGCGGACCATGGAGCGCAGAAAGCCGTCCGCGGTGACGGTGATGGAGATCGAGGGCACGCCGGAGGCGCGCACCACACCGATCGACTCGATCGTCCGCACTGTCGACTCCACCTCCGGATCGGCGACGGTGAAGACTTTGAAGTCATGCGTGCCCACGAGCTGTTGCGCGGCGGCGTGCATCGCCTCCGCGTCCAGCCGCTTCGCCGCGTGGGCGTGGGTCTCGAAGGCGAAGACGTCCATGACCTCGTCGTTCCAGATCCGGTACTCGTACGTCTTCGCCTTGGCCGAGAAGCGGGCGTGGAAGTCGTCGGCCACGCTCTCCACACGCGTCACGCGGACGTCGTGCGGCAGGAGTTGGTTGAGCCCGAGGCAGAGGCCACGCGGCGGGATCTCGAACGGCGCGTCAAAGTGCGCGCACTGGGCGAGAGCGTGCACGCCCGCATCCGTGCGGCCGGCGCCATGGATGCGCACCGGCGCGCCGAAGATCTTCCCCAGCGCCTCCTCCACCACCTCCTGCACGCCCAGCGCGTTGGTCTGAGTCTGCCAGCCGCCGTAGCGCGTCCCCGCGTATTGGACGGTCAGGAGGAGGCGTGAGACGGCGTCACCTCATGTCCTGGGCGATGATCTGCTCGCGGGCGAAGCCGCTGTCGTTGGAGATCGTGTCCACCACGCCGAGGGAGACCTTGTTCAGGCCCGGCTCCATGACCATCTCCAGCGTGTACGTGTAGTACTTGCCGGCCATGCGCTTCATGTCCGCGGCGGGCACGCGCACCTGGTGCGACTTGCGCGCGACGTCGGACATGTCGTTGTCCTTGTTGCCGACCACGGCGTAGATGTCGAATCCGCCGACGAACTCCGTCTCGCCCTGGGGCAGGAGGGTGAGCTTCTCCATCGGGATCTGGATGTCCACCGGCACGCGGAAGTAGCCGCCCTCGATCGGCAGCGGGCGGCCGATGCGGGCCAGGATTGCGAGATCGTTGTCCTTGACGCGGTAGAGCAGGTTGGCGATGACCCGGTCGCTCATCTCCGCGTACATCGACTTCTCGACGAAGGTCTGGCGGTTGCGGACGATGTAGTCCTTGTTCTTGATCTTGACCGTCAGGTAGCGCTGGCGGTCGACGCGCTCGGTGCCGGCGCGGTAGCCGAGGGAGTAGTACGACTCCAGGTCGCGCTGGATCTTCTTGAAGGCCTCGCCGAAGTTGTTGGTCTGTACCGAGGCCAAGCCGCCGGTCATCTGGGCCATGATCTGCATCGACTCGGTGGTGTTGGTCATCGCCGCGAGGGAGACCGAGTGCGGGATCGGGCGGGAGTGCTCGGCCGACATCTCCGAGCCGCCGGTCAGGCCGGCCGCGTGGATCGTGTACATGGTGATCCCGTTCGCGTTCGCGGTCTTGGCCACGTCCTGGATCAGGCGCGTGCCGTCGTAGTTCATCGGCTCGAGCATCGTCGAGCCGGTGTTCTGCCAGCCCTTCTGCCGGGCTGTCTCCTCGACCTGGTAGAAGGCCTCGCGGCCGGGCTGCATCGGGAAGCCTTCGCTGGTGAGGACGAGGATCTTCTTCCCCTCCACGCCGGCCAGGGTGGCCATGAGGGCGTTGATCGAGGACACGCTGGTGCGGAGGTCGTGCTCCACCGAGGCCGCGTACTGGCGGGCGATGCCGATGGCCTCCGAGTAGCTCTGGGCCTCCTGGATGCGATCCTCGGCCGACTTGCGCTCGCTGCGTCCGGCGATGCCGAGGCCCGACTCGCCCTTGAGCCCGTCCAGCATCGACTGGATCTGGCCCACGTCGCGCGTGAACGGCACGCGTACCTTCATGCTCCGGTTGTAGGTGGCGATCATGGCCTCGTCGCCGGGGCGCATGGCCGTGGCCACGAACGCCTTCATCTGCTCGAAGACGCGGTTGCGGTTGAACGGTGCCAGGGAGAGGTTGTCGACGTAGATGATGATCCGGCGCTTGAGGTTCTCGGAGACGTCATCCGCTACCGGCACCGGTGCGGGAGCCGGCGAGGTGGGGTCGGCCGGAGCCTCCACCACGAGGTTCTTGGCCCGGTTGCCCTCCACCTCGAAGAAGTTCGTGATCGGCTTGGGAACGCCGTTCTCGAAGATCTGGAAGTCTTCCTTCTTGAGGCCCGGAATCGGGTTGCCGCGCTTGTCCGTGACGACGACGTCGACGTTGATGACCCGGACGTCGATGGTCTCGACGAGCTTCGGCAGCTCCGGCTCAGTCTGCTTTTTCTGGGAGAAGGCAGGCACGGGCGCAGCGACGGCGAGCGCCAGGGTCAGGGCGAGGGTGCGTTTCAAGCGGAGGTCCTCCGGTGTCTACGACGATTCGCGCCCCGGCGGAGTTTCGTTTCCGTGCGGTGGCGCGCGCCGTGCGAGAATACGGAGCGGGTGGTGAAAATTCCGATGAAACCCGTCGGACAAGTTCAAACAGGCAAACAAGATCCGCTGAGCTTCGCCAAGATGGCGGGGGGCGGGAACGACTTCGTGGTCATCGACAACCGGACCGCGAAAATCGCCGACGCCACGGAGCTCACCCGGCGCATCTGCACGCGGGCGCTTTCCGTCGGCGCGGACGGCCTGATCCTGATCGAGGGATCGGCGCGGGCCACCTTCCGGATGCGCTACTACAACTCCGACGGCTCGCTGGGGGAGTTCTGCGGCAACGGCACGCGCTGCGCGGCGCGCTTCGCCTTCCTGAACGTCATCGCCGGCAAGCGCATGACCATCGAGACCGACGCCGGCATCGTCGGCGCGGAGATCGGCGAGGGCGGGCGGGTGACCATCACCCTCCCCGCGCCGTACGGGTTCCGGGGGAAGCAGCTGCGGGTGGGGGAGAAGGTCATCCGCGGCAGCTTTATCACCGTGGGCGTGCCGCACTACGTGATTTTTCTTCGAGATGATCTATGGCTGCAGGACATCGTCCCCCTCGGCCGCGCCATCCGCAGGCATGAGGACCTCCAGCCGCACGGCGCCAACGTGAACTTCGTCGTCGTCCGCGATGACCACTCGATCGAGGTCCGCACCTACGAGCGCGGCGTGGAGGCAGAGACGCTCTCCTGCGGCTCCGGCGTCGTGGCCTCGGCGGTCACCAGCGCGCTGCAGGGGAGGGTGAAGTCGCCCGTGTCCGTGCTGACCCGGAGCGGGATCCCCTTCGAGGTCACATTCGAGCTCGCCCAGGGCGCGGTCGACCACGTGCGCATGCGCGGTGACGCCCGGCTCATCTATCGCGCTACCATCACCCCCGAGACTCTCGAAGGGTTCGATCCCGACTTCGTCCGCGACCCTGCAGCGAGAGTCACGGTTTCCTGAGTGAGAACGCCCGCTTCACACATCCTCGGCTGGCTCGCCGCCGCCGCGATCTCGGCCTACGCCTGTTACCTGGCCGTGCATCACACGACGCCGATCGACCGCGCCCTGCCGCTGATCGCCGTGCTGGTGACGGTCGTGGCCTGGGCGTCGTATCCCGCCGTGATGCTGGCCATCCCCCTGCTGATCGCCGCGGAGATCGCGATCCCCGATGACACGGTCAGGTTGCTGGCCTTTGGCCTCATTTGGAGTGCGGCGGCATTGCCGCCGCTTTGGAAAGCGCCGGCATCGCCGGCGCACTCCATAGCCCTGATCCTGCTCCTGCGCTGGATCCCCCTCGGGGACGTCCTCATCCCCCGCGAGCTCTTCCTCGTCGCGCTCGCGGTCCTGATCACGCTCGTCCTCGGCCGCACCCCCTTCGCCGTCGCCGTGGCGGTGATCGCGGTGCTGATCACGCCCGCGGTCCCCCTGCGCACGCTCGC
This sequence comes from Thermoanaerobaculia bacterium, assembly GCA_044866315.1. Lineage (GTDB taxonomy): Bacteria > Acidobacteriota > Thermoanaerobaculia > Gp7-AA8 > Gp7-AA8 > QHVT01. Next base: position 30 of record JBIOTX010000242.1, on the reverse strand, counting down.
CGTGCCGCTGCTCGTCCTCTTCGTGGCCAC
>JBIOTX010000241.1:0-46078 GCA_044866315.1 Thermoanaerobaculia bacterium | reverse complement strand
GCGCTTTTGGAGTGCGGCAGCGCAGCTGCCGCTTTCGAAAGCGGCGGCGCAGCCGCCGCACTCCAAAAGCGCTCCCGGAGCGCGAACCGCCGCTCGATCGCGCGCCCGCCGAAGTGCAGATGCACGTGAGAGAGCCACGTGACCGGCGCGGCCGTGCGCTCGGAGCGCCGGCGGCTCGCCGGCCGGTACGCCGGCCGCCCGGCCGGCGGCGAAGCGGCCGGCGGGACGCCGGCGCTCCTCGCCCGTGCCTTTTGCGCGAGTGCACGCCTCCGCCTCCAGTACAACGCGATCGGAAGCCAGTAACGTCTTCTTCCGCGACGAGCGATGAAGGCCGCCAGTACGAATCTCATGTGGCCTTCCTCAGCCCGTGGTGGGCGAGCTCCAGGCTCTCCATCACCACCTGCGCGCTCTGGGCGTCGAGGTCCGACGCCGTCCACTTGACCGGCAGCGCGTGCTCGACCTGCCACGACCACACCCGCTCCCCGGCCTCGTTCTGCAGGCGGATCCAGATGGTCTTGCGCTCGACGATCCCGTCCGCCGCGTCTTGCGCCCACTTCCAGAGGTCGTCGAGCGCGAGACCGCGCTCGAGGACGACCACGGGATAGCTGACCTGGGTGAGGAGCTTGTGCTCGTAGTCGTTGACCCCACCCTCGCGATACGACTCGTGCCGCACCTCGCGGGAGAGGCCTTTGACGCGCGTGAAGCCGCCGCTGGTGATCCCCTCGATCTCGAGGAGGAAGCGGAATCCGCGCAGAGGGTCCTGGCGAGCCATCGGTACATGCCTCAGACGTCAAACGGATTGGCGGAAGACGCGCCGTCGAGCGACCGGTTGATGGCCGAGATCTCCCGGCACCACCGCCGCCGCTCGCGGTGCTCCAGCGTCATGAGCTGGTCGCGCGACCAGTGGAAGTGATGGGCGATGAAGGCCATCTCCTCGTAAAGGGCCTTTACGGGATAGGCCTTCATGCTTCCCCCACGGCGGTGATCCTGCGCAGCGACCGCCCGCGCGGCTCCGACTCGGCCTGGTCGTCGCCGTTGTTGAACTTCTCGTACAGCCGCTCCAGGTAGGCGAGGTCGGAGGCGAACAGGCCCTCGATCACGCCGGTGTGCACGTCCGGCAGGGAGCCGAGGCGGAGGATCACGCGCGCCAGAACGATGACCGCGAGATAGGCCTCGTTCTGCTGCACGCGCGGATCGCGCAGCGGCAGGATCTCGTCGGCCGCCGTGGCCAGGCGCATCGTGCCGCGCCGGTGCAGCGTTCCCGCGTCGTCGACGTAGCCTTTCGGCAGCTCGAACTCGATCTCGGTCTGGAATCCGGGATGCGCGCCCATGACAGTCTCCTTCAGGCCACGCGCTCGATGCCTTCATTGGCCAGCTCGAGCACCTCGATGATCACTTCGTTGCCTTTGGCGTTGAGATCGCTGGGGTCGTACTTGACCGGCCAGGCGTTCTCGATGACGAAGCGCGCGGCATCGGCGCCGGCTTCGTCCTGCACCACGATGACGACCTTCTTCCGCCGCTCCTTGATCAGACCGGCGGTGATGTCGGTCTGCCACTTGTACAGCTCGAGCGCGGTGCCGCCCACGGTCAGGCCCCACTTGAGGGTGATGTTCCCGTACTTGGTGAGCCCGGACAGCTTGCGCACGTGCGGAGGATCGGTGCCCTCCCGGTAGTCGACGGCGTCGATGGTCGTGTCGGCGATCGTCACTTCGCTGAATCCGGCCTGGGTGATGCTGTCGATCTCCAGCCGGTAACGGAAATTGCGCAATGGATCGATGCGTGGCATTCGCGACTCCTAGCGCTGGGCCTCAGCGGTGTTCTGGAAGATGCGGAAGATGACGAATTCGGCGGGGCGGACCGGCGCGATGCCGATCTCGCAGATCAGGCGTCCGTTGAGGATGTCGTCCTGGGACATGGTCGTGCGGTCGCAGGTGATGAAGAAGGCCTCCTGCTCGGTGCGGCCGAAGAGCGCCCCCAGCCTCCATTGCCCGCGCAGGAAGAGGCGGATGGTGTCGGTCACCCGAGCCCACAGCCGGTCGTCGTTCGGCTCGAAGACCACGAACTGGGTCCCCTCGTAGATCGACCGCTCCAGGAAGATGAAGAGCCTCCGCACGGGGACGTACTTCCAGAGCGCGTTGGAGGTCATGGTGCGCGCGCCCCAGACCCGGATGCCGCGGCCGGGGAAGCTGCGGATGACGTTCACGCCCCGCGGATTGAGCACGTCCTGGTTCTCGTCGTTGATGTCGAACTCGAGGCTGAGCGCGCCGCGGACGATGTCGTTGGCCGGGGCCTTGAAGACGCCGCGCTCGGTGTCCGTGCGCGCGTAGACGCCGAGGACGTGTCCTCCGGGCGGGACCAGCTTGCGCGCGCCCGTCCGCGGATCGGAGATCACCAGCCAGGGGTAATAGAACGCGGCGTACTGGCTGTCGGTGATCGAGGTTCGAGGATCGAGAGTGCCGGGGCTGTTCTGCCCTTTCGGGCTGTCGATGACGGCGAAGCGAAAGCGCAGCTTCTCGCAATGGGAGATGATTGCCCGAACGACGTTGGTGTCCGCGTTCGGGGCATAGACCAGGGCCACCTCGCGGAAGGGATCGAGCTCCAGGGCGGTCAGGCCCTGTTCGACCGTGCGTCCGCCCGCGCGCAGACCGACGAAGTCGTCGGAGGCGAGAGTGTTCGTATCGTCGATGCCGTTGGCGAGGGGGAGCGCGCCGTTCGTCGGGAGGGTTCCCGGCGGGGTATTCAGGTTGCGAACGAGAATGCCGAGCGCGGAGCTCTCCGGGCCCTGGTTCGTTTCGCCTTTGTCCAGATCGATGAAGGGAAAGCGCTTGCCGTAGAAGTCGGGCGAGCTCTCGTCGGCGACCAGGTCGTCGAACTCCTCGGTGTGCGTGGGCTGGGGCAGCCGCAGACGTCCTTCCGGAGTGAACGGATCGAACGGCTGGCCGGAGGTGAAGTACGCCAGACGCAGCCGGAAGCCGACGGGGTTGCCGTCCGCTTTCTTGGTGGTGCTGGGATCGACCCTGACGAAGACGCGCGTCCCCCAGAGCCCGGGCCCGGCGGCGCGCACGATGAACTGCCCGAACGCGGCCGACGCCGTGACGGCGCCGTCGCCGACGATCCGGCAGACGTACAGGCGCTTGCCGCCGTTCTCGAAGAAGCCGTTGGCCGCGTAGGGGAGGAACTTGTTGGGATCGAAGACGTCGCCGAACCAGCGCTGGTAGTCCTTGTAGCTGGTGACCAGGCGCGGCGTGATCGGGCCGCGCTCGGCCTCGCCGAGGAAGGCCGCGGTGCTCGTGGGCACGCCTTCGATCGGCCGCGGTCCGCGCTCGATCTCCTCGATGTATACGCCGGGATGCAGATATTCAGGCATGGTCGTACTCCGTCTGGTCCGGTTCGTACTTGCTGCAATCGACCACCGCCGGGATCGCCGCCTCGGCGTCCTTCTCGAAGTTCTTCAGGCCGTTCTCGATCACGGCCGTGTAGCGCCGGATCAGAATCTGCGTGTTCTCGACCGCGGCCTCGGCCCGGCTCAACTGCTCCCTGGCCGGCCGCCAGCGCTTGTCGACGAGACAGCAGATGATCGTGAAGTAGGCATTCGGGTCGATCAGATACGGCTGCGGTCCGATGAGGCGCTGGCGCAGACTCCATTCGCCGACGTCCGGACCGCAACAGGTGTCCGGCTTTCCCCAGTCGCAGTGGCAGAACTGCGTGTACTCCTTGGCGATCTTCGTCCTCGGGTCCGAGTCCGAGACCCGGGGGGGAGCGATGGCCAGGTGCAGCGGGATGAGCTTGAAGAACAGGTCATAGACCACCTTGGGACCGTCGGTGCCGAGGGCCTTGGTGATGTCGGCGATGAGCTTGGCGTTGTCGGTGAGCACCTTCTCGATGGTCTGGACGGGCTTCTCCCACGCCGTCAGCACGGCCTTGATGCGATTGAACGTGCGCTCCTTCTCCGCCTTGTCCTGGGTCTGGCAGAAGAGGAGCTCGTGCAGGTTGTCCACCTTCGTGGTCGGCGTGCGGTCGGAGAAGAGCCGCAGCTCGGCGTCTCGCAGCACATAGAGCAGCGGGCAGATGTGGCACTCGATGATGCAGCGCCAGCACGGGACGGCACAGACCACCTTCCGGATCAGCTCCGCGATGTCGCAGTCCTGCTCCACCCATTGCCTCACCAGGTTTTCGTACTTCTCGCGCGTGTACTCCTGAGCCGCGGTCTGGGCCTTGGCGAGCAGGCCCTCGAGGTCCGTCTTGAAGGACTTGGCCTTGTCGCCGCTCGTGATCAGCTCGGTCTGAGCGTCGATCAGCTTTTCGATACAGTCCTTGTCCTTGTCGGATCCTTTCGGACACCAGCACTTGTGGTGCGGATCGGGAGGGCATTTGGGCGGATCGGCGAGAACGGGGCATTTGGTTTCCGTTAAGTCCGGACACTGCCTTTCCGGCTTCTTCGGCTGATCGGCAGGCTCTTTGGGAGGAGGACACTTGTAGTCCGTGTTGACGTCCGTCATGGCGTGATCTCCTTCATGGCTTCCCAGGCAAAAATCAGAGAGTTCGGGCCCTGCGGGAACGTGGACGGATCCGCAACGCGGCCCCGGGGGAGCTCCAGATCGATATCGGACTCGCGCTCGTCCGCGCCGCGGCGCGCGAAGAGACGCACGGTGAGCGGGCTGGCGGCATCGAGCGGCGGAACGTCCGGCGGCGCCAGTCGTGCGATGGCCACGAAGTCGCCTTTCGCGTTCGTGCGGGAGATCGTCGGCGCGTCGTGCCACACGCCGAGATCGTCCAGCCAGCGCAGGTGCACCTCGGCGTCCCCAACGGGGACCGGCCGCTCCGGAGGAAGGACGTTCTTTTCGATCAGCACGCCGTGCAGGCCGGTGATGCCGGCGGCGAACGCATAATTCACCCGCGGCGTCAGCTCGACGGTCGTGAGCGGAAACGGCGGCGGCGGCGGCAGATGCAACTGCGCCCGCGTGAGCTCGACGCGCTCGTAGGGCAGGAGACCGGGATCGATGGTGACCTTGCGCAGGGGCGCGAGGTCTTCGTCGAGCCAGACGAAGATGCCGCTCGTGCTCACCCTCGGTTTGCCATGCAGCCCCTCGGCGACGACCGTCATCCCCGCGCTGACGCGCTCCAGCGTCACCGCGTCGAGCAGCTCGATGCCGAACAGCGCCTTGCGCACGTATGCGTTCTCGATCGGGAGGTGCACGTCGGGCCGGGTCATGGCACGGCCTCCGTGACCTTCTGCCCGGCCCAGAGCTGATCCTCCACCACGGGCGGTCCCACCAGCTCGGGCACCAGCGGATCGATCCACACCGGCGTCGCCAGGTAGGCCACCGAGGTCCGGTAGTTCGCGGTGGGGAACAGCGCCCAGATCCGGCTGATCTCGTCGGTCGTGAGCGGCTCGAGCGTGACGTGCACCGTTTCCTCGCTCACCGCCGGCCCGGTCAGGTCCGGCTCGGCCTGGAGCCTTTGAATGACGAAGCCGAGCGCGCGGAGCAGCGTCTCTTCGCTGTCGTTCTGCTTCGTCCCGACCGTGATCAGGAAGAACAGATCGAGGGGCAGCGAGCTGCGGAACACGTGCACGGGCGGCGGCGGGGTGGCGGAGGGCACGCGATGCTCGCGATTGCGCAGACTCGCGTTGGGGGCGACGCGGTAGAGGAAGAGGATGAGCGCCGCGCCGCTCGCGTCCGGGTCGTCGAGCGGCCCGACGAAGACCGTGCCCGGCACGCCCGACGCCGCCAACGCCTGCTCCAGGCGCTTCTTCAGCGCCTCGGTCACGAGCAGGATGCCGTCCCCTTTCATGCTGCCTTCCTCGTCAGGGTCAGGTCGAGCTCCACCGGCGGCATGCCGAGCTTCGCGAGCTCGGCGCGCGCGGCGTGGGCGATGTGCCGGAGGCCGATGAGCGTGTCCGCCGCCGCCGCGAGGAACGCGGCGCGCAGGGTGATCTGGCGGATATGGCCGCCGGTGAGGTCGATCCTGCGCGCGAGGTGGGCGAACGCCGCCGGGTCGAGCTCGTGCGACCCTTCGGGCAGGCACTGGCGCCAGATCTTCTGCCGCGCATCGACGTCCGGACGCGGGAAGTCGACGATGAACCGGAGTCGCCGCAGAAACGCGGAGTCGAGGTTCTGGCGCATGTTCGTGGTCAGGATGGCCAGCCCCTCGTACGCCTCCATCCGCTGCAGGAGATAGGCGACCTCGATGTTCGCGTAGCGGTCGTGCGCGTCTTTGACCTCGCTTCGCTTGCCGAGCAGCGCGTCGGCCTCGTCGATCAGGATCGCCGCCCCGGAGCGCTGCGCGTCGTTGAAGACGCGATCGATGTTCTTCTCCGTGTCGCCGATGTACTTGCTGACCACCTTGGAGAAATCGAGGCGCAGCAGCTGGATCCCCAGCTGCCGGGCGATGCCCATGGCGGCCATGGTCTTGCCCGTGCCGCTGGAGCCGTGAAAGAGCGCGGCGACGCCGCGCCCGTACGGCAGCTGCTCGCCGAACTTCCATTCGTCCAGCACGCGCGGCGCGAGGCGGACGTGGTCCACGATCTCGTGCAGCTGCTGCTTCCGGTCGGGCGGCAGAACGACCTCGTCGAGACGGAAGATCGGCTCGATCCGCTCGGCCAGGTGCGACAACCCTTCGCCGGCCACCTCCCTTGCCGCCGCGGCGAAGCCGCGTTTCGATCGGCTCGCCGCGAGACGCATCGCGTGCTCCAGGCGGTCGATGCCCAGCGGATACCGGCGCACCATCGCCTCCGCCTCTGCTTCCGTCAGGGACTCACCGGCCCCGGCCGCCGCCGCCCGCACCGCCGCCACGCGCGCTTCCATCGGCAGTGCGGGCTCGCCGGCCAGCTCGTACGACACCGCGCCGAGGAGCTTGACCATGCGCGCGGCGTCGGCGCAGATCACGGCGGCCCGGCAGCGCGTGTCGTCCAGCGTGGCGAAGACAAGGCGCAGCCAGTCGTCTTCCGCCTCGCCGGCCTCCACGCGCGTGGCATCGAGGACCAGCAGCTCGCCCGTGAGCCGGGCCATGCGCCCGAGGCGGCGGGCGCAGTCTTCGATCTCGACGACGTCGACGCCGGCCAGGCGCGCCAGCTCCACGCGAATCAGCGGCTGGCTGCCCAGCTCGAGCAGCGCGCGCCACGCGGCGGGATCCTCGCCGCCGAGCAGGAGCCACGGCGTCGCGGCGTGCCTCCGCGCCTCGGAGCGCTGCAGCAGTCCGGCGCCGGGCCAGGGAACGAGCCGCAACGTCCGCCGGACGCGCGGATCGTTGGCCAGTGCCGAACGGTCGCCGAGCAGCCATTGGGCGAGGAACGGATCGACCCGCAGCGGCTCGTCCGCGGCTGCCGGAGCAAGGACGAGCCAGCGGGCCAGGGCGTCGCTCTGAATCCGCACGCCCAGCAGCGCGCTGTACAAACCCATGGTCCCGACCCGCCGGCCCATGTCGTCGAGCAGGAACCCGATGCAGCGCTGGAAGCGAAGATCCAGCTCCGGCGCCAGCGCCAGCACCATCAGCCGAAAGTCCAGAGGACCCAGATCCAACGCGCGGACGGCCGCGGCCAGCGGCTCGTGCTGTGGATCCGCCGCGGCGAGCGCGCGATCGAGCGCCGCTTCGGCATGACTCGGACCGCGCCCCAACGGCACATCCAGCGACTGCAGCACCGTCGCGCGCGTCACCGAGAGCCCGTGCACGTCCCCGTTCTCATCGGAGACGCGCTCCACGGCCTCCCGAAACAGCGCGTACAGCCAGTAGAAAGAAGCCTCCAGCAGCGAGGCCGGCTCCGCTCCCGGCGCGTGCGCGGCCACCCGCTCCACCAGCTCCCTGAGCGCGGTCAGCAGCGGATCCAGCCGCGGCGCGCGCACGGCGATGCGCACCGTGTCGCCCACCACGTTGACGTCCATCACCACCACGTCCGCCCGTTCCGCGAGCCACCGCTCCGCCAGCGCCGTCGTCTCCGCCGGATGCCCGACCACGACCAGCGCACACTGGGGCGAGGTGGGGATGGAGCGCAGGAGCCCGTCCACCTCCCCCGCCGCCACCGGCCGGCGCTCGAGCAGACTCATGTCCCCCCGCGCCGCCACCGCCTCGGCAATCACTTCCGCCGTCACGTCCGGCAACGTCGTCGCGACCAGGACATTGATCCGTGACACGCCCCGCGGCTCCTTCCGTAGAGCTGCCGTTGTCGCATACGCGCACGGCCTTGCCTATGCGCCGCGGGGGATGAAAAGGGGTGGAGGGTGGGAGGCCGTTCGGCTCACATCGCGGGGATCAGGATCGGGGAGGGTGGGGGTGGTGCTTTTGTGGATCGAAGGATCCAGGGATGATGATCGCTACGTCTTGCCGGGGCCGAATTCCGCATCCAACTCCGCGACGAGATCGTCGCGCTTGATGCTGCGCCACGCCTCGCGCGCCGCCGTGACGTGAGCAGTCCGCGAAGCATCATCCGTCGCCAGGCGTGCCAGCCTGCGATGTGCCCGGCCGACCGAGTACCGGTCGCCGATCTGTTCGTATAGCGCAAGCGCTTCGCGGTGTTTTGACCTGGCGTCGTCCAGCGCTCCCTCAGCGGTCGCGATGTCGCCGAGGCCCTGGATACAATTCGCCTCCCCCAGCGCAGAGCCCACCCGCTGATACAGCAGCTGCGCCTCTTTGTAGCGCGCTCGCGCCGTATCATTGTCCGAGCGCCTGAGCGCGATGTCGCCGAAGCTCTGGATGCAGCCCGCCTCCCCCAACACGTGGCCCACCTGTCGATACAGTGGCTGCGCCTCTTCGTAGAGCGCTCGCGCCACCTCATCGTCCGAGCGCATCAGCGCAATGTCCCCAAGCCCTTGAATGCAATTCGCCTCACCCAGCACAGAGCCCACCTCCTGATACAGCAGCTGCGCCTCTTCATAGTGCGCTCGCGCCGTGTCATGGTCCGAACATCCCAGCGCAATATCGCCGAGGCCCTTTGTGCAATTCGCCTCCCCCAGCACGTCGCCCACCTGCTGATACAGCGGTTGCGCCTCTTCGTAGCGCGCTCGCGCCGTGTCATAGTCGGAGCGCATCAGCGCGATGTCGCCGAGGCTCTCGAGCGAGGCCGCGGCGACCTTTGCCCGCCCATCAGCGACCGCGTTTGCGGCAATCTGCTCGATTGGCGCGGTCGACCCGACGCCCGCGAATCGGATCAGTTCTGCCCATCCGTAGACAGCGGCGATGATGAAGACATCCCCAGGCGGTGCGCTCTTTCCGAACATGACCTCCACATTGGCCACCTCGGGTGCCAGGCGGGCCACGGCTTCCGCTCCGCCCTTCGCCCCGGCTTTCCGTCCCTCGCCGGCCGCCAGAGAGAGGTAGTGCTCCACGGCTCTCCGCTCGCCGGCTGGATCGGCCGGATACCCCGCGGCCACGTACTCGCGAAGCGGCGCGCGCATGCGCAGGCGTTGTCCTTCCTCGAAGACCAACGCGCGCCGGCGCAGCTCGTCGGCCGCGTCGTCCGGATCGGCGAAGATGCCGTCGAGGTCGCGGTGGGCCACGCCGTCCGGGAGCATGGCCAGCACCGACAGCAGACGGCGGGCCACATCACTGAGCACACCGATCGACAGCTCGTACGAGACAGGAAGGTTTTTCAATCGATCCCGCGCCTGGCCGTCCCTGAGCATGGCCGTTCGTTTCTTCTGCCAACGCGACCACACGGGCGCGAGTGTGTCGAACATCTCCGCGACACGTGCCATGAGGGTGATGGCCAGCGGTACGCCGTCCAGAACGGCGAGGAGACGCGACAGGTCGGGGTCCTTCAAGAACTGCGGCTTTCCCGACGCTGCGACGAAGGCCTCGGCCGCCGCACTGTCGTCGAGTCGTTTCGGTTCTGTGGTCGCGCGCCATGCGATACCGAGCGGACGGATGGTTCCGCGGATGGTCACGACCAGCGCAAGCGACTCGATCGTGGCGAGAACAGACAGAAACTCCTCCACCGCTGCACTATCGGCGTCGAGAGGCGTCTCGCCGTTGTCGAGAACGAGGGCTGCCGGTGACTCCGCGAGTGCGGCAATCACGCTCTGTTCGACGTCCGGTGTGATCGAAAGGTCCAGTACCCGGGCGATCGCCGCCGCGAGCTCCGCTCGCGTCTTCACGCCGTCGCAGCGGACGAACCAGCGCCGCTCGCGAAATCGCGCCGCCACGCGCTTGTCGTGCAGAGCCTCGAGAGCGATGGTGGTCTTGCCCATCCCGGGGCCGCCGAGAATCGGCAGGGGTTGCGGACGGTCGGCGAGCAACGCCCTCACGACCTCTTCGACTTCGCGCTCGCGGCCGAAACAGTAGCCGGGGCTGGGCAATGCGGCCGGCGTCTTGCGAGGGGCGAGGTTGCGCAGGAAGGGGACGAGATCGCCGTAATCGTCGCCGTACTCGACATAGAACAACCGATCGCCCGCCGGACGCCGCTTCTGCAGCGCCTTCCGTTCCTTCTTAAGACAGAGACAGTAGTGGCGATACTTCGACTTTCCGAACGCGGAGGCGCTCCATTCGAGCAGTTCCCCGAAGTTGGGATCGGAGAGTCCGTCGCCGCAGCCGACGAAGAGGAGCGTGCGGTCCGCCACGACCGCCTGCTGGATGGCCTGGGCGCCGCGGCTGGCGAGCAGGGTCTGGTACGACTGCACGCCGAGGATCACCGATTCCGGCTGGTCGAAGCAGCCGTGGAAGTGGAGCACGCCTTCGCGGTCGCCGCGAATGACTTCGTGCGCGGCAGGGCCGTCGGTCCAGGGGATGCGCTCGATGGCCCGGCCGCGAGTGAGCAGGTCATCGTAGTTGGTCGTGGCGATCGGCGCGCCAAGAGCATGGAGGGCATCGAGGATCGTCCGGTCCTTCACTTCCAGCCTGCCGACGCTCTCGCCGAGCCATCGACGGAGCTCGCCGCCGTCGGGCGCGCCGAGGGCCTTCGCGACCTCCTGGGCGACGGCGAGGCGCTCTTCGACGTTCTTCTTTTTCAGGCGGGCGCGAAGGGCGGCCGCGGCGGACTTCGTCAGCAGGCCTGTCCCGGCTGCGTGCGCGATCCCGCTGAGGATCAGACCATCCCAGGTCGCGCAGTCCGCCCCTCCCGTCGCCTGGATCGACACGCCCGTGCCGGCGACGACCAGCACTTCCCCTCGCGCGAGATCCTCGCGGAGATCTTCCACCAGCTTCTCCGGACCCATGGACGGAATTATGCGACCGGCGGTCCGCGAATCGGCAGTGGATCAAACGAGACGGTCCACGTTGAAGCACTCAGTCGCCCGCTCGGTACGCACAGTCCCTCCGTCGGTACGCGTAGTCCCTCCGACGGTACGCGTAGTCCCCTCCGACGGCTCGCACAATTCACCATGACGGTACGCGCAGTCCCCGCGACGACTCGCACAATCCGCCCGCCGCTACGCACAGTCCGTTCGTCGATCCGCACAATTCCCCCTGGCGGTACGCGCAGTCCCCCCTGACGATACGCGCAGTCCCTCCGACGATCCGCGCAGCGCGTGCGAGACCAGACGGATCGCTGCCTGGCGGTACGCCCATCGAGCCGCGTCGGTACGCGAGCCGTCCGCCTTCGGTACGCGAGCCGTCCGCCTTCGGTACGCGAGCCGCGGAGCCATGGCGGTCTTCTTCCGCGGGGACTGCGCCTACCGTCGGGGGGACTGTCGCTACCGTCAGGGTGAATTGGGCGAGCCGTCGGGGGTTGCTGTGCGAGCCGTCGCGGTCTTGGAGAAACCGCGGCGCGGACTGCGCCTACCGTCAGCCTTCTTACGCGAGCCGTGCGGTGGGATTGCGCGAGTCGTCGCGTGCTCCTGCGCGCAGCGCTGCGACTGCTACCGGAGTCGTCAAACGAAATAAAGCCGCTGTTTCCAGCGGCTTTGCGGGTTTCTCATTGGAGCCGATGACCGGACTCGAACCGGTGACCTGCTGATTACGAATCAGCTGCTCTACCAACTGAGCTACATCGGCCTAGGTCGGCAGGACCCAAAGAACAGCAAGGGCGCGGATTCTATTCACCGACACGGCCCCTGTCGAGTACCATGCCTTCCGGCCCGCGCCCTTAGCTCAATGGATAGAGCAGCAGACTTCGGATCTGCGGGTTGGGGGTTCGAGTCCCTCAGGGCGCGCCAGTTCTCACCTTGCCCAAATCCGAGAGAATCCTGCTCTGGTCGGCCGCGGCCGCTTCGCTCGTGCTGCGGGCGCTGGCCTTCTTCCGCTATCGCTTCGACGCCGACGAGCAGCACCACGCCCACGTGGCCTGGGGGTGGACGGACGGGCTGGTGCAGTACCGCGATTTCTTCGACAACCACGCGCCCCTCTTCCACCTCCTCACCGCCCCCGTGATCGCCCTGGTGGGGGAACGGCGGGACATCCTGTTCTGGCTGCGCGTGCCGATGCTCCTCTTGTTCGCGGTGGTCGTCTTCGGCACGTACCTCCTTGCCCGGCGGCTGTACGACGAGCGGGTCGCGCTCTGGTCGGCCGTCCTCTTGTCGCTGTTCCCGCCGTTCTTCCTCAAGTCCCTCGAGTACCGCACGGACAATCTCTGGACGGCGCTCTGGATCGTGGCCCTGCTGCTGCTGATGCAGCGGCGCATGTTCCTCTTCGGCCTGGTCCTCGGCTGCGCGCTGGCGACGTCGCTGAAGACGATGCTGCTGGTGATCACGCTCGCCGGGGCGGCGCTGATCACGCGCTGGCTGGCGAAGAAGTCGGTCGCCGAGGGGTGGCTGAAGGCGCTCGCGGGCTTCGTGATCGTGCCGGTGGCGCTGCTGGCCTTCTTCGTCGCCGCCGGCGCGTGGGACGAGCTGGTGTACTGCACGCTCACGTTCAACGGGAACGTGGCCCTGACGCGGAAGAATCTCTGGATCGGCCGCGCGCTGTTCCCGTTCGCGCTCGCCGGCCTGCTGTACGTTGCCTGGCGCTGGCGGGCGACGGACCATCCGTGGCGCTACTTCTTCGCCGTCGCCATCGGCCTCTTCACCATCACCCTCGGCGGGTTCTGGGTGCTGATCTCGCCGCGCGACTTCCTGGTGCTGATGCCTCTGGTGGCGATCTTCGCCGCCGCGCAGATGACGCGCGTGCGCTCGTACGCGCTGGCGATCGTCGCCATGCTGGCCGCGCTCTGGTACTACGCCGACCGCTTCGAGAGCCGCACGGCCTGGCACACGACGATGCTCGACCAGGCCCTGCGCCTCTCCCACCCCGGCGAGCCGCTCATGGATTACAAGGGTGAGACCATCTTCCGCCGCCGGCCGCACTACTTCGTGTTCGAGAACATCACCCGCGCCCAGATCGCCCGCGGCATCATCCGCGACACGGTGCCCGAGGACGTGATCCGCACGCGCACGCACGTGGCCCAGGCGGACGGGCCGATGTGGCCGCCCCGCGCGCGGGCGTTCCTCAGCGACAACTTTCTGAACATGGGCCGCCTCCGCACCTCGGGGCAATGGATCAAAGAGGACGGCACGTTCACGATCGCCGTGCCGGGCGAGTACGTGATCGTCAGCGAGCGCGGGGCGGTGAGCGCGGCGCGCGAGTACGCCGCCGGCAGCTATCGGTTCGAGAGGAAGACGAAGGAAACGCTGGCGGTGATGTGGGCGCCCGCGTTCCGGCGCGGGCACTCGCCGTTTCACCTGCGCGATTTGGACTTTTAGGTGTACAGCCCGCCGCTGACGTTGATCACCGTGCCGGTGATGTAGCCGGCCTGCTCGCTGGCCAGGAACACGACCGTGTAGGCGATGTCGTCCGGCGTGCCGAGGCGCTTCAAGGCGATGTGCTCGACGAGCTTCTCGCGCGCTTCGTCGCCGAGGGCGTCGGTCATCGCGGTCTGGATGTAGCCGGGGGCGACCGCGTTCACGGTCACGCTGCGCGAGCCGATCTCCAGCGCCAGCGACTTGGTGAAGCCGATCAGCGCCGCCTTGGACGAGGCGTAGTTCACCTGGCCGGGGTTGCCCATCATGCCGACGATCGACGAGATGTTGATGATCCGTCCCCAGCGCGCGCGGATCATCTTCTTCACCACCTCCTGGGTGACGTGGAAGGCGGAGTCGAGGTTGGTGCGCAGGACGTTCGTCCACGCCTCCGGCTTCATGCGCAGGAAGAGGTCGTCCTCGGTGATGCCGGCGTTGTTGACCAGGATGTCGATCGGCCGCTCCTTGACCAGCGCGGCCACGCGCTCGCGCACGTCGGCGGCGGCGATGTCGAGCTCCACGCCGGTGGCGTTGCCGATCTCGCCGGCAATCCGGTCGACGCGGTCTTTCGAGCGCGCGGCGACAAGCACGTGCGCGCCGGCCTCGCCGAGGCGGCGGGCGATGGACTCGCCGATGCCGCGCGAGGCGCCGGTGACGAGAGCGGTCTTGCCGGTGAGGTCAATGCGCATTCAGGAAAGCCTCCAGCGACGGGACGTCGGACACGTTCACCAGCTCCACGCTCGGGTCGATGCGCTTGATCAGGCCCGTGAGCACGTTGCCCGGGCCGACCTCGACGAAGCGCTTCACGCCCATGGACACCATCTTCTGCACCGACTCGACCCAGCGCACGGGCGACGCCACCTGGCGCAGCAAGGCGTTGCGCACCGCGGTGCCCGTGCCGATCGGCGAGGCGTCGACGTTCGACACCAGCGCCACCCAGAGGTCCTTGAGCTCCGCGCTCTCCAGGATCGGCCGCAGCTGCTCCTCGGCCGGCTTCATCAGCTCGCAGTGGAACGGCGCGGAAACGGGCAGCGGCAGCGCGCGGCGCACGCCGCGCGACTTGGCCACGGCAATCGCCCGATCGATGCCCGCCTTCGTGCCGGCGATGACGATCTGTCCCGGCGCGTTGATGTTCGCAACCGACACGACCTCGCCCTGCGCCGCCTCCTCGCAGATCGCGCGCGCCTCCTCGACCGTCGGTCCGATCAGCGCAGCCATGCCGCCTGTACCGACCGGCACGGCCTCCTGCATGAACTTCCCGCGCAGGTGGACGATCTTCGCCGCCGCGGGCGGGGTGAGCCCGCCGACGCTGACGATCGCGCTGTACTCGCCGAGGGAGTGGCCGGCCACGAGATCGCGGCGCGCGGCGCCATGCTCCTCGAGCACCGCGTGCAGCGCGCAGGAGACGGCCAGGATCGCCGGCTGCGTGTTCTCGGTCAGCTTCAGCCGATCCTCGGGACCCTCGAAGCAGAGTGTGGAGATCGAGTAGCCGAGGGCGGCGTCGATTTCGTCGAAGACGCGGCGCGCGGCGGGGTATTTCTCGGCCACGTCCTTCCCCATCCCGGCGTACTGGCTCCCCTGCCCCGGAAAGACGAATGCGGTGCTGTGCTCCATCGCCGCGCGGATCATACAATCAGCCCGTGCCCGCCGACGCCCTCGCCCTCCTCGTCCGCCAGCTCCAGGGCGCGTACTCCGGCGAGCTCGCCGCCGGCTACGCGTACCGCGGTCACTGGCGCAGCGTCCGCGACGCCGCGACGCGCGAGCGGATCCAGCGGATCGAGGCCGAGGAGTGGCATCACCGCGAGATCGTGGGCGGCCTCCTCGCCCAGCTCGGCGCCCGGCCGAACCGCCTGCGCGAGGCGATTTTCTTCTGCATCGGCAAGGTGATCGGCGCGTTCTGCCTGGTCGGCGGACGCTTCGCGCCGATGTACGGCGCCGGGCGGCTGGAGCGGTGGAACATCGTCGAGTACGAGGACGCTGCGGTCTACGCCTCGCGCTGCGGCCACGGCGCGATGATCGACTGCCTGCTCACCATGGCCGAGGTGGAGTGGGAGCACGAGAAGTTCTTCCGCGAGCAGGTCGAGGGGCACTGGATGCTGCGCGTGCTGCGGCTCTGGCCGGCGGCGCCGCCGAAGGAGTCGATCCGGGCGCGATACGAATCGGCGGCCTGAGAGGCCGCCGCTCCACGTTTCCGTGTCGTGGAGCGGCGGCCTCTTAGGCCGCCGTCAGGACGCCGCCAGGCCGCTGTCGTGCTCCCGCGTGTGCAGGTCGCTGATCTTCTCCCGGATCTTGGCGTCGACGCGGTTCGTGGCGAACTCGCAGGCCACGCGGATGGCGTTCTTGATCGCCTTCGCGTTGGAGCGGCCGTGGGAGATGATGCAGCCGCCGCGGACGCCGAGGAGCGGGGCGCCGCCGTACTCGGAGTAGTCCATCCGCCGCTTGATGTCGTCGAAGGCGCCCTGCAGGATGAGCGCGCCGACCTTGCGCGACGCGGTGCGCGTGACCTCGGCCTTGAGCATCGTCCCCACCATCTCGCCGAGGGCCTCGGCGGCCTTGAGAACGACGTTGCCGATGAAGCCGTCGCAGACGATGACGTCGGCGTTGCCGTTGAAGATGTCCCGTCCCTCGGCGTTGCCCATGAAGTTGAGCCCCGTCTCCTTGAGGACGCGGAAGGTCTCCTTGGTCAGCTCGTTGCCCTTGCCCTCTTCCTCGCCGATGGAAAGCAGGCCGACTCTCGGCGCGGTGTGGCCGAAGATCATCTGGGCGTAGAAGTGGCCCATGACCGCGAACTCGCGGAGGTTCTTGGTCTTCGAGTCGACGTTCGCGCCGACGTCGAGGAGCACCGTGTGGGCCTTGGAGTTGGGGAGAACGGCCGCGAGCGCGGGGCGGCTCACGCCTTCGATGGTGCCGAGGACCTTGTACGCCGAGGTCATAGCCGCGCCGGTATGGCCGGCGGAGACCATGGCCTGGGCCTTCCCCTCGCCGACGAGGTTCGCGCAGACGCGAATGGACGAGTTCCGCTTCCGGCGCAACGGCGCCAGAGCGTTGTCGGACATGTCCACGACCTCGCGGGCGTCGGCGATCCGGATGCGCGAGGGCACCGTGCCGCCGAGCTTCTCCCGGATCACCTCTTCGCGGCCGACCAGGGTGATCTCGACGGCGGGAAACTCATCGAGCGCGAGCAGCGCGCCTTTGACCACCTCGTCGGGCGCGTGATCGCCGCCCATCGCATCGAGAGCGATCGTGCAGCGCGCCGACGACGTCCCCACCTAGATGTCCTTCGTGGCGATGACTTCGCGGCCCTTGTAGTAGCCGCACTTCGGGCAGACGCGGTGCGGAAGCTTGGCCTCGTGGCACTGCGGGCAGGTCGAGAGCGACTTGTGCTCGAGAAAGTCGTGGGCGCGGCGCGAGCGCGTGCGGGCCTTCGAGTGGCGGCGTTTCGGATTGGGCATCGTTGACTCCTTGGGTCTTTTCTAAACGTTCTTTTTTCTGGCCAGCTCGTCCCGGATTCCCTTGAGCGCCGCCCAGCGGTCGTCCCCCGCGGTCTCGCCGCACGCGCAGGACTCGCGCGAGCGGTTGACGCCGCAAGTGGGGCAGAGCCCCAGGCAGTTCTCGTCGCACAACGGCTTCATCGGAATCGCCAGCTGGATCTGCTCCAGCGCCAGATCCCGAAGAGGGATCGCCCGCTCCGAGTAAAACTCGACGTCGAGCTCTTCCTTATCGGTGATTTCGATCTCCTCTTCCTCGGAGATCTCGGGACGAGGCCGGAATCTTACGTGAAACGTGGAAGCGTTCGCAAACGGGTAGGCCTCGACACAGCGCGAACAGTTGAGGTCGGCCGTGAAGCTGGCCGTACCGTCGGCGATGTACTCGCCCTCGGCGTCCCCCTTCTCCACGTTCGCCGTGATCGTGACGTCCCCGAGGCCCGTTACCTCATGGCGATCGACGTCGGCCGGGGCGATGCCATAGGTGCCGCGGTAGGTCTGCGGACCATGCTCGTCGATGGCGTCGAAGTCGATGATGTCGTTCATGGTTTTCCCGGGGGAGCAAACGGCGGGCCGCTGCAGATGACCCGTAACCCTTTGAGCCTGCAAATCTATTTCGATGCAATGCGCACGCGCAACTCCTCCACGCCGCCCTCCACGGACTCGGCAGCGACGATGGACTCGGCGTTGCGGAGGGCGCCGATCCACTGCCGCAGATCCCGGGCGGCGCGGTGGAGGCGGGGGCTGGCGAAGCGGAGGCCCCGGCTGTCGCCGAGCTTCTCCAGGAGGGGGACCATCCGGGGGGCGTCGATGCGGAGGGTCCAGCGGTTCGCCGGCCAGGGCGCCGGCTCGAACGTATCCTTTAAATACAGGGCGACGCTCGTCCGGTCGAGGGAGACCAGGAGCTCCCGGCCGGTGTCGTGGATCTGGCCGAACAGGTCGACCACCCGGGCCAGGCCCTGGACCTCGGCCCGCGCCTCCTCGGTGGCTGGGATGACGATCACGCCTTTCGGGCGGGGGATGAGCGTTCCGGCGTCGACGTCGTAGAGGGCGATCGAGCCGCCATCGGCGGCGAGGGCGTTGACGTTGATGGCCAGGAGGCGCTGGAGGTCGCCGAGGAGGCGGGGAGGCTCGGCGAAGCTGACGGAGAGAAGCGCGTTTTGGGAGTGTTTTAGGAGTGCGGTGGCGCCAGCCCCCGCGTTGGGATCAGAAAGCGGTGGCTGCGCCACCGCACTCCTAGAAGTAATCACGATCTCTCTCGCCGACACGGTCGCCGAGGACACGGCCGGGCGGCCGATCGGCGGAAACGCGCCGCGGGCGCGGGTGCGCTGGACGGCGAAGATGTCACCGCGCGGCAGGCCGGCGGCGAGGCGCAGCAGCTCGTCCATAGTCTGCGGTTGGATCGCCGGCTCGTTCCCGCCGTTGATGATGAACACCGTCCCGTCCCAGTAGGCGCGCACGTCGCTGGAGAACGACATCCAGGTGCGCACGAGCAGCGCGCGGAAGGGATCGATGCGCATGGCGTAGCTGGTGCGCTTCCCCCTTCTCCAGATCAGGAGGTCCGCGCCGCCGAGCATCCACGGCTTCGGGATCGGCTGCTCGGCGCTCCACTGCTCCAACGCATCGCGGGTGACCGGGTTCTCGGACAGCCTGCGATGGAACACGGCCGCGGTGGGGATGAGCGCGAAGTCGTCGGCGGACGCGGGGACGCGCGCGAGGAGTGCGCGGTGCGAGGCCGACGGTGGGAACTGCACCGGCGTGACCTCCTTCGGGATGGTCAGCGCCAGGTAAAGCGCGATCGCGCCGATGATCACGGCGAGCAGCACGAGGATTGCGATGAACGTCCGCATGTCGAGTCGTGTACGCTTCGCCCGCCGATGTCGCTCCTGCCGACGGTCGAGGTTGTTTTTCACACTCTACGCCATGCCCTCCGCGACCGCCTCCGCCGCGCGTGGCGCGGGGCGGCCCATCGCGAGCGCCGGCTCCGCATCGGCGTGGACATCCGCCCCTTCTACGAGCCGCTGACCGGCGTCGGCTGGTACCTCTATTTCCTGCTGCACGAATTCGCCAAGCACGAGGACGTGGAGCTGTACCTCTTCGGCGACGCGCGCATGACGGACGAGGGCCCGCGGCTGCACGTGGACGTGCCAGCGAACGCGCGCGTGTGCGCGTTCGATTTGCGCGACCTGCCGCAGTCGCGCCTGGCCCGGCCGCTCACCGCCGGCGCGTACGTGGCCTGGATCGGCCTCGCCGACTGCGACGTCTTCTTCGGCGCGAACTACTTCCTCCCCCGCCTCCACAGCGCGATGGCGCGGCGGCGCGTGGTCACGGTGCACGACCTGACGTACAAGCGCTTCCCGGAGCTGCTGCAGAAGGAGACCCTGGACAACCTGGAGGCGCAGATGGCGCGCGAGGTGACGATCGCCGACGCGATCATCTGCGTGTCGGAGTCGACGCGCCGCGATCTCCTGGACTCCTACGAGCTCGACCCGGCGCGCGCGATCGCCATCCACTCCGGCCTGGCCGCGGCGCCGCCCGCGGAGCCGGTGGAAGGCCTCCCCTCCCGCTACATTCTCTTCGTGAGCACGATCGAGCCGCGCAAGGACTTGGGCACGCTCATCGACGCCTTCGAGGCCTCACGCGACGCGTACGACGGCTCGCTGGTGGTGGTGGGGAAGGTCGGCTGGAAGTCGGAGTCGATCGTGCCGCGCCTGCGGCGGCCGGGCATTCTCCACCTCGATTACCTGAAGCCCTCGCAGCTCGCGACGGTCTACCGCAATGCCGAGGTCTTCGTCTTTCCGTCGATCTACGAGGGCTTCGGCTTCCCCCTGCTCGAGGCCATGGCCCACGGCGTGCCGACCATCGCCGCGCGCTCGTCGTCGCTGCCGGAGATCGGCGGCGACGCGACGCTCTACTTTCCGCCGCGCGACTCCGCCGCCCTCGAGTCCCAGCTCCGCCGCGTCCTCGGCGACGCCGCGCTCCGCGAGGACCTCATCGCCCGCGGCCGCGCGCGGGCGGCGGAGTTCCGGTGGGAGACGGCGGCGGAGAAGACCCTCGCCGTCCTCCGCTCGGCGGCCCAGAGATGAGAATCGTCATCGACGGCCGCCCTCTCGTCGGAAACCGGACGGGCATCGGCGTGCACACGGCAGAGATCGCCCGCCGGCTGGACGTCGACCCGCCGCCGCTGATCGCGTCGCACGCGGAGGTCGCCGATCGGGAGGGGCTGGAGCGCTGCGCGTTCCGCGTCGACCCGACTTCCCTCGGCGTCCTCTGGCAGCAGCTGAAGCTCCCGCGGATCGACGCGGACGTGCTGTGGGGGCCGCACGGGACGCTGCCCCTCGCCTGGCGCAAGCCCGCCGTGGTGACGGTGCACGACTTCACCTCCATCACCATGCCCCGCCGGCACCGGCTGAAGACCATCCTCTCGTTCAACCCCTTCATCGGGCCCAGCCTGGACGCGGCCTCGCACGTGGCCTGTGTATCGCAGCCGGTCGCGGACGAGGCCATGCGCGGATTCGGCGTGCCGGCGAGCAAGATCGCGATCGTGCCGAACGGCGTCGATGACTTCTTCTCCCCGGGCGGCGAGGAGGAGGACTACATCCTCTATGCCGGCACGCTCGAGCCGCGCAAGGGGCTGGAGGTGCTCTTCGGCGTGTGGTGGGCGCTGCCGCAACCGCGGCCACGGCTCGTGCTGTGCGGCGATCGGGGCTGGAAGACGAACATGCCCGACGGCGTCGAGCTCACCGGCTACGTCTCCCGCGAGCGCTTGCGCGAGCTGTACCGCCGGGCGCGCGTCTTCGTCTACCCGTCGCTGTACGAGGGTTTCGGCATCCCGCCGCTCGAGGCGATGGCGTGTGGATCGCCGGTCATCGCCACGCGCACCGGCGCGATCCCCGAGTTCGCGGGCGACGCGGCGGTCCTGATCGAGCCGGGCAGCCTCGACGCGCTGTACCTCGCGCTGACGCGCCTCCTCGGCGACACCGCGCTGCGCCGCGAGCTGCGCGCGCGCGGCCCGGAGCGGGCCCGGCTCTACCGCTGGGACCACAGCGCAAGTTTGATGACGGAGCTGCTGCGATGCGCGTAGGCATCGACGCCCGGAAGATCGCCGACTTCGGCATCGGCACCTACATCCGCGGCCTCCTCGGCGCGCTCGTGGAGCTGGGCACGGGCGACGAGTACGTCGCCTTCGCTCCCGCCGGCGCTCCGCTCCCGCCCGGCGTCGAGCACGTGACCGTCGACGCGCCGCATTACTCGATCCGCGAGCTGGTCATCCTCGGCCGCACCGCCGACCGCGCCCACCTCGACCTCTTCCACGCGCCCCACTACGTCGTCCCCTTCACGCGCGTGCCGGTGATCGTGACCGTCCACGACCTCATCCACCTCCACCAGCCGATGCGCAACCCGCTCGCGCCGGTCTACGCGCGGGCGATGATCGGCCGGGCGGTGCGCAAGGCGGCGCGGGTGCTGACGGTATCGCAGGCGGTGAAGGCGCAGCTGGAGAGGGAGCTCGGGGCGAAGAACGTGGTGGTGACGCCGAATGGGGTCGATCCGGTCTTCACACCCGGCGGGCTGAAGCCCGCCGCTCCACGATTCCTGTTTGTTGGGAATGACAAGGCGCACAAGAATCTGGAGACGGTTCTGGCCGCGCTCGAACGCGTGCCGGAGGCGTCGCTCACCCTCGTTGGCGCGTCGTTCGATCGCTACCGCGATCGCGAGCGCGTCGAGGTCCGCGGCTTCGTGCCGCTCGAAGAGCTGGTCGCGCTCTACCGCGGCGCGACGGCGCTGGTGATGCCGAGCCTGGAGGAAGGCTTCGGCCTTCCGGCCGCGGAGGCGATGGCCTGCGGCACGGCGGTGATCACGTCGAAGGACGCCGCGCTCATGGAGATCACCGGCGACGCCGCGCTGCACGTCGACGCGCGCGACGCCGGCGCGCTCGCCGATGCGATGCGACGCGTGGCGGGCGACGCCGATCTTCGCGCGGAGTTGTCCTCGCGAGGCCTCGAGCGCGCGCGATTCTTCACCTGGAGACGCTGCGCGGAGATCACTCGCGAGGCATTTGAATTACGATTTTGATAAACAAATGCTTGACAATATGGTTTAACAACTCTATTTTTTCGTACAGTAATGATGATGATCGCCGATTGGATCACCGATTCGAACGCGTCGCAGGTCATCAACCCCCGTCTCTCATCCCACTTCCCCATCTCACTTCGTATTCAACTTTGCCGGAGCGTTCCGGCAGCTTGATGCCAAGAAGCGCGACCGGGAGGTCCCGTACGGCATGAAAGGTGGTGAGCACTGATGGCAACCAAGTCCAAAGGCGGCAAGAAGGGCGGCGGAAAGGGTGGCAAGAAGTCGTCCTCGAAGAAGAAATAAGCGATCATCACCGAACTTTTGGGGAGTCGTATCCTCGGGGCCGGCGTCAGCCGGCCCCTTTTTTTATGGCTCCGGCGTCAGCCGGCCCCCTTTTCTTTTGATCGCAACTTTCGCGGCCCTGATCCGTAACCTGAGGGTATGCGACACACTCTCGTTCTCGTCGGAGCGCTCCTCCTCGCCGGCACCGCCCTGGCCGAGGACGTCGAGCATTCGTTTCAGACCGCCGTGCCCCGCGGCTCCGTCCGGCGCGTGGTGATCGACATCCCCTACGGCAGCTTCACCGTCCGCAACGGCTCGCCCGACCGCATCGCCCTGGCCGGCATCGCCTCCCGCGACTACGACGGCTCGAGTGAGAAGCGGTGGGCCCAGAAGGTCGTCAACGACACGACCGTCGAGATCTACGTCAGCGGCAGCGAGGCCGTGGTGCGCCGCAAGTTCGGCCGCAACGCCGACTCCTGGCGGGCCCGCAAGTTCACCGGCATCGACCTCCGCCTCGATCTCCCGCCCGGCGTGGACGTGGAGTTCGAGACCTCGGCGGGCGAAGTCGACCTGGCCGGCAACTTCGGCGACATCGACATCGACCTGCGCGCCGGCGAGGTGGACGTGCGCGTGCCCCGCGCCGGCGTCCGCGAGCTCCAGGCTTCCTGCCGCGTCGGCGAGGTCCGGGCCAACCTCGGCACCGAGGTCGTCACCCGCGAGGGCCTCTTCCCCGGCCGCACGAAGTACTACAACGCCGCCGGCAAGTCCCACGTGAACGTGCACGTCACCGCGGGTGAGGTGGACGTGACGCTGACGAAGTAACGAACGCCTCGGCCTCGTCGCGCGCCGTTACCTCGCCGCGGATCTGCGCCTCCAAGAGGGCGCGCTGGCTCCGCCCGAGCTCCTTTCCCGGCTCGAGTCCGGTGAGCGCCGCGATCTCCTCCCCCGTCAGCAGCGCGCGCATCTTGAAGTCCGGGAGGTCGAGACGATCGTCGCGGCCGAGGGCGCGCAACACGGGCGGGAGCCTCCGCGCCAGCGACTCGCCGGCGTCGTAGAGCGCGAGCCGGTCGTGACGATCGATGAGCCTCTGCATCGCCGCCACCTCGTCCATGAGGGCGGCCCCGCCCCAGCGCTCCGCGTGGGCGCGCGGATCCTCGAGCAGCAGCGCGTACCCGCCGATGAGGGGCACCTTCTCGTCCGTGTGAACGTCGAGCGTGCGCAGCCCGAGCGGCCGATCGAGCCCGGTGCGGTGCAGCAGTTCGATGGCCCTGCGCAGCGACGGCGAGATCAGGATCGAGCCGAGCTCGGTATTCACGCGCTCGCGCGCCACCTCGGTGATCCGCTGCGCGCGCTGGCGGATGGCCTCGAGCGTGGCCTCGTCGAGGGTGAAGCCGTACTTCACCGCCATGCGCACGGCCTTGAGCATCCGCAACGGGTCGTCGTCGAAGTTCTCCGGCCGCACCATCCGCACCAGGCGGGCCTCGACGTCGCGGCGGCCGCCGTAGGGATCGAGGAAGCTGCCGTCGTCCAGGCTCACGGCCATGGCGTTGACGGTGAAGTCGCGGCGGGCCAGGTCGACCTCGATGCTGCCGCCCACGATCTCCGCGAAGTCGTAAAAGTGCTCGCGCTCGCCGAGGATGACCCGGTAGGCCCGGAGGTGCTCCTCGCCGCCGAGGCGGATGACGCGCTCGTGCAGGGATCGCGCGGCAGCTTCCGGATCGGGACAGGCCACGTCGACGTCGTCGGGATCGCGGCCGAGGAAGAGATCGCGGATGGCGCCGCCGACGGCCCAGCAGCCCGGCGGGAGCCTCGTCAGCGCGGGAAAGAGCCGCGTGAGCTCCTCACGCAACATGGTTCTGCAGCACGCCGATGCCTTCGATCTCGACCTCGACCGTGTCGCCTGCGGCCAGCGGCCCCACCCCCGCGGGCGTGCCGGTGAGGATCACGTCGCCCGGCATGAGGGTCATGATCCCGCTGATGAACTCGAGCAGGTACCCGCAGGAGAAGATCATCTGCGACGTCCGTCCGTCCTGCCGCGTCTCCCCGTTCACGCGCGTGGTCACGCGAAGGTCGGAGACATCCAGCTCCGTCTCCACGTGCGGCCCGATCGGGCAGAAGGTGTCGAAGCCCTTCCCGCGCGTGAACTGGATGTCCTTCTTCTGCAGGTCCCGCGCGGTAACGTCGTTCGCGCAGGCGAACCCGCGCACGTAGTCCCGCCACTCGTCCGCCTTCACATTTTTCGCCTGCCGCCCGATGACGATCGCCAGCTCGCCCTCGAAGTCCACGCGCTGCGACGCCGCCGGCCGCACGATCGTCCCCCCGTGCGCGAGGACCGCGCTCGGCGGCTTGAGAAACAGGATCGGCTCGGATGGAGCCTCGTTGCCGAGCTCCTTCGCGTGCTCGGCGTAGTTGCGTCCGACGCAGACGATCTTGGAGGGGGAGAACGGATCGAACAGCTTCATGACTGCCTGTCGTAAACCAGCCACAACCCCGAAAACCCCCTGAGCAGCCGGAACCGGGACCGATAGAGCTGATGCAGGATCCGCCGGTTCGCGTAGTAGACCGCTTCCTGCAGAAAGTCGCCGAACTGCTCGTCGAGCTCCTTGGCCGAGTCGAGGCTGCGCTTGGCGCGGGCGAGGAGCTCGGGCTCGGGCTTCACGCTCGCGGCCATGGCCGTGGCCAGGATGGTCGCCTCCTCATCCACCTTCATCCGCAGCGCGGCGGCGCGCAGGTAGAGCATCCACAGGTCCTCGTTGTCCTCCGCGGCCTCGGCGTCCCGGCGGCCGAGGAGCTTCTGGTAGGCGGCGCCCTCCCACGGCTCGAGGCGCAGCTCGCGCGCGCAGGGGAGCTGCACGAGGTCGTCCGGCGTCATTTCGGCGTCGACGTAGTCGAGCGCCGAGGAGATGCGCAGCAGGTACTCGAGCAGCGGCTCGTCACGCCCGAACTTCGCCGCCAGCGCGTCGCTCTGCCGCGTCTCGTCGAAGAACGCCGCCGGCGGCTCGATGTGCTCGGCGTCGTCGACCACCAGGCCGCGGTCGAGTTGGGAGAGGATGTTGGCCATGCTGGCCTTGAGCATCGACACCACGTCGTGCTTGACGTTCGACTGGGCGCGCCCCGAATCGAAGCGCTCCTTCACCTCCCGGAAGCGGGAGATCTCCTCGATCAGGGCCGGGTTGGCCTCGCCGAAGTTGCGCTCGATGGCCTGGCCGTGCTCCAGCAGCTTGCTCGCGTCCTCCATCAGGCGCTGCTCCTCGGTTCCGTAGAGGCGGAGGAAGCGGTTCTTCGTGGCCACGTTGAGCTCGATGATGGCCAGGAGCACATCGGGGTAGAAGTAGAGGTCGCCGACGCGATGCTTGAACGTGCGCGCGTCCTTGAGCAGGTTGCGCTCGGACAGGTCGTCGAACTTCTCCGCCGACTGGATGTCGTTGCGCATCGAGTGCACGGCGCGCATGAGGCGCACGACCTCCTCCTGCGGCGGCGTGGCCGTGTGCAGCGCGGCGACCAGGGCGATGATGCGCTGGCGCAGCTCCAGCGACTCCCGGACGACGTACTCGCCGCGGTGGGGAACGAAATCCTCGCCCAGGCGGGTGAAGAGGAAGTCGAGCTTGTCGCGGCGGTCGCCTTCCACGGCGTCGGCGTAGAGATAGAACCGGATCAGGAAGCCGATGATGCTGTCGTCCTGGCGCTTGAGCTTCTCGAAGAAACGCCGCAGCACGGAGGGACCGATGCGCTCGTCGGCGAGGATGAGCTTGCGCGAGGCCTCGATCAGCGCGATCTCCGCGTCGTCGAGCGCGGCCCGCGCCGCGCGCGCCTCGGCCACGTTCATCATCCCCCCGATACCCTTGATCCGGTCGTACAGCGCGTTGAAATCGAGCTCGTACGGCACCGGCTCGGCGAGGAAGTGGCGGTACACGCCGGAGACGAACTGGTGGGCCGTCCAGATCGCCTTGAGGCGATCGGAAATGCGTACGTAGCGCGCGTGGAGCGCGCTGACTTCTGCGACCGTCACGCTCGAATCCCCGATGCTATGATTCTGGCACGAATGGCTCAGACGACGTTAATCTCACGCGAGCAGATCGACCGACGTGTGGCCGAGATGGCCCGCGACATCAGCGCGGAGTTCGCGGGGACGGAAATGATCGCCCTGTGCGTGCTCAAAGGGGCGATGTTCTTCTGCGCGGACCTGGTCCGGAACATGTCCATGGACGTGGCCCTCGACTTCATCCAGATCTCCAGCTACGGCAACCAGAAGTACTCCTCGGGGGTGGTGACGATCCTCAAGGAGCCGCAGCTGGACATGCGCGGCAAGGCCGTGCTGATCGTCGAGGACATCATCGACAGCGGCCTCTCCATCCGCGAGGTGAACAACTACATCGAGAGCCGCGGCGCGGCGAAGGTGAAGACCGCCGCGTTCCTCGACAAGCCGGCCGCGCGCAAGGTGGACTTCAAGCCGGACTTCGTCGGCTTCTCCATCGACCCGCAGTTCGT
The DNA here is from genome assembly GCA_044866315.1 of Thermoanaerobaculia bacterium. Lineage (GTDB taxonomy): Bacteria > Acidobacteriota > Thermoanaerobaculia > Gp7-AA8 > Gp7-AA8 > QHVT01. The sequence goes on along the minus strand of JBIOTX010000241.1, from coordinate 19,110 downwards.
GATCGGGTACGGCCTGGACTTCGCGGAGAAGTACCGGAACATCCCCGAGGTGCAGGTGCTGTCGGATTAGCGGTCGAGCGCGGCGCGCGCTTGCGGCGCGATCAACCTCGCCCACTCTCCGTACTGCTTCCCCGAGGGATGCAACTTGTCCTCGGCCACGAGGGCCGCATCATCCCGCCGCGAGATCGGCGTGATGTCCACGTACCGCGCCCCCGCCCGCCCGGCCTCCTCGCGGTTGATGGTGTTGAACTGATCGATCTCGCGGGCGACCTTGGTCCGGTCGCGGCCTTCGGCGAACGGCGTGACGCCCCAGTCGGGGATGGACACGACCACCACGCGCCTGGCGTTGCCGCCGGCGAAGCCGATCGCGCGCTGGAGCAGCGCGGCGAACTCGGTGCGGTACTCGTCCGCGCTGCGGCCGCGGTACTGGTTGTTGACGCCGATGAGCAGCGTCACCAGGTCGTACGGCCCCTGCGGGGAAGCAGCGTCGATCGCGGCGTTCAGCTCGTCCGTCGTCCAGCCGGTCTTGGCGATGACCAGCGGCTCGCCGAGGTTCAGCTCGCGCGCGAGCTGCGCGGGGAAACGCTCCGCGGCGGGGACGCTCTCGCCGATGGTGTAGGAATCGCCGAGGGCGAGGTAGCGCGTGTCGGTCGGCATGGCGGTGCAGGATGTTAGAAGAAGGACGGCCAGGATCGCGCCGAGGACGTAGCGGTAGTAGATGAAGATGTGCGTGGTGTGCGTGCGCAGGTAGCGCAGCAGGAACCAGATCGAGGCCCAGCCGGAGACGAAGGCCACGAAGATGGCCACGGCCATGGGGACCGTACCGATGGTCGCGAGATGCTCGCGCTCCGACACGAGCTCGTAGATGCCCGCGGCGGTGATGGCCGGGATGCTCATCACGAACGAGAACCGCGCCGCGGTGTCGTGGGGGATGCGCCGGAAGAGCGCGGTCATGATCGTCGAGCCGCTGCGCGACGAGCCGGGGATGAGGGCGATGCACTGCCCCAGGCCCATGATCCAGGCGTCCTTGGCGTTGAAGTCCTCGGCCGGACGGAAACCGCGCCGGTGCGCGTAGTGCTCGGCGAGCTGCATCAGCACGGCGATGAAGACCAGCTGGAACGTGATCACCCAGGTGCTCCGGAACACGCCCTCGATCAGATCTTCGAGCAGCACGCCCGCGACGATGATGGGAATCGTGGCGAAGATCACGTACCACGCTTCCCTGGAGTCCGGATCCTCGAACGGCTTCCGCGCGAACAGCCCGCGGAAGAAGCCGATCGTCAGCCGCACGATGTCCCGGAAGAAGTAAATGATCACGGCCAGGATGGTTCCGAACTGAATCACCGCCGACGCCGCCGCACCGGGATCGCCCCAGCCGAGGAGCTCGGGGACGATCTTCAGGTGGCCGGTGGACGAGATCGGGATGAACTCGGTCAACCCTTGGACCAGGCCGAGAACGATTGCTTGAAGAATCGACATATGAAGGCAGAAGGCTGAAGGCAGCGGGCAGAAGGCAGAACGTTCTCACTTCTGCCTTCTGCCTTCAGCCTTCTGCCTTCATCTGCTCCTTACATTTCCCAAATGACCGGCAGGATCATCGGCCGCGCGCCCATGCTCTTCCGGAAGTAGCGCTTCAGCAGCGCGCGCAGTTTCTCCTGGAGGAGGTCCGAGTCGCGCAGCTCATCGGCCGGACTTTCGTCAAACATGCCAACGATGGTCTTCTGCACCTCGCCCAGGACCTCCGCGCTGGCGTCGACGTGCACCAGGCCGCGAGTGATGATCTCCGGATCGCGAATGAGCTTGCCGTTCGAGTCAACGGCGACCACAGCGATCACGAACCCGTCCTCGGCCAGGTGCTGGCGGTCGCGCACGACCACCTCCGGCACCTCCTCGGCCTCGGAGTCGATGAAGACCTTTCCCTGCGCCACGCGGTCCGGCAGGACGCGGATGTCGTCGCCGTCGATCTCCGCCACCTGCCCGTTCGTGATCACCACGCCGTGGGGCACGCCCACCTCCTCGGCCAGCCGGGCGTGGTGGATGAGGTGCCGCAGCGTGCCGTGCATGGGGATGAAGAACTTCGGCCGGGTGACGTTGAGCATCAGCTTCAGCTCTTCCTGGCAGGCGTGGCCGGAGACGTGGATGTCCGGCTGCTCGTGATGGACCACGTCCGCGCCGCGGCGGTAGAGGTTGTCGATCACGTGCGCGACCGCGCGCTCGTTGCCGGGGATGGTGCGCGCGGAGATGACCACCACGTCGCCGCGCTCGATGGAGACCTGCTTGTGCTCGCCGATGGCCATGCGCGAGAGCGCCGAGGAGGGCTCACCCTGGGTGCCGGTGGTGAGGATCACCAGCTCGCGCGGGTCGAGGTCGGGCGAGCCGGCGCGGGTGTGGCTCGGGAACTTGAGGTAGCCGAGGCGCTCCGCGGTCTCGACGTTGTCGACCAGCGAGCGGCCGACGAGCATCACCCGGCGCCGGAACTTGCGGGCCAGGTCGATGATCTGCTGCACGCGGTGGATGTGCGAGGCGAAGGTGGTGACGAGGATCCGGCCCGGCGCGTTGGCGAACACCCGGTCGAGCGCGCCGCCGACGGTCTTCTCGGACGGGCAGTGCCCCGGCACGAGCGCGTTCGTGGAGTCGCTGACCAGCAGCAGCACGCCCTCTTCGCCATGGTGGGCGAAGCGGGCCAGGTCGGTCGGCTTGGCGTCGATCGGGGTGTGGTCGATCTTGAAATCGCCGGTGTGGATGATCGTGCCGGCGGGGGTGGTGATCGCGTAGCCGAGGGCGTCGACGATGGAATGCGTGACCCGGATGGCCTCGACGCGGAACGAGCCCACTTCCACGACGTCGCGGGGCATGATCGCCCGCAGCTCGATGTCGTCGATCCCGAACTCCTCGAACTTGTCGGCCACGAACCCCAGCGCCAGCGGCATCCCGTACACCGGCAGCGGCAGGCGGTCGACGAGGAACGGCACCGCGCCGATGTGGTCCTCGTGCCCGTGGGTGAGGAACAGCGCCTTCACCTTCGACGCGTTGTCGAAGAGGTAGGTCATGTCCGGGACGATCACGTCCACCCCGAGCGTCGCCGCGTCGGGGAACATCATCCCGCAGTCCACGAGGATGGCCTCGTCGCCATACTCGTAGACCATGAGATTCATGCCGATCTCGCCGAGGCCGCCGAGCGGAATGACGCGAAGGATTGCCATGCGCTATGGGTAGATGCGGTTGAGCATGCGCGGATACGGAATGGTCTCTCTCAGATGCGGCACGCCCGACACCCAGGCCACGCACCTTTCGATTCCCATGCCGAAACCGGCATGGGGGAAGGTCCCGTACTTGCGGATGTCGAGGTACCACTGGAAGGCCTCGACCGGGAGGTGGTGCTCCTGGATGCGCCGGAGGAGCAGGTCGTGGTCGTGGATGCGCTGGGAGCCGCCGATGATCTCGCCGTAGCCTTCGGGGGCGATCATGTCCATGCCCAGGGCCAGGGTGGGGTCCTCGGGTGCGGGCTGCATGTAGAAGGCCTTGATGGCCGCCGGGTAGCGGGAAATGATCACCGGCCGGTCGAAGGAGTTGGCGATGATGGTCTCCTCGTCGCCGCCGAAGTCGTCGCCGAACTTGGCGTCGACGCCGTTCTTCTTGAGCACCTCGATGGCCTCGCGGTAGGTGATGCGCGGGAAGGGGCGCTTGATGTTCTCCAGCTTGGAGAGGTCGCGCTCGAGGGTCTTCAGCTCTTCCTGGCAGCGGTCGAGCGCGCGGGCCACGATGTACTCGACGAACTCCTCGGCCAGATCCTGCAGGCCTTCGAGCTCGAGGAAGGCGACCTCGGGCTCCACCATCCAGAACTCCATCAGGTGCCGGCGGGTCTTCGACTTCTCCGCGCGGAACGTCGGGCCGAAGCAGTAGACCCGCCCGAACGCGGCGGCCGCCGGCTCGAGGTAGAGCTGCCCGGACTGGGAGAGGTAGGCCTTCTCGCCGAAGTAGTCGGTCTCGAACAGCGTCGACGTTCCCTCGGCCGCGTTGGCGGTGAGGATCGGCGAGTCGATCAGGACGAAGTCGCGGTCGTAGAAGAAGTCGCGGATTGACTGCTCGATCTCGTTACGGATGCGCAGGACGGCGTGCTGCTTCGACGAGCGCAGCCAGAGATGGCGCAGGTCCATGAGGAACGCCGTGCCGTGCTCCTTCGGCGTGATCGGGTACTCCTGGGCCAGATGGACGGTCTCGAACGACTCCACCCCCAGCTCCACCCCGCCCGGCGCGCGCCCCTCGGCGCGGACCGTGCCGGTGACCCGCACGCTCGACTCCTGCGTGACCTGCTCGACGCTCGACCAGGTCGCTTCGTCGACTTCTTTCTTGAACACGACACACTGCAGGTACCCGCTGCCGTCCCGGATGATCGGAAACTGCAGCTTCCCCGAGGTGCGCTTGTTGTAGAGCCACCCGTTCACCGTGACCTTCTCGCCGATGTGCTGGGGCAGCTCCTTGATGCGTACGGTGGCCATAAGGCGGCGGATTCTATAGGAGTGCGGTGGCGCCAGCCACCGCTCTGCGATCCGGATAAAAGAGCGGCGGCTAGGGCCGCCGCACTCCTAAATGGAGGCCTGGATCTCCCGGGCCTCGGCCTCGATCTTCCCCAGCTTCTCCGCGAAGCGCTCGATCTTCTCCGACTCGGCCGCGTAGAACCGCTGGTAGGGCTCGAAGGCGGAGGTGATGCTGCGGAGCATGCGGTCGATCTCCGTGGTCGACTCGCGGTCGAGGGACTCGCGGAGCTGGCCGCGCAGCTCCTCGATCCGGCGGCGGAACTCCTCCTTGGCCTTGCTTCGCTTGTACGGGAGGATGAGGAAGCTGGTGACGAGGAGCATGGTCGCGGCGGTGAGGCCGGTGACGTCGACGGCGGTGCTGCTGACGGCCGTGGTCAGCAGATAGCCGAGGCCGAGGGCCCCGGCGCCGAGGCCGAAGGAGTGGAGGACGGCGCGCATGGCGTTGTCGATGATCCGGCGGCTCTCCACGTTCACGTCGTACGCGGACAGGCGCTGCTCGGCGTGGGTGCGCATGCGCGCGTAGACCTCCTCGCGGTTGTAGGCGAACTCGCGGCCGACGCGGCCGATGATCTCCTCGTTCCGCGCGTCCGCCTCGGCCCGGCGGTGGAACGCGTCCACGGTCCCGTTCCAGAGCTTCATGTTCTCGCGCACCAGCCAGTCCACGGCCTCCTGGATGGTGGAGTCGATGTTCCCCTTCCAGCCCTGGAACACCTGGCGCTCGAACTCCTCGCGGAAGCGCGAGGCGTCGCGGAGGAGCATGACGTGCTGGATGCGCACGTAGCGGTCGAGGAAGTCGAGGCCGCGGCGCTCGAGATCCATCATCAGGTTGTCGATGCGGACCACGAACTGGGTGAAGTTCGACTCCAGGTCGGCCCGCGCGCGCTGGAGCTGCTCGTTGATCGAGTCGATGCGGGCCTTGTCCGTCGCCAGGACCTCGCGCCGCGACTCGATCATCCGGAACTGCCGCCTGGCCAGGCTGAGGATGGTCTCCAGCGGCGCCTCGAGCTTGATCCGGATGCGCTCCTTCTCCGAGAGCACGGTGAAGATGTAGTCCTCGAGGGCCTCGAAGCGGCTGCGCGTCCACTCGCGGGGCGGTAGCGCACCGAGCTTCGACTCCAGCGCCGGCTTGGCCGCCACGGGATGGATGACCGGCTCGAAGCCGAAGATCGCCCGCACGTTCGACTTGAGGTAGTCGACGACCTGGGCGACCTCCTCGTCCGACTTCGTGTCGATCTTGTTCAGCACGAAGACGACCTTCTTCCCCCACTCCCGGATGTACTCGAGGAAGCGGCGCTCGGACTCCGACAGCGGGCGGTCGATGGACGTCACGAACAGGACCAGGTCCGCCCGCGGGATGTAGTCCTCGGTGATCTCCTGGTGGCGCTGCACGATCGAGTTCGTGCCCGGCGTGTCGACGAGGGTGATGTTGCGGAGGAACTCGACCGGGTAGAACTGCTCGTTCACGTAGTCGGACAGCTTCTTCTGCGACTCGGTTTCGCCATGGCGCAGGATGGAGATCCGGTCGTCGACGGGGATCGGTCCCTCGACGCGCAGCTTGGCCCCGAAGAGCGCGTTGATCAGCGACGACTTGCCGGCGTTGAACTCGCCGACGACGACGATGGTGAACAGATCCTCAAGCGTGGCCAGGAGCTCGTCGACGCGTCGCCGCTCCTCGGCCTGCTCGCGCTCGAGCGTCTCCCGCAGCTCGACCAGCAGGCGCTGCTCGCGCCGCAGAAGGGCCTGGACGTTGGCGTCGACGACGGTGTCGAAAATGCCCGGCATATAGAAAGTCTATGCCCTCGGCACCCGGACCACGAGCGACTGCGGCACGGTGGTGATCACCAGCGGCGGGGTCATGGAGAAGACCTCGCCGTCGATGCCCACCTTCAGATGCGACCGCGAGGACTGCACGCGCATGCTCAGGGTGCGGAAGGAGCGGAAGCCGGGGATGGTCCGGATCCGCCCGGCCAGATAGCGCGCCACCATGCGCATGAGCATCATCCGAGGCGTGTGCGGAAGCCAGTACACCGACAGCCGCCCCTCGGTGAGCCGCGAGCGCGGCGCCTCGATGCCCACCCGCTCCAGCTCGTAGGAGTTGTTCGAGACCATGAACACATGGGTGCGAATCAGCTCGCGCCGGGCCTCCGACTCCACGGTCAGGGTCACGTGCGGGTACTTGCGAAAGGTCGTGTAGGCTGCGTAGAGCCGCGCCTTCCAGCGCGGGTAGTCGCGGCCGCGCTCCTCGCGCCGGGCCACGAGCTCGGGGTAGAGGCCCAGGGAGACGTTGTTGACGAAGAAGCGATCGTTGACCCGGCCGGTGTCGATCTGCCGGCGCGCACCCGTGAGCGCGACCTCCAGAGCGGAGCGCCAGTCCAGGGGGATGCCGAGGTCGCGGGCGAAGTGGTTGTACGTGCCGATGGGGATCACGCCGAGGGAGGCCTCGCTGTGCACGACGGCCTGCATGACGTGGTGGACCGTGCCGTCGCCGCCGGCGGCGACGAACAGATTCGCGCCGCGCCAGACCCGCTCGCGGATCAGCCGGGCGCAGTCGACGTCCTGCGTCAGATCGACGACCTCCAGGCCGGCCTCGCAGGCCGCAGCCCGGAGCGCGTCGAGCTCGGCCGGAGCGAGCTTCGCCCCCGAGAAACGATTCAGAAAAACGATGCCTCTGTCTGGCAATTTCGGCCTGCCGAGCGGCGTTCTTGGCCCCGTTACGTCCCTGAGGGCCCAATGAGATACGTCGCCGTCACGCTCCTTTTCCTGCAAATTCTCGTCCTCCCTGCCATGGCAGCCGAGGCGCCGAAAGAGTGCTCGCTCTGCGTGGGCCTCGTCGCGCCGGACGGCGCGGGCCTCCCGGTCCTGCATCGGATCAGCGAGGCCGACCTCGCCGGTTACGCCCCGCAGAAGCCGAAAGAGGTCACGCTGATCGTCGAGTACACCCTCGGCGCCGGCGGCGATCCGCTGGCGGAGGTCGAGCAGCACACGAAGTCGATCATCGACTGGGCGCGCGCACACGGCCCGTTCGACTCCCTCGGCGTGTCGGTGGCGAATGCGGACCCCGCGCTGACCGCGTACGCGATCAAGCGCCTGGCCGTGTCGGCGCAGGGACTCGACGTCGCCTCACGCATCGTCTTCTCCAAGCCCGGCGACATGGGCGCGCTGTTCGACAACGGCGCCGGCGCGTATTTCGACGCTCTGATCGTGAACGGGGAGGACGTCCAGTCGACGGCGGCCTGGCTGGCCGACCGCGATCCGGCCAAGAAGATCTTCGCCTACGTGCCGGTGCAGTCCCCGAACGCACTCTTCGACGCCGCCCAGGCCCTCGGCCAGGGTGCGACGCGCGCCTATCTCAGTGGAGCGGCGGGCTCTCAGCCCGCCGAATCGCTGGCGAAGTTCAACGCCACGCTGACCGGCGACTGGGCGTTCGACTCCACGGCCAAGACGACCGTGCTCGACGCGAAAGGCGCGGCCATCGAGATGCCGGTGCTCAGCTTCGTGCGCGGCGAGGACCTGCGCACGGCCCTGATCCCGCGCGGCGACGCAGCCGCGCCGGCGATCCTGTCGCTGCCGGCGGACCGCTACATCCGTCCCCGGCGTGTCGACGCCGCCGGTGAGCGCGACATCACCGACACGGGCACGCGCGGCGGGCGCCTCCTCGTCGGCACGCCGGCGGTGAAGCAGCCGTTCGCGGTGGTCGTGGACTACACCGAGAAGCGCGACCGGAACGCCGTCAAGGAGTCGATCAACATCGCCACCGAGCGCGGGATCTCCGTCGAGGAGATCATCCGCAACCACCAGGCCTACGACGCCTACCAGGAGTCGATCCAGCCGAAGTACGTCGCCCGCAACACCACCAAGCTGCGCTTCGACATCGGCGGCGGCGCGGAGTCGCTGGAGGCGGCCATCGAGGGCGACTACTTCTCCGACCCGCAGGGCAAGGCCGACTGGGTCTGGGAGAACTTCTTCATCAACGGCGTGAAGTGGAAGTACGGGCGCATCCCCGAGCTGCCGCTGATCCAGCCGGAGAAGGTGACCCAGCTCCCGCTCGACATCCACCTGACCAACGAATACCGCTACGAGTACGTGCGGCCGACGGAGATGCTCGGCTTCCGCACCTACGAGGTGCGCTTCGAGCCGCCGAAGAACGCGCCGGAGAACCTGCCGCTGTACCGCGGCACGGTGTGGATCGACACCCGGACCTGGGCGCGCGTGCGCATCTCCATGGTTCAGCTCAATCTCGCCGGCGAGATCCTGTCGAACGAGGAGCGCGTCGACTTCGTGGCCTTCGCGCGCGACACGAAGAAGCCGCTCACCGTTCAGGAGATCGCCGCGACCGATGCGCGCGAGCTGATCTGGCTGCCGGCCGTCGTCGGCGCGCAGCAGGTGGTCTCCGCGGCCGGCCGGACTACGGTCGTGCAGCGCGAGACGACGTTCACCAACTTCCGCATCGAGCCGGTGGAGTTCCAGACCCTGCTCGCGCAGGCCTCGGCGTCGGACGCGCGCATGGTCCGGGAGACCGAGGGTGGCATGCGCTACCTGGAGAAGCGCGGCGACGGCGAGCGCGTGGTCAAGGAGGGCTTCGACACCTCGCGCCTCTTCGCGGTCGGCGGCGTGCACCACGACAAGGGACTGGAGTTCCCGGTGGTCCCGCTGGGCGGGATCGACTACTTCAACTTCAACCTGTTCAACAAGGGCATCCAGACCAACGTCTTCTTCGCCGGTCTGGTCGTGGCCGCGAACGCGACTCATCCGAACGTTGCCAACACGCGCACGAACGTCGGCGTCGACTTCTTCGGCATCGCCGTGCCGGTGTCGAACACGATGTACCGGGAGGGGCTGGAGCGTCCGGACGAGACCATCAAGTCCGTGCCCGTCGGCCTCAACCTCCGCGTCGGCCATCCCGTCTTCGGCTTCGGCAAGGTCGACCTCTCCATGGGCATCCAGCACTTCACCTACCAGCGCGCCGAGGACACGGCCGCGGACTTTGCGGTGCCGTCGGATACCTTCGTCTACACGCCGGGCCTGTCCGCGCAGTACGCGCGGCGCGGCTGGTCGATCTCCGGCTACTACGAGCACTCCATGCGCTCGGAGTGGGAGCCGTGGGGCAACCTGGCCGAGTACGACGAGGACCAGAAGAGCTACGACCGCTTCGGCGGCTCGATCGGCAAGAGCTTCTTCCTGCCGAAGTTCCAGCGCATTGGGATCGACGTGAACTACCTCGACGGCACGCGCCTGGACCGCTTCTCGAAGTACGAGCTCGGCTTCTTCGGCGCCCAGCGCGTGCACGGCATCAAGTCCGGCTCCGTGCGCGCCGAGCGGGCCATCATCGGCCACCTCTCCTATGGCTTCGTCTTCTCCCAGCAGTTCCGGCTGGAGGCGTTCTACGACCACGCCCTCATCGACGACGCCAGCTCCGGCCTGAGCCGCGAGCCCTTCCAGGGCCTCGGCATCGCCGGCCAGACCGTCGGGCCGTACGGCACGCTGCTGCGGCTGGATATCGGGAAGTCGATCGGCAGGAACGCGCAGGAGGGGTTCGTGGCGAACGTGGTGTTCCTCAAGCTGTTCTAACTACCCTTTTCCCTTCTCCCCGCTTGCGGGGAGAAGGTGCCCGGCACCTATGCATAGGTGCCGGGCGGATGAGGGGCGCGTCCCTTTAAGACGAATGACCCGAATCTAGCCTCGCACGGCGGGCACTTCATTCCTCATTCGGCGTAACCTCAATGTCTCTCCAGTCGAGCACCGAACGCCACGGCGAAACGGTGGTGGACAGGTCCCGGACCGGATAGCCCAGGAAGTTGTCTCGCAGCTCAGCGTCGTCGATTTTCTTCCTGATTTTGTCGATCAGGAGTTGTGCCTGCGCACGTCGAGTACTGGTCGCTCGCGATTCCCGATGGAGCACCTCTCGAATCCAGAAAGGCGTGGCAGCGTCCGCGCACGACAGAAAGAGACGTCCGGCCGCCCAGCGACGTGACGGCTGCGGCTCAGACAGAAAACGCCGGAGCCTTCTTTAGCCCAGCGTTCGCGATTGAGTCGCCGGATGGCTCGCTGTCCAACGCGTTCCACCCATTGCGAACGATCTGCCGCTGCGAGCCTGCGCCGTGAAATGCTCTTCTCAGGCAGCCATCCGGCAATGAGGCGGGCCCGGGCTCGATCGATCTCGTCCTTGCTACCGAGTCCCTCTTCCACCACCGAGATCAGGCGCGACGTCGATTCGAGCCGTGCACCCATCGCGACCTCCACCAATTCGGAGTCGGATCGGCAATCGGCGACAAGCTCTCGCAGAATGTCCCGGGCCAGCTCATCATCGAGCTCCGGATCATGAATCTCGCGGATCGTCCAATCCACACCGTCGCTGACGTATCGGTCGCCTGGCGAGAATCTGCCGCGCTGAAAGGGATACGCCATTGCCCACAATTCCTTGGCTGCCGGATGACGCGTGCGGAGCGCATGTCGAATGACCGGCATCAACAGTCCCAGATAGAAACGACGGGAATAGTCGGGTGAAGACCGCAACTGGTCAACCCAGGCGTTGAAAGCAGATTCGCTGATTTCACTCGCGATGCCGTCCGGAAACTGCTCCCAGCGTCCAGGTGTCTTCATCGAGCGTGCGAGTCGCTCCTGAACCTGACCCGCGAGCAACTCGATACCCTGGGCCACCGCATCTTCGTCCGAGACGTTCTCGTCAGCGCCGTTGTGTCGCGCCGTCTGCGGCGCGGATCGTGCCTTGCCGACCCAGTCAGCCGGATACAGACCGGGACGACGCGTCGTACCGAGAAATGCTTCGTACTGCCACGCTGCCTCGGATAATGAAGAAGCAACGTGCACGAGAGGCCCGAGCGCTTCTGCGGGCGTTGAACTGGTAATTCGTGAGTTGGTCAGTAGGAATCGCGCTGCATTTTCAGCATCTCCACCCGACCCTCCCGGCGACAGGTCCCCGATTAAACGCGCGAGGTCTTTGGCCGTCAGCTCGGGTCTGAAATATCCGAGCATGTAACGTGCCCTCGTAAGGCGGTGTGGCTCCTGCTCGACCCGGCCGGCCGCGATTGCCTTGCGACGAAATACGCTATCTCGCGCCGCAGCGGCCACGCTGTAGAGGTCCAGCCATTCGACTTCGAAGGGATGTTCGAGAAGAAGGCGGAGGCGCTGCGAAGACGATGCTCCTGCCAGAACGCATAAGTACGCCTGCAGCAACGCGTGCCGAGTATGCGTATCGTTCGGCGATGCGGCGCGAACCGCTGCAAGCAACTTTCGTCGATCCTCAAGCGTCAGGAGTGTGGCGTCGCCATTCATCTCCCAAGACTCGGGCTTCTCGTCGGCTTCGATCAAGCGTAGAACGTCGGCCAGGAAGCCTCGCAGGATACGGGCCCCTGCGTCGGGTGCCCAAGCGGCCAGCACCGGTTCAATTCGTCTGAAGTCATAGTCATCGCGGCTCAAGGAACGAAATTCATGGAGTTGATGAGGCCGGCCGAAGCGTTGAAGTGCGACCTTCGCGAACGCCGTTCGCCAGGAGCGTGGCGGCGGAAGGCAGGCCGGATCGAGCGCCAAGTCAGACGCCCGCTCCGCATCAGCCATGATCTGTTCTGAATCGCCGGGTTTCAGCGCCGAAAGACCGGCGCGCGTGAGCGATCGATCAACCCATCGGCGATACGTCGAGGTGGGAAGTCGCTTCAGGAGATGCAGGAGGTCTTTGCGACCGGTGGCAGTGATGAGGTCACGCATAAGGCTCGCTCGCAGCGTCTCCGGCTTCGCAGCCCACGCCTGGACCTCCTGCTCGAACCATGAGACGTCGCTATCCGCCAGAACCCGCCGGACTGCAAACTGTTCACCGCGATCGAGATATCCACCTACGGCGTGGCGAGCGGCGAAAAGTGCCAGCACATCGATCGGCTGCAGCAGAAACGGGTGCGTGCAGGCAATAGACAGGGCGAGACGCTGAAGCTTTCGCGCGGCATTGCCACTCGCAACATTCGTGATCTCGAGCTGGAGATCGCTGAACGATGGCTCTGCGGCTGCTTCGGCCACGGCGTCGGAGGCCTTGCTTTCACCCCCGATGAACCATCGCGAACCGAGCGGAACCAGGCGCAACCACCGGCGCACTGCCGCCACGACGATGGCTTCGTAACGCACGAGTCCCGCCTGGATGAGGGGTTCCGCAAGTAGAACGATGTTCGCGTTCGCAGCGGCGGGAGAATTGAGCACTCGCAGCGCCGGCTCGAGCAGAAGCGACGAGAGGTTTCGCAGGTCGTCGAGATCCTGCTGCGAGAAATTCCTGGATGACAGCCACGCTGCGATAAGGAAATCGATGACGACGGGGTGCCTTTCGGCGTCTCCCGCCAGCAACGAGACCGTTACGGCGACACGAAGCCAGCGAACTTTCTCGTCATCGCGGTTGGGCTCGAGAATCTTGGCAAGTGCCCCTGGCCATGCCGCGGTATCGCTAACCGACAGAAGCTTGTCGCGAATGTACAGTCCCATTCCGAGCGCGAGCCTCTCGAGATCCGGAACGAGTGTTCCGTCCGGGTGATACTCGATCACACCTTCCGACTTGAGCGCGTGCAGTGCCGTGTCGACTTGATGCGTCACCGCCCGAACTTCGGTTAGTAGCGTGGAGTGATTCAGCCGGCGTTCCTTCGCCCATGCTGCCGCGAGGTTCGCAAGAAACTCCTTGAATGGACCCGGATCGAAACGTGCGGCGCTAGAGCGTCGGAGAGGGACTCTGTCCGTGGCGTCCAGATACTGGAGCACAGGGACGGTGATATGCCCGAACGACTTGAGCTCGTTCCAGTGCTCGATGGCGAGTTTTAGATACATCGGATGACGAACCATCCGAAGTGCCGATGCGGGCATGTCTTGGAGTTGGCTCACGCTCAGCGAGTGCCGTCTCAATGCATCAGCAAACTCGCGGTCGTCGTACGGGCCGAGCTCCACTGGCTGGACCGGCCGACTGCCGAGTGCCGCACGGTCCTCTTCGAAATCGCGGGCACGCCACGTCACGAGAAGGGCAGGACGCCGATCCTTCGGTAACGGCAATGGCTGCAGTCCACGGGAGGCCTCAGTGACACCATTGCTAGACGGCGGTGGATCGGCCCAAAGAATAGCCTCGGAGCGGGCACCAAAATCTGAGACGTACTCATTCGCACCATCGAGAATCACGAGACACCATGGATCCGCGCGGTTCGGCAATGATTTCTGCCGATTGATGATGGCATCCGTGTTGCGCTCGAATCGCCCAAGAGCACGACGTGCTTCTTCACGGACCAGCTTCTCGACATCTCCGTGCTCCGACTTTACTTTCTCGGACCAGAAAAAGAACGCCGGAACGGAGAACGTCCGAAGATTACGGGCCAACCACCCGAAAACGAGCCATGTCTTGCCGTCATGAAGATCGCCAGTCACGACAGCGACTTCGCGAGAACCGACGTTCCTGGATTCCCACCATGCAGTCAATTCGGCCTCGGCAGAACGCTGAACCGCTTCCGTCGGATCGTACCGGGTTCCAAAAGCGTTGAAGGCATCTCCGACAATGCGCGAGAGAACCGAGTTGTTCTGTTCCCGAACGAGGTACCGCCACGTTGGTAGTTCTCGAAGATCGTTGCGAAGACGTGCTTCCCATGGGCCGAACCCAGAAAGGCTTCGAATCTCGGTAAGCTCGGTTCGGATGAGGTTCAGGTCCGGCTTTCGCCCTCGGCTTCTCCAGGCGGGATCACCGAGGACGTCGAGCACGCAATCCACATCCGTTGCGGCAAGGGCCGCAAGGTTGGCGACGCCGGCAAGATCGAGCTCGGAAGACGTCGTGTCCAGGATCAGCACTGCGATGCCTTGCCTCGACCCGGCTCGCACCAGCGCGTCTCGTGTTTGGGCGGCAACGGCGCAGGTGGCGACCAGCACCCAGAGCTGCAAGTCCGGGTACGTATCTGCGGCCTCGGTGAGCCCGCCGACGAGGTTGCGGCTCTCGAGTTTCGTTGTATGGCGCTTGTCTTCGATTGCGAACGGGATTTCGGCGATGGCATCGACCCCACCCTGGGTACCAGCTTTCGAGCGCCGAATCCGTTCTCCAGAAACCCTCTGCAGCAACAGCGCAATCAGCTGTTCGAAACTCTGGTCGCCGCTCGCGCGAAGGTTGCGCATCGCTGCGACGACCGATAAGCCCTTGATCTGGCGGCGAGACATGCTGAAGGCGCGCTAGTTTGCCCCATCACAACCGCTTCGCCAACAACCCATCGGCCAGACCGTCGGGCCGTACGGCACGCTTCTGCGGCTGGCCCTCGGGAAGTCGATCGGACAGAACGCGCAGGAGCGGTTCGTGGCGAACGCGGGGTTCCTGAAGCTGTTCTGATCGCTGGAATCGCGCGCGAATGCAAGCACTGCTTTTCGCGCTCCTCCTCGCGGCCACTCCCACGACCCGGCAACCGATCGCCATCACCGGCGCCACGGTCATCGACGTTTCGGCTTCCGGAAAGAGTGCCAACGACATCCGCGATGCGGTGGTCGTGATTCGCGGCGGCGAGATCGTGGCCGCCGGTCCTCGCCGGAAGACGAAGATCCCACCGGGCGCGAGGATCATTCGCGCCGACGGTGCGTACATCGTCCCCGGACTCAACGACGTCTTCGCGGGGCTGAACAGTCAGGCCCAGGCAAACGCGTATCTGTACATGGGCGTGACCACCATCCTCGGCTCCGACGAGCCGGGCGGGCGGCGCGGGGCGCTGCTGATGAACGCCGTTCCCGGTCCTCGGGTGCGCCGGATGGGATTCGTGAGCGGCTTGGGAGGCGGGACGGACGGCAAGCCGGTGGAGCTCTCGAGTGCCGGAATCATGGAGCAGCTCGAAGAGGAGGTGCGCAAAGGCGGGCAGGTCTTGCTCCTCCACTACCGTCTCGATCCCGAAGAGACGCGCATGGCCGTAGCCCGGGCGCGCGAGCTCGGTCTGGCCACGATCGGAGAGCTCGGTGAAACGACATACACGCAGGGGATCGAGCTCGGCATCGACGCCTTCGTGCACACGCGGCGATATTCCCTGGAGCTCGCGCCGCCGGAGCTGCGCGCCGCCGTGGCCAGAGAGCCTTTCGGGCCACCGCGAACGACGTATTACGAGTACCTGGCATCGCTCGATCCCGATGCACCGGTGGTCAAGGAGTGGGCGGCGCGGCTCGGTGCGTCGCGCGTCGCGCTCATCCCCACGCTGGCCATGTCCTACCTCGACCTGCCGGAGCACGAGAATCCGTGGAAGGAAGAGATCGCATCCATTCTCGATCCGGCCGGCGTTCATCTGCCTGCGGATCGCGGAACCGGCGCCTGGCCCGGCGCGCCGGGCATTCCGAAGGGCAGTTCCGCCAATCTCCTGCGCGTCGAGGAGCGCAACGTTCGTGCGGGCGCGCGCTACCTCACCGGCAGCGGCAGCAGCGCCTTCGGCACACTTCCCGGCATCTCGCTCCATCGCGAGCTGCAGATCCTCACCACCCTCGGTCTCACGCCGCGGCAGGCGCTGGCCGCCGCGACGAGCAACGTCGGCGAGGTCTTCCGCTGGCGGCGCGTCGGTCACGTTCGAAGGGGCTTCGACGCCGACCTGCTGATTCTCGACGCCGATCCGACGAAAGACATCGCCAACCTGAAGAAGATCCGCATGGTCATTCACGACGGCGTGGTCGTCGACCGTGGGGCACTGCGAAAACCGCCGAATTGAGGGAAGGTGACGCCGATTTCACGAGCGCGGCAGACCGCGCATGACTGCAGGTCGGTAGATACAGCGCGAGAGCTGCCGCTCATAGCAGTCACGGATCTGCGCAAGGAGCACGTGCCGACCCGCTCAATCCGATCGCGCGATTCGCGCGGGAAGAGCTGACGATCGGCACCGCTCCCGCCGCGGGTCCCGCAGGATGCGCGGCGACTCGCACAGGAATCCCTGACGACTCGCCCAATTCACCCTGACGACAGCGACAATCCACTGCCACGACCGGCACCGCTTCCCCCGCGACTTCCCCAGGATGCCCGTCGACTCGCACAGGAATCCCTGACGACTCGCCCAATTCACCCTGACGACAGCGACAATCCACTGCGACGATAGGCACCGTCCCCGCGGAGGAAGACCCCCGTGACGCGATACGCCGCATCTCGAACACGGACGACTCGCGTACCGACACCGCTCGATGTGCGTGCCGGCAGGCAGCGAGGTGGCGCGTCTCACGCGCACTGCGCGGGTCGACAGGTCGGACGGTGCGGATCGACAGGGAGGATTGTGCGGGTCGGCGGAGAAGACTGCGCGAGTCGACGGGGGGATTGTCCGAGTCGACAGGGAGACGTCGCCTGTCGTCATGGTGGATTGTGTGGGTCGACAGAGAGGATTGTGCGAGTCGACAGAGAGGACTGTGGGCGTCGACGGCTGGATTGTCCGACTCGACACGGCTGCTGGGCGTGCCGCGTGGGGGGATTGTGCGAGTCGACAGAGAGGACTGTGCGCCTCGCCGCAGTGGACTGTGCGTCCGACGTTTGGTTTGGGTGAACCGACGTAAGGACTGCGTATACCAACTCCGCGGACTGTGCGAGCCGATGCGGGGGATTTGCGTAGTGAGGGGGACGATGTGCGGATCGACCGGCTCCACCGTGCGCATTGCCCGATCACAAAGTAGCATTGGACGCCGTGGAGGTGACCATGGCGAGCGATATGTGGCAGGCGCCCGATCTCGTTCCCTCGATCCCCTACCGTGACGTGCCTCATGCGGCCGAGTGGCTCGCGCGAGTCTTCGGCTTTCGCGAGCGTAGCAACGCCCGCTTGTCATGGCCGGGCTGGGGAATGACGTGGATGGAAGTGGGCAACAGTCTCGACGTCACGCGTGGAGTGCTGGGCTGACGTGACGGATCTCGATCTCTGGAAGCAGCATCTTGGCTCCGTTCCCCCGCAGGTCTGGGAGCAGACGGATCTCGAGACCCTCGTCCTGGCCGACAACGACCTGGAAGAGCTGCCCGAGGCGATCGGCCGCCTGACTAACCTGCGCATGCTCGATCTCGGGCACAATCGCCTCGGCCGGTTGCCCGCCGCCATCGGCAATCTGACCAACCTGGCCGGCTTTCTCTACCTCCACGACAACCGGCTGACCGCTCTCCCCGTCGAGCTGGGAAAACTCATCCGCCTTCGCTACCTGAACATCAGCAACAATCAATTCACCGCCGTACCGCCGGCGATCTGCGAGATGGTCAGCCTAGTGGAGCTGCGAGCGACCGACAACGCCATCGCCTCGCTCCCCGACGAGGTCGGGAACCTGACCGCGCTGCGCGAGCTGCACCTTCGCAACAATCGTCTGACCGCGCTGCCCGCCGCCATCAGTCGCCTGCAGGCGCTCCGGCAACTCGACCTGCGCGGCAACCCGATCGAGGAGCTTCCGCGCGCGTTGCTCGATCTCCCGCGTTTCGAAAAGCTGGATGTGCGCTGGGTCCGGATGCTCGGTCCTTCCGAGGTTGTCGCCGAGCTGGAATCGCGCGGGTGTGTCGTGTACCGCTAGGGCTTCTCCAGGATCGCGGCGTAAAACTCCAGCCCCACTCCCTCGCGGTCCTCCTCGGTGATGTAGTTCGGCGGGAGTCCCAGGAACTCGCTCAACCGGGGCAGCCTGCCCTCCGGGATGCGCCAGGGCGCGCTCAGCTCGATGCACTCCTCCAGCGAGTACAGCCGGAACTCGGCGCCCGTCTGCCGGAACGTCTCGAGGAACTGCTCCATGCGCGGCGTCATCCGCCCCGGCTCCTTGGTCTCGTAGGTGATGTAGAGCCGCGAGCCGGGCGCCGCCCAGTCGTACAGGTCGTAAAAGATCCGGCGGATCTCCTCGGGCGAGAGGAAGACCGTGATCCCGCTGACGCCGAGAGCCACCTTCCGCTCCCCGCCGAGGAACTCCGTCACCTCTGGCGACTCCAGCAGCGACCGGGCCTCCCGGACGTCGTGCTGCAGGTAGAGCACGTTCGGGAGATGCCCGACCAGTTCGCGGGCCTGCTCCAGGGTGTAGGGATCGATGTCCGAGTAGACGACCTTCGCGTCGGGAACAACGGCGTGGATGTGGTCGCTCGTCGGCAGCCCCGAGGCGAAGTCGACGAAATGGGTGAAGCCCTCGGCCCGGAGCTGCCGCGCGGCCTGCTGGAGAAAGTCGCGCAGCATCCGCACCCACTTCGGCAGCGAGGGGATGAGCGAGAACATGTACTCCGCGGCCTGCCGGTCCGGGGGGAACCAGTGCGAGCCGCCGATGCTGTAGTTGTAGATGCGGGCGGGGTTGGGGATCTGGGTGGGGTCGGAAGGGGTGTCCATGGTCGGGCGCCCGGTGCGAAGGTTGGTCCAGCCCTCTACCGCGAGAAGCGCCAGCCTTCTTCACGAAGGAGCGGAAGAAGCGACAACGCTTCTTCCGTAGCGCGAAGCGTATTTGGAGTGCGGCGGCTGCGCCGCCGCTTTGAAAGCGGCGGCATCGTCGCCGCCGCACTCCAAACAGGGAGAACAAAAAAGCCCGGCTTCGCCGGGCTTTTTCGTTCTCCGCAATACGGGTCGTTCAGGGCTGAGGGCCGTTGTTCTGCACGTAGAAGTCGACGGCGCCGATCTCGTTG
>JBIOTX010000240.1:0-8609 GCA_044866315.1 Thermoanaerobaculia bacterium | reverse complement strand
GGCAACCCCCCGGGCGGGCTTCTTCATTCTTCCCTCTTCATTCGAACCTCTTCCTTCCGGGCTGGACGCCTGCCTTCTGCCTTCTGCCCTCTGCCTTCTGCCTTCTGCCTTCATCTCTTCATGACACTCCCATGACCTACTTCTCCGTCGTCGTCCCCACCTACAACCGCCTGGACATGCTTCTCCGCGTCCTGGACGCGCTGGACGCGCAGGGGGACGCGCCGCCGTTCGAGGTCATCGTCATCAACGACGGCTCCAAGGACGACACGGACCGCGTGGTCTCGCAGCGCAAAGGCATCACCTTCCGCACGCAACCGAACGGCGGGCCGGGGCGGGCGCGGAATCATGGGGTGTCGCTGGCGAAGGGCAAATTCGTGGTCTTCATCGGCGACGACACGGTGCCGGAGCCACGGTTTCTCGCCGAGCACGCGCGCGTGCACCGCGAGTCGAACGACGATCCGATGGTGGCCTGCCTCGGGTTCACGGGCTGGCCGCACGGCGAGCGCGTGACGGCGTTCATGGACTACATCAACGACTTCGGCCTGCAGTTCGGCTACAAGCTGATCCAGGATGGCGCGGTCGTGCCGTTCAACTTCTTCTACACCTCGAACATCTCCATCGACCGGGAGGTGCTGGCCGCGCATCCGTTCGACACGACCTTCCCCTCTGCGGCGTGGGAGGACATCGAGCTGGCTTACCGGCTCGACGCGAAGGGGCTGAAGATCCGCTACAACGCCCGGGCCGTGACCCGGCACTACCACCCGATGAGCATCGACACGTTCGCCCGGCGGCAGTACACGGTGGGCAAGTCGGGGGCGATCTTCTACCGCAAGCATCCCGAGCTCGGCCATTTTCTGGGCGTGCACGAGCTGGAGTCGCGCGCGCTGGCGGACGAGTCGCAGCTGGAAAGGCTCCGGCGGAGGGCGCGCTGGGGCGAGCGGTTCCGCCTGCTGGCCCGGCCGGCCGTGTTCGAGACGCTGATGCGCGAGCACTACCTGCGCGGCCTGCGCGACGGTCTCAAAACAGACCCTCCTGCTCAACATTGAACCCTCATTCAGTGTGTGAAAGGCTCAGGAACGGACCCGTTCCGCCTGTAGTCGTGTGTTAACTCATTGAAAACGCGTGCGGGAGCCCACGGCACCGCGATTGAAGTTCCGCCGCGGCCACAAGGAGGCGTCGGATTTCATGAAACGAAGGACCCTGGTCTGCTCTCTCTTCCTTCTTCTGGTCGCATCCGTTCTCGAAGCCAAAACCGGAGTGGTCTTCATCCACGGCAAGGGCGGCGCCGAGTTGGCGCAGCCGAGCGTCGCCCGGGCCTACTGGGGCGAGGACATGATCCGGGCGACGACGAAGGGCTTCACCATCCCCTATCTCGTCGTCGGGTACGACGGCACGCAGTACATGTGGGTCGCCGGCGGCCAGGTGGCCGGGCAGATCTACAACTGGATGAACGCGAACGCCATCGACGACATCGTCATCGAGACGCACTCGTTCGGCGGCGTGGTCATCCGCTGGATCCTCTCCAACCCCACCTACGACTCGCGCTACCAGCCGATCATCAACCGCATCCGCTGGGTCAACTCCATCGCCCCGCCGAACAAGGGCTCGGAGGCGGCGAACCTGGCCGGAACGCTCTCCGGCTCGTGGCTGACGGGCTGGATGGTGGACCTGGTGGGGCAGAACACGGACTCGACGAAGAACTGCACGACCTCGTCGATGAGCTACTACAACACCTATTACCTCAAGGGCACGTCGGGACGGCCGGCCCTGCCGAAGGCGATCTGGAACATCGCCGGCACGGGCCTGTGGAACGACTTCATCCACCCGGAGGACACGGGCCTGGCCACGCTCTCCGGAATCGCCGGCATGCCCGGTGAGGACGACGGCATGGTCTCGCAGTACAGCGCGCAGGCCGTCGGCACGGTGTGGTTCACCACCCTCGCCAATCACCATCACAACCGGCGCAACGACTATCGCAAGATCGGCGACTCGCTGGCGACGGACTTTTAGGCAAGGAGCGACGACCATGAAACGCACTCTCTTCGCCATTCTCCTTCTCGCCGCCATGCCGCTGTTCGCCGCGGATCTGTCCGGACGCTTCGAGCCGGGCACGCAGTACGAGGCGCCGGCCGCACACGCGCCGGAAAACGTCTCGCGCATGTTCACGCGGACGCTTACCCGTGAGCAGGCGAAAGCCGTCGACCTGCCCGCCGCCGGCGGGAGCAGCATGATCATCTGGACCATCCCCGCGCGCCGCGACGCGCGCGGACGCGCGCTCTCCACGCGCCTGACCACGCCGACCGGGGCCATGCTCCGGCCCGGCGACCGCGGGTCGCTCGAGCGCGGCCTGCGCCGCTTCGAGCTCGACGCCGCCGAGACCGCGGAGCTCGGGCTGCCGCACGGCGCGCACGAGGTCATTCACGTGATGCAGACCGCCGCGGCGAGCTACCGCCTCGAAGTGGACATGCCCGAGGATGTGGCGGGGGTGACCGTGGTGGCGGCGGAGCCGAACAGCCCGATCACGCTCACGACCTGGGCCGCGCCGCTCTCGCGGCAGCCCGGCCAGCCGGTGACGCTGCACGCCGAGTTGCGCGACGGCGCGAGCGGCATCGCCGAGGCAGCCGTCACGGCGCGCCTCGCCTCCCCGCGCGGCAAGGCTTTCGAGGAAGTGACGCTCACGCACAAGGGCGACGGAGTCTATGAGGCGACGCTGCCCGAGCTGCCGGCCGACGCGCCGGGCGCGTGGCAGGTGCGCTTCGACGCCGCCGGACGGACCGCCGAAGGCGTGCAGTTCGCGCGCGCCGGGCTGGGCGAGCTGGTCGCCGAGCGCGGCGCCGCGCGTCTGGACGCTTCGAGCGTGCGCGCCAGCCTGGAAGGCGACGCGCTGCGCATCGAGGTCAAGGCCGACGTGAAGGCGGCCGGCACGTATCGCCTCGACGCCATCGTCGCCGGGCCGGAGAACACGGCCGTGGCGTGGGCAGAGGGCGTGCGGCGGCTGGAGGTGGGCGAGACGACGCTCACCATCGAGATCCCGCGCGCACACCTCGGCGGCGCGGCCCGTGAGGACTTGGCCCTCGATCTGCGCCTCCTCGGGCTGGATTCGATGGGCGTGGCGGGGGTGGTGAAGGTGGATCTGAACTGATCGACGGATCTCGGCGCGCGATTCATTAGAATCGCGCGCCGATGTTCATCACCTTCGAAGGCCCGGAAGGCTCCGGCAAGTCCACCCAGATCGCGCGCGTCGGAGCGTGGTATCGCGAGCTGGGGCGGGAGTGCATCGTCACCAAGGAGCCGGGCGGGACGCCGATCAGCGACCGCATCCGGGCCATCCTCCTCGACTCCGCGTCGGCGGGGATGGATGCGATGACCGAGGTGCTGCTGTATGCGGCGTCGCGGCGGCAGCACGTCACGGAGGTAATCCAACCAGCGGTCGAGCGCGGGACGCACGTCTTCTGCGACCGCTACACAGACGCCACGCTCGCCTACCAGGGCTACGGGCGGCTCATCGACCTCGACCGCCTGCAGACGCTGAACGGCTGGGCCACGGGCGGACTGCAACCCGACCTTACGCTGCTCTTCGACATCGACGAAGAGGCCGGCCTGCAGCGCGCGCATACGCGCAACGCGGCCATGACCGTGGACGAGGGCCGTTTCGAAGCCGAGGATCTGCGCTTTCACCGGCGGGTGCGGGAGGGATATCTGGCCATGGCCGCGGCCGAGCCGAAGCGATACGAGATCATCGACGCGCACGGCACGATCGACGAGGTGTTCGAGCGGACCGTCGCCGCACTGCGCAGCCGGGCACCGGAGCTCTTCTCATGACCACGACCTCTTCTCTCGTGCTCGATACCGCCCGCCGCGGCGAGCTGCATCACGCGATTCTCCTGCACGGCCCGTCGGCGCAGCCGCTGCGCGACTTGGCCGTTCGCATCGCCAAGACCCTGAACTGCCTGAACGGCACGACCGGCGACGACTGCGCGTCGTGCGTGCGCATCGACCGGCGCATCCATCCGGACGTGCACTTCACCGAAGTCGCGGGCGAGCGCAAGCAGATCTCCATCGAGCAGATCCGGGAGATCGTCAGCGAGGCCACGCTCCGGCCGTACGAGGGGAAGAGCAAGGTCTTCATCATCGATCCCGCGGACGCGCTCTCCATCTCCGGCTCGAACTCGCTGCTCAAGACCCTCGAGGAGCCGGCCTCGGATACGGTGTTCATCCTCATCACCCGCTCCCCCGACCTGCTCCTGCCGACGATTCAGTCGCGCTCCCAGCACGTGTACGTGGGCGAGGGCGTGCGCAGGCTCACCGGCCCCCGCGAGGCCGCGCGCATCCAGGAAGTGGCGCTGCTGGACGAAGGCGAAGACCTCGCCGCGACGATCCTCGATCTCCTCCACCGCTACGCGACGCGCGGCGAGAGCGCCGCGCTGCTGGCGCTCGCGGTCGTGGTCGCGGATCACGAGGACGTGAAGGATGCCATCGCCCTTCTCGGCGCGATCCTCTGCGACGTCGTCGCCCTCGATCCGAACGAGTCGCTCGATCCGAAGAAGCTCGAGGAGATCCGCGCGCACATCCCGCGGGAGAGCCTTCTCGCCGCGGCCGACGCGGCCATGGCGGCGATCCGCTGGTTGGCCGTGAATGCGGACGCGCGGCTGCTGGTGGAAGGCGTGATCGCCGAGCTGGCGAAGCGCTGAGGCACCTCGCTGAAACCGTTTACAAAAAAAGCGACCCCGCCGTCTCCGGCGGGGTCTTGTTTTTCTACTGGATGGAACGGGGCGGGAACAGCTCGGGGGTGTGCTTAAGGATCGGTAAGATTCAAGGAAGAGTTCAAACAGCGCGGATCAATACTGGCAGGCTGGTACAACAGAAAGCGGCCCTCGCCTGCCCATCCAGTAAATTCATGTGCATCGTTGCGGGCATTATCACACACTTTGTGAAAAATTTCTCAATGTAACCGGAACTTCACAACCACTTTCTGGCCAGAGGGATAGATCACTTTTGGCGAGTGGTTTCCAATATAAAGCCAAACGGGCGTTCGGTCATTCCGCATTTAGTGGATCTCTTTTCCCGGATGCGAGAAACGTTACCACAGTCTTCGCTCGAATTGTTACCGTGACGCGGGCTCGACCAAGCCGGGCATCGGCCCCAGCGAGCGGTCCAGGGAGATATGCCCGCCGAGGGTATCGGCCGGGCCGCCGTTGACGAGGAAGCGGACGCGGCGGACCTCGCCGAAGTTGCTCGTGATCGTGTGCACAAGCGAGAGCATGGCCATGAGCTCGGTATGGCTCCCCGCCCCCCACCCCGCGGTCAGGGTCGGCCCGCCGAGGTCGACGATTACCGTCCCGCCCGGCAGGAGGTACGCGGCACGCACGACCGTGTCCGCGGGAAAGAGGCGCATCGTCGCCGGGGTCGAAGGCCCCTTCATCAGCTCGCGCACGACGATCGGCACCGCAGCCGCGTCGCTCTCCGGAAGGGCGATGTTGCGGGTCTCCGCGCGCAGCAACGTCTCCGGCGACTCGTAGTACAGCCGCACGGCGCGCATGGTCACCTTGTTCTGCGCGGCCAGCGCTGCCTCGACGTTCGGCTTCCGCTTGCAGGCGCCGGCGACGAGGAGCGCCGCGAGCGCCACCACTACGACGCGTCTCACTGCTGCGTTTCCGTCCTCGGCGCGGGAGCTTTCGCGGGCTGGGGCGGCGGCGCGGCGGCCGCCGGGGCGGTGGCGGTGGCGGGCGGGGCCGGCTGGATCACGCCGATGCGCGTCTCGTAGTCGGTCTTGTAGCGCTGCACCGCGCGCGTGAGCGCGGCCACCATCAGGGTCTGAAACTCGTCGCTCTTCAGCTTGGCCTCTTCCTCGGGGTTGCTGATGAAGCCGACTTCGACGAGCGCGGCCGGCATGGTCGCGCCGATGAGCACCTTGAACGGCGCCTGCTTCACGCCGCGATTCTGCACGCCGGTCGCGGCGTTCATCTCTTCCTGGATGGCTTGGGCGAAGCGGCTCGACTCGTCGAGATAGGCCTGCTGGGCGAGGTCCCAGAGAATCAGCTTCAGGTCGGCGGCGGCGCCGGAGGCAGCGGCGGCGGATGCCGAGGCGTTCTCCGTCTCCGCGGCCTTGCGCGCGAGCTCGTCCGAGGCCTCGAGGGAGAGGAAGTAGGTCTCGGAGCCCTTCGCGCCCTTCACCACGGCCGCGTTCATGTGCACGGAGAGGAAGAGATCGGCCTTGTACTGGTTGGCGATGGAGGTGCGCTGGTCGAGGGAGACGACGTTGTCGTCGTCGCGGGTGAGCACGATGCGCGCGCCGGTCGCCTTCGCCAGCGAGTCGGCGAGCTTGCGGGCCACGGCGAGGGTGACGTCCTTCTCCATCAGGCCGCCCGGACCGACGGCGCCGACTTCCTTTCCGCCGTGGCCGGGATCGATGACGATGGTGCGGATGCCGGGGAGCTCCTGCGGCTGGCGCGGACCGGGAAGGATCTGCGGCAGCCCCGGCTGCTGCGGCGCGCCCTTGCGCAGGTCGAGGACGATGCGCGGCGGGTTCTCCAGCTGGTACGCGTCGCCGACGACGTCCGTGCCGGTGAGCTCGATGCGCAGCTCGCTGCCGGTGAAGAGGAGCCGGGAGATGTGCGGATCGTCGTAGGTCTGCTCGCTGAACGGGGAGCGCAGCGGCGCGCGGAAGGTAATGACGTAGGCCTGCGGCTCCTTGCTGATCCCGTACTCGGCCGGGCCGCTGAGGGTGAGGACGATCTTGGAGATGCCCTGCACGTCGACGACGGAAACCTGCACGCCCACGGCGCTCTGCTGCTGCGGCCGCACGAGCAGCACGTGCGTGGTCGCGTCCCAAACCACGTCCAGGCCGGCGGCCTTGCCCAGCAGGCCCTGGAAGAACTGCCACGGCACGTACGGGCGGCCGTCGACGGCGATCGGCGGCGTGGGCATCTCGATCAGGTCGTCGCGGACGACGCCGAAGCGGCTGTCCGGCCCGAACGCGCCGACGGCGTTGCCGACGGCGATCTTGTAGCCGTTCGCGTCCGCCGTGACCGTGCCTCCCAGCCCGGCCGCGACCTCTTCGGCCGAGACGTAAGTCTGTCCCGACTGCATCACGTACGTGAACGGCCGGTCGCCGCCCGGCGCGCGGAGCGTGGCCTGACCGGTCGACTGTGCGAGAACGATCGTGGCGAGGGCGAGAACCGAGAGCACTGCGACGAGAGAGAACAGACGTTTCATGGGGCCTGATGGCGATTATCGCATGCTGCGTGGTAGGCTCTTTTTCAATGAGCCGCGGATTCCTGGTGACGCTGACGATCCTCCTGTCCGCATGCGGCGGCGGCGAGAAGAGCGCCCAGCTCAGCCGCACGCCGGTGAGCGTGCGCGGCTGGATCACCGACGTGGCCGGCGCGAAGCCCGCCGAGACCATGGAGATGGAGATCGCCCGGCGAACGCAGCTCTTCCAGGCCTCACAGCTGTGGGTGGAGAACTCCCAGTACGCCTCCGGCGGCATCGCCGAGAACGGCTCCTTCATCGTCCTCGACGTGCCGCCGGGCACCGCCACCATCGGCTTCAACGCCCCCGGCGCGGAGGCGGCGAAGATCTTCCTCATGAACATCCCCGGCAACGCCGACGTGTTCATCCCCAACGTGGTCCTCGAGAACAGCGGGGCGAAGGTGCTCGACCCGAAAGCCATCCGCGTGCGCATACCCGCGGACGTGGACAAGCCCACGCCGACGGGCAAGACCGCGATGGTGGCCGGCTACGCCGTGCCGATCATCGAGACGCCGCTTCACCAGCTCACCGATCGCCGGGATTACCCGACCCCGTCGGGGTTCCGGCCGGTGGCGACGGTGAAGTGACACGCCGCAGGCGTGTCATCCTGAGCGCAGCGAAGGATCTCTCCAGCGCGGCGTTCGCCCGCGCGTGTGACGGGTCGATCTCCAGCACTCTTCGGAAGCTGTCGATCGCATCGAGCGTCGCGCCGCATTCGAGCTGGGCCTCGCCGAGGCGGTACCAGGCGGCGGCGAGGTTCGGGCGGCCGGCGACGGCGCGCTTGTAGTGCTCGATCGCCTCCTTCGCCCGGCCGCGGCCGTAAAGGAGCACGCCGAGGTTGAACTCGGTCTCGTAGCGATGGGGATCGCGGGCGATCGCTTCCTCGAGCAGGGGGATGGCCTCCTCGGTCTTGCCGGTCTGTCCGGCGCGGGCGAGGCCGAGCCACTCTGTGGCCAGGGCGTGGCCGGGCTGCTTGGCCAGGATGGTCTTCGTGGTCTGCTCGAGCTGCGCGTAGCGCCGCTGGCGCAATTGCCCCATAGCCAAGTCCACGTACGGCTCGACCTCGGCCGGCTTGAGCGCGCCGAGAAGCTGCTCGAGCCGCAGTACGTCTCTCCCGTCCCCGCCGCCACGTGCGCGTACGAGCGGGACGAGGCGATAGAGCTCGCCGAGGGCGCCGGCCGGCGCGCGGTCGGGGTGGAGGAACGTGACGCGAACGGGATCGGGATCGAATTCGTCCCGCGGTGCGAGCAGCTCCGGTCCGCCGGGCGTGCGGCGGATGAAGTGGTCGGTCATGACCACGTGCACGACATCCTCGGTGCGCCGGCTGGGCATGTGGCAGGCGACGCAGTCGCCGGTGA
>JBIOTX010000239.1:0-21162 GCA_044866315.1 Thermoanaerobaculia bacterium | reverse complement strand
CGCCTCGAGGCCGGCACCTGGACGGTCCGCTTCTTCACGCCGCAGCAGAAGGAGGAGTGGTTCGTGGAGGTCGATCCGCGCAAGGCGCGCGTGATCGGCTACCACAAGTATCAGGACGAGCGGAATCCGGGCCTCACGCTGCCGGAGGCCAACGCTCACGCGCTGGCGCTGCGCGCCTTCGCCGCGTACGGAATCGACGCCAGCGCATTCGAGCTGAAGGAGGCCCTCAGCTTCCAGCAGCCGGCGCGGCGGGACTGGCTGTTTCACTTCGAGGAGCGTGCGGCCATCGTGGCCGACGCCCATCGCCGTGTAACCGTCCGCGTCGCGGGTGCCGAGGTCACGCAGTTCAACAAGCACATCAAGGTGCCGGAGACCGTCTATCGCGAGGCCGAGCAGCAGACGCTGCTCCACGTGGTCCTGATCGTGATGAAAGTCGTCGGCTTCGTGGCCCTGCTGTCCCTGGTGGTGGCCGGCCTCGTCGCCGCCAGCCGCCTGCACCGCCTCCCCTGGCGGCGGGCCCTGCGCTGGACGCTCGCCCTGGCGATCATCCCCATCGGCACGTTCGTGGCGCGGTACGAGTCGCTGCTGTTCGGCTACTCCACGAGCGTGGCCTGGGAGACGTTCCGGGTCAGCGTCATCACCAGCTTCGTCCGCGAGGTGGCCCTCCCCTTAGGCGTGCTGTTCCTGGCCATCGCCGGCCTCGAGGCCGCCGTGCCGTACGCGCTGAGCCTCGTCTCGCGGGAGGGGCGGGCGCGGTTCGGACGAAGCGCGGCCGTCGCGACACTCACAGCGCTGGCGATCATCGTCCTCGGGACCACCGCCGAGCAGTGGTTCGCGTCCGTCGCGCCGGTCCCGGTGGACCTCTACGTCGGTCATGAAGTGAGCGAGCCGCTGCCGGCGCTGGTCGAGGGCGCGCAGGCGCTCTTCGGGGCGCTCGTCGTCTCCGGAGCGGTGGCGCTGTTCGCGCTGGCCACGCGCAGGTACCGTGCTGCGATCACCATCGTCCTGGTCTTCTTCGCCGCCGTCGATCCGTCCGTGACGACGGAGCAGGCGCCGGTGATGCTCGTCCGCGCGCTCGCGTTCGCGCTCGTGGCCTGGCTGGTCGCCCGGTACGTGCTCGACGGGAATCCGCTGGCCTGGCCGCTGGCGGTGTTCCTCCTCGGCGCGCTGCAGAGCGCGTCGTTCTTCCTGCAGAACCAGCGGCCGGACCTGATCGCCAACGGCGTGGCCCTGCTCGCCTTCTGTCTCGTCGCGGTCGTCTGGATCGCGCTGCCGAGGACGGCCGATGCCTGAGTCTTTCCGCTCGCGCCTGTTGCGCTGGAAGTTCAACCTCTTCCCCGCCTACCGCGGCACGGGCGCGCGGATCGCGTACATCGCCGAGGACCTGCGGGAGGTCCGGGTGAAGCTGCGCCTGTGGTGGCGCACGCGGAACTACGTCGGCACGATCTTCGGGGGCTCGATGTACGGCGCGGTCGACCCGATCTACATGGTCATGCTGATCCACAACCTCGGCCGCGACTACGTGGTCTGGGACAAGTCGGCGACGATCCGCTTCCGCAAACCGGGACGGGGGACGCTGTTCGCCACGTTCCGTCTCGACGACGACGAGCTCAACGCGATTCGCGACGCCGCTGCGAGCGGCGAGTCTCTGAATCGCGTCTACAACGTCGATCTCGTCGATGGGGAGGGGCAGGTTTACGCGTCGGTGGAGAAGGTGATCTACATCAAGCGCAAGTGAGCTAGCCTCGACGTCGGAACAGCGTGTCCAGCTCGATTCTCCCCGGCGGCTCGGGCTGCGGATTGAGCGCCACCGCCGCCGTCCGCCCCAGCACCTTCTTCGTCAGACGCAAGCGGTAGTCGGCGACGAGATCGTCGAACCTCTCCCGCTCCATGCGCCCCAGCTCGGCGCGCTCCTCCCTCGTGAGATCGAAGTTCCTCATCGCCTGTTCGGGGTCGGAGAAGAGCAGATCGCGAAAATTCTCCTCCCAGAGAGCCTTCACCACCAGCCGTTGGAAGTGCTTCGCTGACACGGGCAATCCTCCTCGGGTGATATTCTGCTCCTCCCGTGAGCGATCCGGACGACGTCAAGAGCACCTGGCGCGTGGATGGTGGGGCGCGGCCGAAGGACGCGCATCACGTGACGATGCGCTCTCCCCTTCCGCGGACCTGCAACGACCAGTGTCCGTGGCTGGTCGAAAACCACGGCCGGGCGGTGGAGCTGGCGTACGACCACGAGGTCCCGGGCATCCCCATGCCGGAAGGCCAGTACGTCTTCGAGCCGTGGAAGCGGGCCTGCCTCTGGGAGGAAGATCTGAAGGACGGCGTGCCTGGCTACGGCGCCCTCTGCCACGTCCGGCTGGAGGGAACGCAGCGGAGAGACGGAAACGTGTGGGACATCGTCGGACGGCAATGCACCGGCGCCCTGGTCATGCAGCAGCGCGAAGTGCTGCGCCACGTCGCGCGCGGCGAGAGCGCCCTGTCCCCGGAAGGCGCCGCCCGCGTGGCCGGCGACATGCTGGGCCGCGAGGTGGCGGAACCTGAGCTCGGCACGCTGGATGTTCGGGACCTCCTCGAGCACGCGCATCCCTGGCTGGTGGACCCGCGGATCGGAAGCGATGCGGTCGCACCAGCGTTGACCGACGAGGAGATCCGCGCATGGGAGCAGCTGCGCGCCTCTACAATCACGCGCACATGATCCTCGGCATCCACGGCTTCACCTACCAAGACCTTTACAACTTCGAGCGCCTGAAGGACCTCACCCTGGCCTTCGACCGCTTCGTCGAAGAGCGCGACGCGGACCTGTTCCGGCGCTTCGACGCCTACCGCTATGCGCCGGAGGGCCTCGACGCGCCGCAGGAGTCGGCGCTCCTGATCTCAGTGGCGCGCGAGCTGGCGGCGTTCCTGGCGCAGATGTTCGGCGCGGAGTCGGGCGCCGCGGCGCTGAAGGCTCGCGCGGAGCGCGACGCCGAGGTGGCGCGCTTCAAGCGCGACTTCGTTTCCAAGCGCGTCGTCAAATCCGGTGGAGGACAGGCGATCCCGCCTGTCCCCCCCGCCGCGGAGAACGCTCTCCAGCAATCCGACCCCGAGCTCGCCCTGGCCATGCACGCCAACCGCCTGCTCGCCTTGGAAAAGGAAGGACAGAGCGTCGACATAGACACCCTCATCCAGTGGACGCACGCGCAGTGGAAGGCCGGCACGTTCGAGGGCTGGACCTCGTTCCGCCTGCCCCAGCCGCTCAAGTTCGACAACCTCGTCAAAACCGAGCCGGTAGATGAGCACCGCTTCGGCGGCGACCCGCACCACTTCCGCCGCCGCGACGCCTTTCACCTCACCGACCCGCGCATGACCCCGCGCGAGATCGCCGACGAGTCGCACTACTGCATCTACTGCCACGAGCGGAAGAAGGACTCCTGCTCGCACGGCTTCCCGCAGCCCAACGGCACATTCAAGCCCAACCCCCTGGGCATGGCCCTGGAGGGCTGCCCGCTCGACGAGAAGATCGGGGAGATGAACATCCTCCGCGCCGAAGGGGACGCCATCGCCTCGCTGGCGATGGTGCTGATCGACAACCCCATGGCCCCGGGCACCGGCCACCGCATCTGCAACGACTGCATGCGCTCCTGCATCTTCCAGAAGCAGGATCCGGTGAACATCCCCCAGATCGAGACCGGCGTGCTCACGGACGTGCTGTTCCTGCCGTGGGGCTTCGAGATCTACTCGCTGCTCACGCGCTGGAACCCGATCAACGTGCGCCGCCCGATCGCCCTGCCGTACAACGGCCGGAACGTGCTCGTGGTGGGCCTCGGGCCCGCGGGCTATACGCTCGCGCACTACCTGTCCAACGAGGGCTTCGGCGTGGTGGCCATCGACGGGCTGAAGATCGAGCCCCTCGGCTTCGATCCCTTCCAGCCGATCCGCGACCTCAGGACCCTCTGGGACGACCTCGACGACCGCATCCTCGCCGGCTTCGGCGGTGTGTCCGAGTACGGCATCACCGTCCGCTGGGACAAGAACTTCCTGAAAGTGCTGCGCATCGCCCTGGAGCGGAAGGCGAACCTGCGCATGTACGGCGGCGTGCGCTTCGGCGGGACGCTGACCATCGAGGACGCGTTCGACGAGCTCGGGTTCGACCACATCGCCATCGCCGCCGGCGCGGGCACGCCGACGATCGTGCGCATGAAGAACAATCTCGTGCGCGGCATGCGCCAGGCCTCCGATTTCCTGATGGCCCTGCAGCTCACCGGCGCGTTCAAGAAGAACTCCCTGGCCAATCTGCAGGTGCGCCTGCCGGCGGTGGTCATCGGCGGCGGCCTCACCGCCATCGACACGGCCACGGAGCTCTTCGCCTACTACCCGGCCCAGGTCGAGAAGGTACTCGAGCGTTACGAGGCCATGTGCGCCGACCTCGGCGAGGAGCAGGTCCGCTCGGGATACGACGCGGAGGAACTGCAGATCCTGGACGAGTTCCTGATCCATGGTCGTGCCATACGAGAGGAGCGCAGGCGCGCCGCGGACGCGGGCGAGGCCCCGAACTTCCTCCCTCTCGTGCGCGCGTGGGGCGGCGTGACCATCGCCTACCGCAAGTCGCTGCTCGACTCGCCGGCGTACCGCCTCAACCACGAGGAAGTGATCAAGGCCTTCGAGGAAGGCATTTCGTACGCGGACATGCTCTCGCCGGTCGAAGCCGTGGCGGACCAGTTCGGACACGTGAAGGCGCTGCTGTTCGAAAAGCAGATCGTCGAGGACGGGCGGTGGGGGGACTCGGGGACGATCGTCGAACTGCCCGCGCGGTCGGTGATGATCGCCGCCGGCACCTCCCCGAACGTGATCTACGAGAAAGAGCACCCGGACACGTTCAAGCTCGACAAGTGGAAGCAGTTCTTCCAGTCGTACTCGCTCGGCACCGACCTCGAACTGATCGAAGACGACGAGGCCGCGAAAGACCGCGGCTTCTTCACCTCCTACCAACACCCGTCGCGCCGCGAGAAGCTGGTCACCTTCTACGGCGACAACCACCCCAAGTACGCCGGCAACGTGGTCAAGGCCATGGCCTCGGCCAAGGACGGCTATCCGCGCGTCCTCTCCATCTTCGCGGACGAGCTGCTGTCGATGGACCGGTCCGCCGAGGCCCAAGGCGAGCGGGATGAGCGCTGGAGGGAGCTCACGGCGGTGCTCGACGACGGCCTGGTCGCGCGCGTGCACGAGGTCAATCGCCTCACCCCGACCATCGTGGAAGTCGTCGTGCGCGCGCCCTTCGGAGCGCGGCACTTCCAGCCCGGGCAGTTCTTCCGCCTCCAGAACTACGAGAGCTTCGCTCCCCGGCTGGACGGCACCACCCTGGCCATGGAGGGCATCGCCCTCACCGGCGCCTCCACCGATCCCGAGCGCGGCCTCTTGTCCGTGATCGTCCTGGAGATGGGCGGCTCGTCACGCCTCTGCGCGCTGCTGAAGAAGGACGAGCCGGTCGTGCTCATGGGCCCCACCGGCACGCCGACCGAGATCCCGCAAAACGAGCCCGTCCTCCTCGCCGGCGGAGGTCTCGGCAACGCCGTCCTCTTCTCCATCGCCCGCGCGCTCAAGGACAACGGCTGCCGGGTGGTCTACTTCGCCGGCTACAAGAAGGCCGCGGACGTGTTCAAGCGCGACGAGATCGAGGCCGGCACCGACCAGGTGATCTGGTCCGTCGACGCCGGCGAGCCCATCCCCCCACGCCGGCCGCAGGATCTGACGTTCACCGGCAACATCGTCCAGGCCATGCTCTGGTACGCCTCGCAGTCCAGCCTTCGTGATGTCCGCCGCATCATCGCCATCGGCTCCGACGGCATGATGCGCGCGGTCAAGGAGGCGCGCCACGGCGTCCTCGCCCCGCACATCGACCCCGCGCACATCGGCATCGGGTCCATCAACTCGCCAATGCAGTGCATGATGAAACAGGTCTGCGCCCAGTGCCTGCAGCGCCACGTCGACCCCGTCACCGGCAAGGAGAGCTTCGTCTTCTCCTGCTTCAACCAGGACCAGCACCTCGACGAGGTGGATTTCGTCAACCTGCGCGCGCGGCTGCGCCAGAACACGGTGCTGGAGAAGCTGTCCAACCTGTGGCTGACGCGGCTCATGGCGGAGGAGCGGCTGGCGGCGGTATAGCGCAGCAGGCTCCGGCCGGACCGTGCCTTGGGCCGGCCAACATGGCCTTCGACAACCACACGCGCTCGCTGCTGGTGACCAACCACGCCGGCCTGGTGCCGTTCGATCCGAGCCTGTTTGTCGTGTTCGATGTGTTCGTGGATGACAGGGGCAGCCGTTGCCGTAAAGGGGCGGGAGGGACGCCGAGGTACTATCTCTGCATGACCATCGTGCCCGGCAAAGTCGTGAACGGCCGCATCGAGGTGGAGGACGACATCGCGCTTCCGGAAGGGGCGGAGGTGACGGTGTATCTGCACGAAGAAGGCGAGCCTGCTCTCACGCCGGAGCAGGAAGCGGAGATCGAAGAGTCGCTCGCCCAGATCGAGCGCGGCGATTACCTGTCCGCCGATGAAGTGCTCGCGCGCTTGCGCGAACAGCGCGCCATCAAGTGACCCGGCGACGCTTCCGGATCTCGCCTCTCGCGTGGAGTCACATTCAACGCGCCGAGCGTTGGTGGAGCCGCAATCGCGACAAAGCCTCCGAGGCATTTGACGAGGATCTGTCGGACGCATTCGACCGCATCACGGAAAATCCGTTCATAGGTAGAGCTGTGCCCTCACGGTCAGGTGGATTGCGGCGGCTGCTGCTTCCGAGAATCCGGTACTTTCTTTACTACCGCGTAAGCGACGACGGATCAATCGACGTCGCCGCCCTCTGGCACACCTCCCGCGGCTCGGAGCCTCGCCTGTAACGCGCAGCGCCGCCGAGGTACTATCTCCCGGAGGTGACGGTGCAGTTCGACGACGACGACGAATTCGAGCTGACGCCGGAGATGGAAGCAGAGCTCGAGGAATCGATCGCGCAGGCGGATCGCGGCGAGGGTGTGCCGCTGGAGCAAGTCCTCCGCGACCTTCGCGAGATGTGCGAACAAGAGATGCGCCGGCGTTCGCAGTCCTGAAGCGCGACACCACACCGCATCTTCACTGCCCGCTGGAAGCGGGCGGGCCGGCCGGCATGATGCCGGCGCTCCGGATCGCCTCCGCCGTCTCCTCCGGATGCGAGAACACGCACGCGTGTGCCCCCACCACCCGCACCACCTCCCCCCACCCAGGGTCCGGGATGGGATCGCGCTCGCCGGCCAGGATTACCGATCGCGCGGGGAGGGTGGGCGGACGGGTGGTATCGGGGAGGTACGCGCGCCAGGTGCGCCACCAGCGCCAGAGGCCCGTGCGCCAGTAGGCGCGGAGGACGTACGGGTAGAGGGCGACGGGCTCGCGGAGCGCGTCCAGCGCGAAGCGGCCAACGAGACGCACCTGCGGGTGCGGGCTGCGGGTCCAGAGCGGGCCGATGAAGACGGCCGCGCGGACGAGGGAGGGCGGGAGGTGGGCGACGGCGTTGCAGCCGATGGAGTGGCCGATCCAGACGGCGTCGGGGATGCCGAGCTGCTCCGCCCAGGCCGCGAGCACGCGCACGTGCTCCTCGGCGCCGGCGGCCGGCGCGTTGGCGCTTTCGCCGAAACCGGGCAGGTCGGGGGCGATGGGGTTCCAGCCTCGATCGAAGAGGGCTCGGGCGAACGGTTCGAAGTAGGCGCTGGACATGCCGAGGCCATGGACGAGGACGAGGTCGCGGCGGCGGCCGGCTTGGCGGTGGGCGATCCCGTCGGTGAAACCGGCAAGGCCCCAGCCGAAGGCCGGCTCGCCGGGCGGGCGGGGCGGGAGGGACTCGACCTCGTCCACGAACTGGAGGGCGATGTCGTTGAACTCTTCGGGGCGCTCCCACATCGGGACATGCGCGGCATTCGGGATCACCACCAGCCGCGAGCCCTCGATCTCCTGCTGCATGGCCTCGCCGTAGGCGAGGGGCACCAGGGGGTCGTTCTCTCCCCAGACCAGGAGGGTCGGGACGCGGATGGCGTGCATGAGCTCGCGCATGTCCCGCATGACGACGCGCGCGCCGGCCACGGCCACCGCCGCCGGTCCGGCGCGCATGAAGTCGGGGACGAGCACGCGGGCGATGGTCGCGCCGCCGTACGGCGGCTTCTCCAGCGGCCGCACGTGCGCCAGAGGAGCGAAGCGGAAGGGCATGCCCGCGGCGTCGACGAGGACGAGCGAGCGCACGAGCTGCGGATGCCGCGCGGCCACGCCGATGGCGAACTGGCCTCCCATGGAGTGCCCGAAGAGGTGCACGGGCTGGTCGAAGGTCTCCAGCCAGCGGCCGACCAGAGCCGTGATCTCGGAGTACGGCAGGTCCGCCAGCCGCGAGAGGTCCACGGCCGCGACGAGGTGGCGCGCCGCCAGCGCGTCGAGGTTCCTCGACCACCAGCGCGAGGAGCCGGAGAGTCCGTGCAGCAGGACGACCGGTGTCCCGGCGCCGGCGCGGACCTCACGCAGCGCGTGCGGCGGGAGCGCGACGCGCCGGGTTACTGCAGGCGGCCGTGCTCCACCATCAGACACCGGTCCTGTACCACCTTGATCCCCGCCTCGGCCAGACGCCGCGCGGCCTCGTCGTTGCGAATCCCGAGCTGAAACCAGACGTACTTCGGCTTCGCGGCCAGGATGTCGTCCACGTGCGGCGGGATGTCGCTGGGACGGCGGAAGACGTTGACCATGTCCACCGGCCGGCCGATCGCGGCCAGGGTCCGGAAGACCGGCTTGCCCAGGATCTCCGTGACCTCGGGGTAGTAGACCGGGACGGGGATGACGTCGTAGCCGGCCGAGTGCATGTGCGCGGGGACGTAGAACGCCGCCTGCGAGGCGTGCGACTCCGGCTTGATCCCCAGCACGGCGATGGTCTTCGTGGCGCGGATCATCTCGGCGATGCCGCGCGAATCATTGATGAGGTTGTCTTTCCAGTCAGCCATTGCGAGCCCTCTTTGCGGAAATCGAGCCGCGCACGGTATCAGATCTCTTAGGGCTCTCGGAATTTGCCGGTGCCATCGGTGTCTTTTTTCGTCTCGAACCATCCGCCACCCAGAGACCCAGGAGACATCGATGAAACGGTCGGCCGTCGCCGCTTTGCTGTTTTTGATCACCGGCGCTCTTTCCGCTGAGGAAACGCAGCGTTACCTCGTCGCCACCCGCCAGCCCTTCCGCGCCGGCGCGCTGGGCGCGGTGATGCGCGAGTCGCGGGAGAGCTTCTCCCCGCGCGCCGTGGCCGGCTTCGAGTCCTTCGACGGATTCGCCGCCGACCTCACTCCGAGCGAGGTCGCGGAGCTGCGGCGCAACGGCGCCGTCCGCTGGGTCGAGCCGGTCGTCGAGCGGCACGCCCTTGGCGCCCGCAATCTGGAGGGCCAGACCACGCCGTACGGCATCGACCTCGTCAAGGCCAAGCAGTCCTGGGTCGCGCCGCGGCCGGACGTCCCGAACGTCGTCGTCGCCGACACCGGCATCGACTTCAATCATCCCGATCTCGCACCGTTCTACGCCGGCGGCGTCAACACCTTCGATGCGAGCCGGCCGCCGCTGGACGACCATGGTCACGGCACGCACGTGTCCGGCACCATCACCGCGGGGAACAACACCTTCGGCGTGGTCGGCGTCGCCCCGCTGGTGCGCCTCTGGGCGGCGAAAGTCCTCCGCTCGACCGGCAGCGGCTCGAGCGAGCAGATCATCAAGGCCGTCGACTGGACCATCGCCAAGAAGAAGGAGCTCGGCGGCAACTGGATCATGAACTTCTCCCTCGGCTCGCCCACGGGCAGCATCGGCGAGCAGGAGGCGTTCAAGCGCGCCGCCGCGGCGGGCATCTTCGTCGCCGCCGCCTCGGGCAATGAGTCCGAGCCCGACCTCCCCGCGCCGGTGCTCTTCCCGGCGGCCTACTCCAGCGTCGTGGCCGTCGGCGCGATCGACAGCAAGATGCAGCTGGCCTCGTTCTCCAACCAGGGGCCGGAGCTCGACGTGGTCGCGCCCGGCGTGGACGTGCTCTCGACCGTGATCACCGGCTCGGGCATGCTCTCGTTCGTCGTCAGCGGACCGGCGAGCTACGTCGGCGGCTCGATGGACGGCTCGAAGATCGGCACCGTCACCGGCGAGTACGTCTTCTGCGGCCTCGGCAAGAAAGAGGAGATCCCCGCGTCCGTGACCGGCAGGATCGCCCTGATCAAGCGCGGCGACCTCACCTTCGCCGAGAAGACCCGCAACGCCAAGGAGGCGGGCGCGATCGGCGTGGTGATCTTCAACAAGGACGACTCGGCCATCAACTGGACCCTGATCTCCGTCGAGGATCCCACCAGCGCGACCTACGACTGGCCGGTGACGGTCGGCATTTCGCTCGAGGACGGCGAAGCTCTCGCCGCAAAGAACGGCGGCACGCTCACCATCACCACCCGCCGCGACGACTACGGCCAGGCCAGCGGCACCTCCATGGCCACCCCGCACGTCTCCGGCGTCGCCGCGCTGATATGGGCGGTCGTCCCGAGCGCCACCGCGGCCGACCTGACCGCGGCGCTCACGGCCTCGGCGAAGGACCTCGGCGCGACCGGCTTCGACTCCGCGCATGGCTACGGCGCGGTGAGCGCGTACGACGCCATCAAGCAGCTCAAGCCGACGGCGTTCGATCCGATCGATCCGACCGACCCGCCCCCCGGCTCCCGCCCGTCGACGGGACGGCGGTACGTCCGGCGCGGCGGCGGGTAAGAGTAAAATAACTACTCGAGAGGACGTCCATGGCCGCAACCCTTGCGATTCTGATCGCGCTGATGATTCGTGATGTGGAACCGCGCAAGGCCGACGGCGTCACCGTCCTGGCCACCTCGATGGAAGTCGTGGTCGTCCAGATCGGCGCGGACGGCAAGCCCGTCGTCGCCTGCGTCGAAGGCAAGGAGACCGCGCGCCGTCTGGTCGAAGTCCCTGCCGCGAGCATCCCCAGCCTGGAGCCGAAAGAACAGTAGATGCGCCGCGCCGCTCTGCTCCTGATGCTACTCGCCGCGGCGAATGCGTTCGCCGCGGGACGGATCCGCATCCTCAACTACGACCTGCCGGGCGACGGCTTCAATGACCCGACCCCCGTGGAGCCGGTCGGCGGCAACCCCGGCACGACCCTCGGCGAGCAACGCCTCAACGTCTTCCGCGCCGCGGCCCAGCGCTGGGAGAGCTCGCTGGACGTCAAGGTCGACATCCGCGTGGCCGCGCAGTTCAAGCCCCTCAGCGTCTGCACGGAGACGACGGCCATCCTCGGTCAGGCCACTCCCATCGCCTACAAGCACAGCTTCGCCGCCGCACCGAAGGCGAACGTCTGGTATCCGCTCGCCCTCGCCAACCAGATGAGCGGCGCGGACCTGGAGCCGACGCTCGACGACATCCTCACCCAGTTCAACGCCAGCGTGGACAACGACAACTGCCTGGGCACGCGCCGCTGGTACTACGGCCTGGACGGCAATCACGGCGACGACTTCGATCTCTTCGTGGTGGTGCTGCACGAGCTGGCCCACGGCCTCGGCGTCTCCGGCGCGACCGGCGCGCCGTACTTCCGCGAGGGCGTGCCCTCCAC
Source organism: Thermoanaerobaculia bacterium (assembly GCA_044866315.1). Lineage (GTDB taxonomy): Bacteria > Acidobacteriota > Thermoanaerobaculia > Gp7-AA8 > Gp7-AA8 > QHVT01. Next base: position 9,558 of record JBIOTX010000239.1, on the reverse strand, counting down.
CTTCGACACGCACGCCATCGATGTGCAGACCGGCTTGCGCTGGGACCAGATGACCGAACAGCAGCGGCGCGCCTCGATGACGAACACCGGCCGGCTGGCCTGGGAAGGCGAGAACGTGCGCCAGTACGCGTCGCGCTATCTCACGCCGCTGACGACGATCACCATCACCGAGCCCGCAGCGATCGCCGGTAGCTACGACACCGGCTTCGCCACCTTCGGGCCCTCGGCGAGCAGCACGCCGCTCAGCGGACAGGTCGTGCTGGCCACGGACGAGGGGAACCCGGACGGCCCGTCGACCACCGACGGCTGCACCGCCTTCACCAACGCGAGCGCCGTCGCCGGAAAGATCGCCCTCGTCGACCGCCGCGGCTGCACATACGCGACGAAAGTGCGCAACGCCCAGGCCGCGGGCGCGGCCGGTGTCGTGGTCGTCGATAAGGCGGACCTCTTCAACCCCCAGAACGACACCTGCCTGCCGATGGGGATGACGTCCGTCGGCGATGTGTCCGACATCCGCATCCCCGTGGTGAGCGTCTCCCGTGCCGACGGCGAGCGGATCAAGGCCCAGCTCGCGGCCAAGGTGCCCGTGGGTCTTTCCCTGCGCGTCGATCCGAGCCGCCTGGCCGGGACCACGCCCGAGGGCTACCTCCGGCTGTACGCGCCGTGCGTCCCCATCGCCGGCTCCTCGATCCACCACTGGGACACCCTGGCCACGCCGAACCTGCTGATGGAGCCGAGCGTCAACCCGGACCTGCTCCACGGCATCGATCTCACGCTCTACCAGCTGCTGGACATGGGCTGGTCCCTCCCCCCACGATCCGGACGAAGAATCCTGAAACGCTGATATCTTGACCATGAACATGACCAGAACCCTCTCCCTCCTCCTCGCCCTGCTCACCTCCGCCACGCTCGGCGCGGAGACCACCTCGCGCTATCTGGTGGCCACGAAGACCGCGCCGCAGCTCAAGTCGCTGCGCGTGGCCTCGACCTCGGTGGCCTCGATCGAGCGCCGCGTGCGCGCCTTCGAGAACATCCCCGCCATCGGCGTCGACCTGACCGAGGCCGAGGCGGCGGAGCTGCGCCGCTCGGGCGACGTCCTGATCGTCGAGCCGGTGGTCGAGCGCCACATCATGGGCGACGGCCCCGCGCTGGCCAGCCAAGCCCTCGACTACAAGAAACAGGTCGTGCCCTGGGGTCTCCCCATCGTGCACGCGCCGGAGATCTGGACGGCCACGCGCGGCGCGAACGTCAACGTCGCCATCATCGACACCGGCGTCGACTACACCCATCCCGACATCAAGGACGTCTATGCCGGCGGCGGGAACGTGCTCAACGCCGCCAATCCGCCGCTGGACGATCACCGGCACGGCACGCACGTGGCCGGGATCATCGCCGCGGCGGACAACGACTTCGGCGTCATCGGCGTCGCCCCTTCCGTGAAGATCTGGGCCGTCAAGGTGCTCGACTCGGACGGCCTGGGCACGAGCGAGACCGTCTCCCGCGGCATCGACTGGGTGGTCAGCAAGTCCCAGGAGCTCGGCGGACGCTGGGTGGTCAACATGTCCCTCGGCTCGAGGTACGCCTCCGAGGTGGAGCGCATGGCCGTCCAGCGCGCGATTGCGGCGAACGTCGTGCTCGTCGCCGCCACCGGGAACAACGGCTCCCCGCGCATCTCCTATCCCGCCGGCCACATCGGCGTGATCGGTGTCGGCGCCCACGACGACAAGGGCATTCCGGCCGACTTTTCGAACTACGGCACCGGCCTGCAGGTCCTCGCGCCGGGCGTGCGCGTGCCCTCGACGCTGCGCGTCGGCATCAACACGAAGTCGGACGTGGAGACCGTGGACGGCAGCACCGTCCAGGACGGGTTCGCCCTCAAGGGCTCGCCGATGGAGACCGTCTCCGGAAAGCTGGTCGACTGCAAGTTCGGCCACCCGGATGACTTTCCCGTCGACATGGCCGGCAAGGTCGCGCTCATGCAGCGCGGCGGCAACGTCTACTTCCGCGAGAAGGCGCGCAACGCCAAGGAGCGCGGCGCGATCGGCGTGGTGATCTACAACGAGCAGGGGAAGCCGAATGACATCGACCGCTGGACGATGCTCCTCGACGTCCCCTGCAGCACCGATTGCACCGGCGTCGACTGGGCGACCTACAAGTTCCCGATCGCCGTCGGCCTGAGCTTCGAGGCCGGCGAGGAGTTGAAGAAGAACATCGGCAAGAAAGTCTCGGTCAGCCATCGCCAGGAGGACTACGGGTACCTCAGCGGCACCTCCATGGCCACGCCGCACGTGGCCGGCACCGCCGCGCTGCTTCTCGCCCTGGCGCCCGATCTCAAACCCGCCCAGATCGAGCTCGTTCTGGCCAAGACCGCCGTCGACGTCGGCCAGCCGGGTTGGGACTTCGAGACCGGCTACGGACGCCTGGATGCCCTCGCCGCCGCCAAGTACGTCGCCCCCGGCGCGTTCGGCCTCCCGCCGACCGATCCGATCCCGCCGCCCAAACGGCGCGCCGTCAAGTAAGGCACACGTGGAGCGGCGGGCTTTAGCCCGCCGTTTTCATTTCCTCTCGCTGTACAATCCGCCCCCGTCGCGCACCCCCCGCGCGTCAGCTTCGAGCGAGGAGACTCACCAGATGCGGATCGGCGTACCGACCGAGATCAAGAACAACGAATATCGAGTGGGCATGACGCCTTCGGGCGCGCAGGACCTCGTCTCCCACGGTCACACCGTCTACGTGCAGAAGGGCGCCGGCCTGGGCAGCGGCTTCGAAGATCGGGAGTACGAGACCCACGGCGCGAAGATCCTCCCCGACGCCGACGCCGTCTACGCCGAGTCGGAGATGATCGTGAAGGTCAAGGAGCCGATCGAGGCCGATCTGAAGCGCCTCAAGGACGGGCAGCTCCTCTTTACCTACCTCCATCTCGCTCCGGTCCCCGATCTCACCGCCACGCTGCTGCAGAAGAAGATCGTCGGCGTCGCCTACGAGACCATCACCGACGAGCGGAAGCGCACCCTCCCGCTGCTCACGCCCATGTCCGAGGTGGCGGGACGCATGTCCGTGCACGTCGGCGCGTACTACCTCCACAAGCCCAATCACGGCCGGGGCGTGCTCCTCGGCGGCGTGCCGGGCGTACTGCCGGCGGACGTGGTGATCATCGGCGGCGGCGTGGTCGGCACGAACGCCGCCAAGATGGCCGTGGGCCTCGGCGCGCGCGTGACCATCCTCGACACGAACCTCGACCGCCTGCGCCAGCTCGACGACATCTTCCGCGGCACGGTGCAGACCCTGGCCTCGAACAAGGCCCATCTCGCCGACGCCGTCCGCCGGGCCGATCTCCTCGTCGGCGGCGTGCTCATCCCCGGCGCCGCCGCGCCCAAGCTCGTCACCCGGGACATGATCCGGGAAATGAAGAAGGGCTCCGTGATCGTCGACGTGGCCATCGACCAGGGCGGCTGCGTCGAGACCGCCCACCCCACCACCCACTCCGACCCCGTCTACGAGGTCGACGGCGTCATCCACTACTGCGTCGCCAACATGCCCGGCGCCGTCCCCCGCACCTCCACCATCGCCCTCACCAACGCCACCCTCCCCTACACGCACATGCTCGCCGACCAGGGCTTCGACAGATCCGTGCGCGAGAACCCCGGCCTCGCCGAGGGAGTGAACGTGTACCAGGGGGAGATCACGTACGAGGCCGTGGCCACGTCGCAGGGGCGGAAGTACACCGCGCTGGCCGACCTGCTCTGATTTTTCGCGAAACATGATCCGCGTCTCCCGTCTTCGTGACCGGTCGGTGCTGCAGGGCGGCATCGATTTGATCGGCGACTGGACGGAGGACGGTCCCGACTGCGTCTGGGTGGACATCAGCGACCCGGTGCAGCAGGACGTCGAGCCGCTGCTCGAAGAGTGGTTCCGCTTTCACGAGCTGGCGGCGGAGGACGCGCTCTCGCCCAGCACCCTGCCGAAGTACGACTCCTTCGAGCGCTACGACTTCTTCGTCTTCCGCATGACGTCGCTCAAGCACGCCATGAAAGCCATCGAGACGGAGAAGGTGGCCTGCTTCCTCGGCCGCAACTTCCTGATCACCATCTACAAGAACCCCCTCGAGGCCATCGACGCCATCTGGTCGCGTCTGCCCCAGGACGCGCGGATGATGGAGCGCGGCGTCGACTTCGTCCTCTACTCCTTCATGGACTACCTGGTCGACGAGCACTTCCCGCTCCTGGACGACATCGAAGACCGGATGGACGAGATCCACGAGCTGATCTTCGGCACGCCGTCGCCGACGCTCCTCGACGAGCTGCTCGACCTCAAGCGCGAGCTGAACGTGCTCCGCCGCGCCCTGCTCCCCCAGCGCGAGCTGCTCAACCAGATCAGCCGCGGCAACGCCAAGTACGTCCGCCCGGAGCACCTGATCTACTTCCGCGACCTCTTCGACCACATGTACCGGATCGGAGAGTCCATCGACATCGAGCGGGACATGGCCACCACCACCATGGAGGCCTACCTGTCCGTGCTCGCCAACCGCACCAACGACATCATGAAGGTCCTGACGATCTTCTCCGCGATCATGCTCCCGCTCACCCTGATCGCCGGGATCTACGGAATGAACTTCCCGGGCATGCCCGAGTTCCATTGGGACCACGGCCAGCTCTTCGCCTACTCGCTCATGGGCATCGTGGCCGCGGTGATGGTGATCTGGTTCTATCGCAGGGGCTGGCTCTGGCAGAGCCGCAAGGAAGTCATCCGCCGGGAGCGGAAGATCCGTCGTGTGTTGCACGGGCGGAGGCGGAGAGCGTAGCGAGACTTGAACGCTCGTCATTGAGCGGCTCTTGGTCCCTTGGTATTGAGCAACTGTTCCATTCGGAACACATTCACCGTTTCCGCCGCAATAGGATCGGAGCGGGTCTTGGGGAAGCTCGATGCCGACCGCTCCTACGGCGCGTTTCCTGAGCAGCATGCGTCAATTTTTCGCCCGCGACACCGCAGTCATGCGCACGATGCGGGTCAGTCGCTACCGTTGTATTTATGACGCCGGCGATCACGACGAAACGATCTATTACGTCGTGAGCGGAGAAGTGAAACTGATGATGTCGATGCCGGAGGGCCGTGAATTCACCGTTGACATCGTGATGGAGGGAGAAGTATTCGGCGAATCGTGCCTCGGAGCGAACACGCGCACCGAGGCGGCCGTGGCCATGCAACGTACGGTTCTCAAGAGCATGGCCTATCGCGATTTCCTCCCTTTCCTTCACCATCACTCTCTGTTCGAGGATTTTGCGAGGCATCTCGCCGCGCGCGTCGTCATATTACAGACCCTTGCGGCGACGCTCGGGACGATGCGCACGGAAGCGCGGCTGGCGGCGGTGCTGCTGACTCTGGCGCGGAAGTCCGACGCACAGGGCAGCGGCCCGGTCATGCTGCGCCACAGGATCTCCCAGGAAGAGCTCGCCCTGCTGGCCGGTACGACCCGGGCCCGAGTCAGCACCTTCCTGAAGCGTTTTCGCGAGTGCGGACTGGTCGAGAGCTCCCATCAGCGCAATCTGATCGTGCGCGTCGATCGTCTGCAGCGATACCTTCGCATGTAATGTGTTCCGTTTGGAACGGCCGCATTCTCTCCGCGGGCTCATTGTGAGCGGCGTCGTCGACGACTCATCTCAGTCAATCGAAAACGGAGGAATGGACAGTGGCTACCAATAGAACCAGAGCAGTATTGTCAGCAGCGGACGATGCCAAGGCGACCAGCTCCTGGGCAGCCATGTACAACGCGTTCCAGCAGGCGCTGGGCGTGGGCAACAACAATTTCCAGCTCATTACGCCGATGCAGGAGTGGAACTGGCCCGTCGCCAACCCCGGCCAGACCGCGTCCCAACAGCAGAGCTTCGTCGACGCGATGCCGATCTGGAGCCCGGTCGGCGTCTATCAGTCGGGATCGAGCTTCAGTCAGGCGTATCAGACCTGGCTCAATACCCTGATCGTGCAGGCACCGGCGTCGCTGCAGAACATGATCACCAACCAGCAGAACGTCCTGCAGACGGCGACGAACAAGTATCAGAGCGACTATGCCGCTGCAATGACCGCGTACCAGAACCAGGTCAAGAACAACAATCCGGATTTCATGACCTGGCTTAACAGCCCGGCCGGGTTCGGGTATCAGCTGACGCTCAACGCCGACGTCACCAACGCCAACAAGCAGCAGCAGATCTACAACGCCCTCGTGGCCCAGGCGGACGACAAGATCATCCAGGCCGCACAGACCGCGTTCGCGAGCCCCACGTATTACACGAACGTCGTCACCAGCACCGCCACGTCACCGATCCAGGCGCCGGGATACGGACAGATCACCAGCTACGCCGATTGGCTGACCCAGCAGGCCGGGACTGCGCCGACCACCGTCACCTGGAACAACGACCAGAACACGTCCCAGTTCAACAACAGCTGGGCGACGGGATCGGCGAAAGTCAGCTACGCGTTCGTCTCCGCCTATGTGAACGGAAGCTGGGAGAGGCTCACCAGCATGGAGTCGGACAGCTCCATCTCGTTCTCGATGACCATGAACCCGATGGGGGTCATTCCCGTCTCCCCGCTCGGCTGGTACATGGAGTCGGTCATCCGGGCGAAGGTGAACGACCCCAGCTCCTATCGTCCCGGTTATACGCCGACACGCCCCTCCTCCGGCCAGGGATCCTGGATCCTCGGCCAGGGCGGCGTCCTTCCCGCGCGCATCACCGACTTCCTGGTGTGCTACCAGCCGACGCTCAGCATCCAGAGCTCGGCGGGCTTCTCGAGCTCGGAGTTCGAAGACCTGCAGGTCGCCGGCGGGCTCAAGATCGGGCCGTTCACGCTCGGCGGCGAAGGCGGAACCTCCAGCTCCATGAAGGTGACCAAGAGCGACTCGAACACGTTCAGCGTCCAGTCGACGTCGCAGTTCCCCATGATCTTCGGCATCTATCTCGAAGTCTTCGGCCAGGAGTGACGCCATGCCCCAGATCACGAACGTCGTCGTCACCAATCTGAACACGGGCGTCACCTGGACAACGGGGCAGCAGGCGACCGTCATACCGGCACGCGTGCTGTGCAATGCCGTCGGCACGAATCAGCCCCCCGTCGGATTCGTCAACAATCCCCACCATACCTTCTCCATTACCGGCCGGATCATGCCCTCGGGGGAACATTACTCGACACCCGCGGGCGGCCTGCATGCCGATCCGGGTCATTCCGAGCCTCCCCACGTCTACGCGTTCGCGTGAGGCCGGCGCGGGGTGCCGCCAGTCGGCGGCACCCCGCGCGCATTGCGTTACGAGCGGCTGCCGATCATCCGCCTCATCCCCTCCACCAACCCGCCGCAGCCGTGAGCGAATGCCCTCCACCTTGACAGAATAAAAAACCCGTCCTATCGTTTAGCACTCGCGCGGGTTGAGTGCTAACAACTCAACCCCCAGAAACCAGAGAAAGCTTGCGAGAGCTCCTCTCGCGAAATCCTCCAACTCATTGACAGGAAAGGAGAAATGTCCATGGCAGTAGCAACCGAAGTGAAGCTCCGCCCGCTGCACGACCGCATCGTCGTCCGGCGCAAAGAAGCCAAGGAGCAGGTCCGCGGCGGCATCATCATCCCCGACACGGCGAAGGAGAAGCCGCAGGAGGCCGAGGTCATCGCCGTCGGCGAGGGCAAGTTCAACGAGCAGGGCAACCGGGTCAAGCTCGACGTCAAGAAGGGCGACACCGTCCTGATCGGTAAGTACTCCGGCACCGACATCAAGATCGACGACGTCGAGTACACGATTCTCCGCGAGGACGAAGTGCTCGCGGTTGTGGAGGGATAACCCATGGCAAAGCGCATTACGTACAGTGAAGACGCCCGTCAGGCCATCCTGCGCGGCGTGAACAAGCTCGCCGACGCGGTGAAGGTCACCCTCGGCCCCAAGGGCCGCAACGTGGTCATCGAGAAGAAGTTCGGCTCGCCGACGATCACCAAGGACGGCGTGACCGTGGCCAAGGAGATCGAGCTCAAGGACGAGCTCGAGAACGCCGGCGCCCAGATGGTCCGCGAGGTCGCCTCGAAGACTTCCGACATCGCCGGTGACGGCACCACCACGGCGACCGTGCTCGCCCAGGCCATCTTCCGCGAGGGCGTGAAGAACGTCACCGCCGGCGCGAACCCGATGGAGATCAAGCGCGGCATCGAGCTCGCCGTGAAGGCCGCGGTCGAGCACATCGAGAGCTTCTCCCGCCCGGTCGAGGGCAAGGACATCCAGCACATCGGCACCATCTCCGCGAACAACGACGAGGAGATCGGCGGCATCATCGCCCAGGCCATGGAGAAGGTCGGCAAGGACGGCGTCATCACCGTCGAAGAGGCCCGCGGCCTGGACACCGTCCTCGAGGTCGTCGAGGGCATGCAGTTCGATCGCGGCTACCTCTCGCCGTACTTCGTCACCGATCCGGAGCGCATGGAGGCGGTCCTCGAGAACGCCAAGATCCTCATCTACGAGAAGAAGATCTCGTCGATGAAGGACCTCCTGCCGATCCTCGAGCAGGTCGCCCGCCAGGGCAAGCCGATGCTCATCATCTCCGAGGACGTCGAGGGCGAGGCCCTGGCCACGCTCGTCGTCAACAAGCTCCGCGGCACCCTCAACGTCGCCGCCGTCAAGGCCCCGGGCTTCGGCGATCGCCGCAAGGCCATGCTCGAGGACATCGCCATCCTCACCGGCGGCAAGCTGATCTCCGAGGACATCGGCGTGAAGCTCGAGAACGTGAAGTGGGAAGACCTCGGCGATGCCAAGCGCGTCACCATCGACAAGGACAACACCACCCTGGTCACCGACACCGATGACAAGGCTCGCAAGGAAGCGATCTACGGGCGCGTGAAGCAGATCAAGCAGCAGATCGAGGACACGACCTCCGACTACGACCGCGAGAAGCTCCAGGAGCGCCTGGCCAAGCTCGTCGGCGGCGTGGCCGTGATCAAGGTCGGCGCCGCGACCGAGACGGAGATGAAGGAGAAGAAGGCCCGCGTCGAGGACGCCATGCATGCCACCAAGGCGGCCGTCGAAGAGGGCATCGTCCCGGGCGGCGGCGTGGCCCTGCTCCGGGCCCAGGAGGCCGTGGAGAAGGTCAAGGCCGAGGGCGACGTGCGCGTGGGCGTGAACGTCATCAAGCGCGCGCTCGAGGAGCCGTTCCGCCAGATCATCTTCAACGCCGGTCTGGAGCCGTCGGTGCTCCTCAACGACGTGAAGACGAAGGGCGGCACCTACGGCTTCGACGCCCGCACCGAGCAGCCGGCGGACATGATCGAGGCGGGCATCATCGACCCGGCCAAGGTCACCAAGCAGGCCCTGCTCAACGCCTCGTCCATCGCCGGCCTCATGCTCACCACCGAGGCCCTCGTCTCCGAGATCAAGGAAGACGAGAAGAAGGACGCCGGCGGTGCCGCCGGAATGGGCGGCGGCATGGGTGGGATGTACTAAGCGGTAGCCAGTAGCCAGTAGCCAGTAGCCAGTGAGGGCGAGCCGAAAGGCTCGCCCTTTTTCTTTGTGTCATCCCGAGCGGAGCGAGGGA
>JBIOTX010000238.1:0-8484 GCA_044866315.1 Thermoanaerobaculia bacterium | reverse complement strand
TCTCGCCGACGCCGGCCAGTGGGGCATGCCCGTCCGCTTCGACGGCAAGGGCCGCCCGAACCTGTTCGTCCTGCCGGCTCCGGATCACGCCGGTGAGGATCACTGGACGCACGTCTTCTGGGCGCCGATCGAGCCCGATTTCGGCACCACTCCGGACCACGACCGCCAGAACTGATCCGGGCTCCCTCTTCGAATTGCCCCGAAAAGGGCGAGGCCTTGCGGCCTCGCCCTTTTTGCTTTTTTGCCGCACGTCGGTACGAAACTGACCCGACGGTGGGTCAGAGGACCTCTTCGCAGCTTAGAGATTGACCCGCCGTGCAGCGGGACTCATCCGTATAAAGCCTTTCCGCACAACAATTCGCTTTCGCAGGGGGACGGCAGATCGTTTGCGGTTCGAACGGCCATTCGCGCGAACCAAAACACAAACAGGAGGAAGGTACGATCATGCGCCAACGACTCTCTCTCGTCGCCTCGTTCGTTGTTCTCGTCCTGGGGGTGGCCCCCGCGTTCGCCAGCCACGGCTGGGGCAGCTATCACTGGGGCCGTTCCTGCTCCACCTGCGCGGCAAACATCACCGTCTATGACACCACCGCCACCACCAACACCAACTGGTCCGATCACCTCTCCAAGGCGCTGTTCGGCGACCCGGCCAATCCGAATACGGCCAACCGCCGCGGCTGGAACGACTCGGCCGTTCTGACTCTGACCCGCACGTTCTCCACCGCCAGCAGGAGCACCTGCGCCGCGGTCTCCGGCGCGATCCGGGTCTGCAACTACACCTACGGCGCGAACGGCTGGCTCGGTCTGGCCCAGATCAGTCTCGGCAGCAACAACCACATCGCCTGGGCCACGACCAAGGTGAACGACACCTACTTCAATACCGGCAGCTATCCGAACACGGAGAAGCGCCACGTGATGTGCCAGGAAGTGGGCCACGACTTCGGGCTCGGCCACACCTCCGAGAACGGCAGCTCTCAGAACACCTGCATGGACTACTACCAGAACACCAGCAACAGCGACTGGACCAGTACCGGTCCGAACCAGCACGACTTCGACCAGCTGCTGACCCAGCACCACTACGGTGCCATGCTCCCGCCGAGCAGCTACTCGCTCCTGGGCGACACCAGCGTTGCCGCCGACGCGGATGACGACTACACCGAGCCGTGGCAGTGGGGCACGCCGTTCGAGTTCGACCCCCAGGGCCGGGCCATCGGCTTCCGTCTCGACCTCGGCGACCGGGCGATGTTCACCTTCGTCCGCTGGGCCGATCCCGAGCGCGCCGCTCCCGAACATGGGCCGCGGCAGCGCTGAAGCTCCCGCATCGTTTCCTTGCCGCCCGGGCGCTCGCGTCGCGCCCGGCGGCATCATTCGTGGAATGCGTACGCTCGCTTTTCTCTCCCTGCTCGCTCTCGCCTGCGCACCCGCGTCGACGCAGCCGCACTCCGCCGCCGGGTCGCGCGGATCGATCCCCGACGAGCTCCGCGCCGCCGGACTGCGCGTGGAGGACCTGGGCCCCATCGAACAGACCTTCTTCACCGTTCCCGCGCGCGTCTACCGCGTCGAGGGAGACGACCTGCAGGTCTATGCGTACTCCAGCGAGGAGGCGGCCGCCGCCGATGCCGCGAAGGTCCGACCGAACGGCGCCATCGGCACCTCCATGCCGCTCTGGATCGCCCCGCCGCACTTCTTCCGCCGCGGCTCGACGCTGGTGATCTACCTCGGCACGAACGCGCGCCTCCTCGCCGAGCTGGAACGGCTCATGGGGAAACAGTTCGCGGGGCAGTGACCGGGGTCCCCGCGGCTGGCCCCGAGTTTGTAAGAGTTATTCGCAATGACTCTCGGGCTCGTGGCGATGCTGCTCGCGTCGATCTGGGGCGTGGAGGGACTCCCACCGGAGGCGCCGCGCGCGGGAACGGTCGTGACGATCGACGTCTCCACCAATCAGGCCTACCTGTTCCGCGATGGCGTGCTGGTCATGAAGTCGAGCGCCGCCACCGGCTCGGACAAGGTCCTCCGCAAGGGGCGGAAGGTGTGGTGGTTCCGCACCCCGCGCGGGAGGCACACCGTCGTCCGGAAGATCAAGGATCCGGTCTGGAACAAGCCGGACTGGGCCTTCGTCGAGGAGGGCAAGCCGATCCCTCCGCCCGACTCTCCGCTCCGGGTGGAGAAGGGAACCATGGGCAAGTACGCCCTCGACCTCGGCGAGCGGGTGATGATCCACGGCACGAACGACCCGAAGTCCATCGGCCGGCGCGCCTCCCACGGCTGCATCCGCCTGCCGAACAAGATGATCGCCCTGCTCTGGAAGGAAGTGCCGGTGGGCGCGGAGGTCTACATCTTCGAGAGCCAGCCCCGCGACGTGCGCCATCACCGCGGGGTGAATGATCTCGAGCTGACGAGCTATCCCTGATTCACCCTGCCGGCCCCATACGCGGGGCATTCCTGGGGGCCAGCAGGGTCTCCAATGCGCGGCCGCGAGTACTCAGCAGGCGGTCGAGCAGGCGCAGCTGGTCGTGTTCGAGCCCGCATCGAATGTCGTCTGCAGGAGCGGGAGCAGAAGTAAATCACCCCGAACAACGCCTCGGTGCGGGTGTTCCGCGCGCGCGAGGCGCTCGCGCAAGCAGGTCAAGGTCTCCTGCGGCACGTGCGCCGATCACGGATGTCTGGAGTGCTCGTGCGGGACGAAGGCGACGGGTGTGCGGGGCATCATCACTGACGCTCACGCGTCGGCGACCAACCCCGTCTCCACCGCCTGCTGCTGGTCCTGGAAGATCGCCATCGCGGTGAGCATCCGTTTGAAGCCCAGCTTGAGATAGAACGTGTCCTTGCCCGGCGCTGCGTAGAGGATGATCTTCTTGTGGTGGCTGGATAGCTCCCGCAAGCGCGAGACGATCTCCTTGCCGAGGCCGCGGCCCTGAGGGTCGGGATGCACAGCGATGTCGGCGAGGTACGAAACATCGATGCCGTCTGCGACCGCGCGCCCTGCGCCGATGAGGATCCCATCCTCGCGCACGAAGGTTCGATACATGCTGTTGGTGAAGACAACTTTCAAGTCGGCCGCTTGCTTGTTGCCGAGCGGCGCAATTCGATAGAGGTTCGACAACTCGTCCCAATCCATCGTGTCCAGAGAATCGCTCCATTCGAGGGCCACGGCTGACCTCCTGTCTGATTGAATCATGGGTTTATCTGGGCCACGGATATTCGATCTGTACCGCGACGAAAGCCACGGTCCGTTCGCCGTAACGCTCTTCGATTCCGACGAGCGCGCGATCGAGCGTTTGCGCCGGCGGCACTTCATCGGGGAGCGTCACCATGGCCAGGCCTTCCTCGCTGCTCCGATCGGGAAGAAGTGTCAGGCCGCGTCGAGTCGGAATCGCGTCGGTCGAATCGGCGACCGAGTATGCCCACGACCTCCGCGTCCGGGAATGCAAATCGGCGGTGAGGGCGAGCCGTAGATGTTCGGAACGATCACGTAGTCCGCGCCGAGGGGAACCCGGGCATCGAATTCGCGGATCGTGGCGTGTACGCGGAAGCGCAACGCCGGTTGCATCTGGATCGGATCCGGTTCCGTCGAGAGCGCGAGGACTTCCGCGACGCCCGACTCCGCGAGGATGCCGTAGGGCACGACGTAGTCGGTCGTCTCCGTCGCGGCATTGTCGCCGAGCACCACGATCACAGGACGAGACCGGCCGAGGCGAGGCTGATACCCCGGAATCGTGGACGCATCCATCGAGAGCATCGCAGCGATCGAAAGCAGCGCTACTGAGGCGGTGGTCATGGCTTCGTTCCTCCGAAGAGGCGAACGCACGCGGCGCAGGTTTCTTACAGGCAAAAACGCGATGCGGCCACGTTGCCGTGGCCGCGTCCAAGTGCGAATCGATGTCCATCACCGCACGACTTCGAAGTGTCCCATCATGCCGGCTTCGTGGTGTTCGAGGATGTGGCAGTGGTACATCCAGCTCCCCGGCCGATCTTCCGGCATCCAGGCGATGCACGGTGCTGCGCGGCGGAAGGTTGACGACGTCCTCCCAGGAGCGGAACTGCGGCGCCTTGCCGTTGATCGACAGGACCTGGAAGAAGAAGCCGTGCAGGTGGAACGGGTGATCCATGAGGGAGGCATTCACGACGTCCCACACCTGAAGCTGGCCGACCTTCACCGGCTGGTCGTGGTGGTGAGTCTCGCCATTGACGAGGAAGTCGAGACCGTGGCGCAGGCTCATACCGACGCTGAACTTCACCTTCTTGTTCGGCGTCGCGTCCGCGCTGGCGAGCGGTTCGATCGTGCGCAGGCGTCGCGGGATCGCGGCGCGCGACGGCTTCTCCGTTCCAACCTTCAGCGTGCCGAACCGCTCGTTGCCGCGCATTTTGATGGTGCTGCGGAGATAGCGGAGCGATTCGATCGTCAGCGTCTCACCCTCTTCGAAAGGACCGACGAGCAGGTCGACGCGGTCGGCCGGTGGGAGCAGCATTTCCGTCACTTCAACGGGCGCTTCGATCAGACCGCCGTCCATGCCGATGATCCGGAACCGGTAGCCATGGAGCGACAGACGGATATAGCGCGCACTCGACGCATTGATGATCCGCCAGCGCTCGACCTGTCGGCAACGATGGTCTACGCGGTCTCGGGACACGCGCAGCTCGCGTTCGACTCCGAGTCGCTGGCGTTGAAGCCCGGCGAAGCGGCACTCGTTGCCTCGGACCGTCCGTTCGTCATTACGGCAGGCATCGCGGAATCCGTCCGGCTCCTGCTCGTGGTCCGAACCGCCGACGTCGAGCCGGTGGAATGAACGGCGTCACTTCTCAGGCCTCGCCGCCGCGAGCTTGATCCTGGTTGCGGTCTTTCCGTCCTTCGCGATCGTCACGACGACGCGCTTGCCTGCCGTCAGCTCGGCGCGGTTCGCCTTCGTACCGTTCGCGTGCAGGTAGGCGGTGTCCTTCGAGACCTGGACATCCATGGTCTTGCCGTCGGTCTTCTCGAGCATGAACGATCCGTCGTCGTGGATCGTGGTGACGGTTCCCATGTAGGTGTGCGCCTCTCCGGCGTGACCGAAGGCGTCGAGGGCCACGACGAGGAGGAGCGAGGAGAGGATGAGTTTCCGCATTGCTGGTTCAGGTCCTTTCAGTGGTGGTGAGGGGTTGCGGCGCCGTCGCCGGCCAGAAACGCCTCTTCCTCCTGCATCTGCCGCCACTCCGCCGGTGATTTCGGATTGAGCTTTTCCATCTCCGCGAGCTCCTCCGGCTTCAGCTTCGGCAGATGCCGGATGAAGTGCACCAGACTCCAACTGCCGTACGCCGACTCCGCCGTGCCGCTGCCGAAGCCCGGCATCCCGGTGAGCCGGATGCCGTTCTCGATGATCGAGAACAGCTCGCCGTCGGAGAGGGATTGCGTGGCCTGCCGGGTCATGTCCGGCGCCTTCGGGTACATCTGTTTAGCCATGCCCCCGCCCTTGCCGTCATTGCCGTGGCAGGAGGCACAGTGATCCGCAAAGTGCGCGCGGGCCTCGGCGAGCACCTGGGGCGTGAGCGGCACGGGATTCTTCGCCTCGCGTAGATCGGACGGCACGGCCCAATGCCGCATGGCTCGAGCCATCGACGCCTCGATCCGCGACGGCTCGTCGTGGGCGCTGAAGCCGCGGCGAATCATCGAGGCGAACGCCAGCCCGCCGACCAGGAGAAGAACGACCAGACAGGCAAAGGCGATCACGACCGCGCGCTTCATGGGCTCACCTTCCGCGCCGCCGTGCCGGGCGGCTGCTCGTACCAGCCCGGATCGCGCGCGTAGTCCATGTCGTCACGCACCTTCACGAGCGTGAACTGCCGCCCATGTCGATGTTGCCGTACGGGCCCTGCCCGCCGAGCATGGGGATGCTGTTGCGGGGCATGGCCATCATCCCCTGGTGGTCGGCGTGCTCGCCCATGCCGTTCGCGCCCATGACCATCGTGCCCGGCACGAGCTGATCGAGGCGCTGCTGCGTGCTGGAGGGATCGATGCCCAGGAGGTTCGGCAGGTCGTGTCCCATCTGATTCATCACGTGGTGGGTCTTGTGGCAGTGGAAGGACCAGTCGCCGGGGTTGTCAGCGCCACGTGCTGCGTTGCCGCGAGGAGATCGTAATAGGCGGAACGGACCTCGGCGCCGAAGCGTAGGACCTCGGAGCTGACGCGCATCTGCGCGGCGTCGAAGGCCGTGCGACCGAGGGCGCGGCGGCGCGGGAGCTGGATCAACTCGATCAGCGATTGGGCGAGCCGCAGCTCGTAGGGGTGATACGGCTCGCCGGGATAGCGGATCTCGAGCTCGAAGATCGGATCGGTGATCGTGCTCGCCTCGATCAGATCCGCGCGCGCAATTCCCAGCTCCGCGAGCGTGGCTTGCAGGCGCGGGTTGTTGAGCATGGCCACGGCCACCGCTTCCTCGGCCGTCAGCTCGCCCTGCAGGAGCGCCGCGATGCGCTCGTCGTCGGCGGTGGCCGGCTGCGCTCTCCATTCGATGGGCGGGCTTCCGCGCTCTTTGATGGCCCGTTGCACGTCATCCGCGCCGGCGTCGCGGGGGACGCTCGCGCAGCCCGCCAGCGCGACTGTCGCGAGCGCGGCGAGAATCGTCTTGCTGTGCTTCATCGATACATCCTCTTCTTCAATTCTTCTTGCGGTCGCGCGTTGCCGGCATCGGCGTGGGCGGGTTCTCCCGATCGGCGCCCGGGGTGATGCCGCGCATCGGATGTCCTTCATGTCCGCCGCCCTGCGTCGCCTTCGCCGCCTCGGCGACGGAGCTCGCGGCCGGGGCGTCGAAGACGTCCGGCTGCAGCGTCGACGACGGTTGAACGCTTCGCATCTCGGAGCTCGATCGCGGTGCGCTCGCGGCAATCGGCGCCGGCGCCGCGCCGGTCATCGCGTGCCCGGCGTGCGGGTCGGCTGCCGCGCCGGGCGCTGCGTGCTGGGCGTGGTCCATCTGCGTCCCTGGGCCGGACTCGTGTCCTTGATGTCCGCCGCTCGCGTGGCTCGCCGCCCCGTGTTGCGCGTGCCCGGCGGTACCGTGGCCCATCGCCGCGTGATCGACGGCTGCGGCGGCACCATGCGCGTGATGATCCACGGCCGCGTCTCCTCCGGCGTGACCGGCGTGAGCGTCCACGCCCGTTCCATGCGTGGGGTGATGCATCTCCACAGTGCCACCCGTCGCCGTCGCGGCCTCATGCCCGCCGTGCTCGTGGCCTCCGCCGACGGGGACGCCTTTCGCCTGTGCCTCGCGGTACGCCGCGGCGCTCTTCGAGGCCATGCTCTGGTCTCCTCCGCAGGCCAGGAGAAAGAGCGCCGGCGCGACCAAGAACAGGCCGCGCATGATCTGGTTCATGCCCAGAGGACGTTTCATGGGAAGACTCCTTCCAGCGATCGATCAGTGGAGGCGGGGAGCAGCGCACGGGAAGGGGCGGCCGGCGGGCACACGTGGGGCCCGCGACGCGCGCAAAGTGCGCCGAGTGGAGGCGGGATCAAATGAGGAAGGTTTCGACGAGCACGTGCAGCCCCACGTCCTGATCGCAGCGCGTGGCGCCTAGGCTGATGAAGCTGCGATAGCCGGTCGTGGCGTTCGGCGTGAATACGGACTCCGCCGCGACCACGGCGAGCCGGAACACGCTCGGCACTTCCGTGACCATGCGCTTGACCGGCTCCTGCTTCTCGCGCGCCGGCGGCGGGGTCGCGTCGTGGTCGTGCTCGTGGCCGCCGTGATGCCCGCGCATGATCGTGGCCGCCATCTCGCAGATCGGCATCAGCTTGTGTGCGATCTGGTGGAACGGCAGCACGCAGCAGCCGAACACGAAGACCGTCGCCAGGAGGAGCGGAACCGTCGATCCCGCGATCCAGAGGGCGGCGATGAGGCGGCGGCGATTCATCGAAGTGACGGCGCGGTGCAAGTCGTGATCCTGAACACGCCGGCGGTCCGGAGCGTTCCCGTCAGATGATCGGTAGGGCTCGGCACAATCCGCCACGACGATACGGCCAGCGCTTGCGTCGACTCGCACAGTCCTTTCTGTAGACTCTGGCAGTCCTCTCTGACGACTCGCACAATCCAACATGACGGTACGCCCCGTCTCCCTGTCGACTCACACAATCCGGCCGTCGACCAGGACAATTCTCCCCGGCGACCTGCCCAATCCTCTCCGTCGACCCGCACCGTCTCATCTGTCGACCCGCGCAATGCGCGCGACACGAGGCCCCTCGCTCCCTGCCGATATGCACATCGAGCGGCGTCGTTAGGCAAATCGTCCCTCTTCGAGATGCGGCGTATCTAGGCACGGGGGTCTTCCTCCGTGGAGACGGCGCCTGTCGTCCGAGTGGATTGTCGCTCTCGTCAGGGTGAATTGGCGAAGTCGTCCGGGATTCCTGTGCGAGTCGCCCGGAGTCTCGGGGAGATCGCGGGGGGAGCGGTGCCGGTCGTCGCAGTGGACTGCCGCGATCGTCAGGGTGAATTGGGCGACTCGTCCGGGACTCCTGTG